>CAZCDT010000001.1:0-102487 GCA_964497525.1 uncultured Bacteriovoracaceae bacterium
TGCCTTGTTACAGACAAAAGATCATTTACCACTATTCAATTGTTAAAAAACTATACTTAAAGCATGGTGGAGATGACAGGAGTTGAACCTGCGACCCTCTGCGTGCAAAGCAGATGCTCTCCCAACTGAGCTACATCCCCGTTACAAGATTATAAAGGATCATAACTCGAACGAATGCCAAGTTCTATGGACTCTAGAGGAACTAACATTTACTGTCAACATATTATTTATTTTTTTTTAATTTTTTTTTTACATTATGACCAATCATTGACCTATAATAGTAAACAAATTGTAAAACTTCTTAAAGGTTGATTCTAATGTTAGACACAAAATTTATACTTTTTATTGCATTTTGTTTTATTTTTTCCTGCACAAATAAAGAGCAAGAAATTTCTCAAAATACAGACTCAAGACTACTTGCAAAAAATATGCAGATAGATAATCAAGGTTTATCAACGATTTCTCTAACACTCACAACGCTCTATGGAAAAATTAGAATCAAATTCTATCCTCAAGAGGCCCCGAAAACAGTAGAACACATAGTTAATTTGGTGCAAAAAAACTTCTATGACAACATGCCATTTCATAGAGTTGTCACAAACATGCTAGTTCAAATAGGAGATCCCACAGGGAGTGGGTCTGGCGGTAGTGGTGCAAAAATAAAAGACGAAATCAACAGGTTAAAACATATTCGCGGAAGTGTTGGTATGGCAAAAAAAAGTGGAGATAACTTTTCTGATTCGCAGTTTTATATAATACTAACAACCACTCCGCACCTAGATGGGATATACACAATTTGGGGTAAGGTTGTTGATGGCCTCAATGTTGTAGAACAGATAAAACAAAATGATCTGCTTATTAAGGCAAATATTGAGGGGATAGATGAAATTCCAACCAATTTACAACAAAATATCTCCACTAAAGCGGAGCAAGCTTTGCCGTAAAATGCCTTAAGAATGGCGGCTCTTCAATAATTTTCAAACCGCGAAGTTCATTTTTTTTCTTATTTACCTCGTCTACAACCTCAATAACATAGTCAACATGACTTTGAGTATATACTCTTCTTGGAATAGCAAGACGCACAAGCTCCATGGCCGCAGGAATTTCTTGTTTTGTTACTGGGTCCTTAGAACCAAACATAAAACTGCCTATCTCCACACTTCTAATGCCGCCCTCTAGATAAAGAGCACAGACTAATGATTGTCCGGGATAGTGAAGTGGAGTAATTTTTGATAACATTGCTTTGGCATCTATATAAACAGCATGTCCTCCTATTGGCGCAACAACTGGTACACCCATTTTAATTAGAGCATTTCCTAGATATTGAGTAGATTTAATTCGATATTCTAAGTAATCTTCTTCTACTACTTCTCGAAGCCCTTGTGCCAAAGCTGCAAGATCTCTTCCCGCAAGTCCACCATAGGTTGGATATCCCTCTGTTAGTATTCCCATGTTTCTAACATCAACCGAGAGAGCATCGTCATTAAATGCCAAAAAACCTCCAATATTTACTATTGCATCTTTTTTTGCACTCATCGTACATCCGTCAGCATAAGAAAACATTTCCTGTACAATTTCTTTTATTTTTTTGTCTTGATACCCCTTTTCTCTCATTTTTATAAAATAAGCATTTTCAGCAAAACGACAGGCATCAATAAATAGTGGCACCCCATACTTTTTGCAAACCTTTTTGGTTTCTCTAATATTCTCCATAGAAACCGGTTGCCCGCCACCGGAGTTATTTGTAATGGTAATCATACATAATGGTATGGTATCTGTTCCATTATGTTCTTTAAGTAGAGACTCAAGACGAACTAAATCCATATTTCCTTTAAAAGGATGATCTATCGCCGGATCTCTTCCCTCTTTTATTACCAAATCTAGCGCTTGGGTTTGTGTATATTCGATATTCGCACGAGTGGTATCAAAATGTGTATTATTAGGAATTATTCTCCCCTTTTTACCAACAATTGAAAAAAGTATTCGCTCTGCAGCTCTTCCTTGATGAGTTGGAAAAACATGTTTAAAACCTGTTAATTCCTGAATTACAGATTGCATATCATAAAAAGATTTACACCCTGCGTATGACTCATCTCCCTCCATGATTTTTGCCCATTGAGCAGCAGACATTGCACCAGTGCCACTATCAGTTAAAAGATCTATCAAAATATTTTCTGCTTTAATTAAAAAAACATTATGATGCGCCTCTTCTAAAAAGAGTTGTCTTTCTTTACGTGTCGTCATTTTTATAGGTTCTATCATTTTTATACGAAAAGGCTCTATGATCGTTTTAAATTTTTTTTCCATATATGCTTCCTTTGTTTTATTAAATTGATTTAATCCAAATAAAAACCTTACGTTTATCAGGAGGTATTTTTCCGCGAGTACGACTCTCATATAGCATAGATCTATCGACTTCTAGAGTGTTAGCGACAAAATCTTTTATATTTTCCTTTGACACTAAGAGATTATAATATACACCACCGGGCACAATTGTTCCTGGTTTTACGTTATCTGCCTGACTTGCCATAAATTTGTTAACAAGCAGGTCGATCTTTTTTTTTGTCGCCTCCATATTGCTTGCATTTAGCATAATTCTAAAGACTGTACTTTCACCGTAAATACTTTCACGGCTACCTTTATCTTGCAACTCTTCATAATCAGAAACTTCACTATCTGCACTAGAAAAATCTTTCGGCAAAGAGTCCACAGATGTCAAAATAACTTCAGACTCCGTTCCAAAGCTTCCATCTGAACGAAAATCTTCTACGTCCTCAACGCCTAGTTTTAAATCTTTTATACTATCAAGGGTTGTGACTGGTCCCTTAATGTCTTTATCGGTAGATTCCGCACGCAGAATAATTCCCTCTGTTTGCAAAAAATGAGGTTCGTAGATGCTAATTTTGTTTTGCATTGAATATTGCCAATAGTTGTTTAAAAATCTAATCACCAAAATAACAACAATCGCAACCAATGCCAAGACTACTGCCTCTTTAAACATTGACCAATACTTCTGCTTGGAAAAAAATGGAAAGTCGCTTTTATTTAGCACTTTTTTAGCTTTATTTTTACCAACCATCTCGTGTAACACATTTTGCCATTCAGGATAAAGAGTTATCTCAAGGCCTGATGTCACATTGTACTCAATTCCTCCGTCAATATCCTTAGAGATATTGAACTCTGTAGAAAGCCTAGAAAATGTATAGTACATATTGTTACAAGAAACATTTGAAACTAAAAATACTTCACTAAGCTCATTCTCTAAATGAGGATAGTGATCTAAAAAAAAGGTTCGTAAATTTAGTGCCATTTTACCAAGTGAAGTCTTGGATTTTCTCGCAAGCTCAAAAATAGTTATGTCATATCGAATAAATACAAATATCAAAAAACGAATTCTTATCCAATTGAGCCAAGAAACAACAGGGCCAGCAGAAATTTTTGACAAAACATTATTAAGATTTACAAATACATTGTTAAGCGATGTATTCTCAACAAATATCGCTTCCCAAAAAATTTCAAACTCTTCTAAGTACTTGCCCTGCCAACTTAAAACATCTATATCAAGTTGTAGCCAATGCCGAAAGTCGACAAAATCTTTTTTATAAAAAACAAGCTCTTCTGATTTTGTCATTAATTTTTCCTGAATATTAAAATCTTTTTTTTGAAATTTTATTGTATCCTCAACAGCGTTAAATTTTCAAGTACTCAAAGGGGATCTGCTATAGCTACATTGGTACGGAAAGATAAACTATCTGCTATAGTAAATTGTTTTGCTCGGTTATTTTTTAAAAAAATGCAGTTTGCAAAAGCTATATAAATCAACTGATTGTACGCAATAAATAATGTAAAAAAAGATTTTATTTCTTTTTTAGATTTTTTTGCCGCCTTGTATCTCTTTGCGATAAGCAGTTATTCTTTAATACAAGAGAATACTGGTCTCATCCAGTGATCTTTGTTTGATTTAATTTTTTCTATAAGGATTTTTTTATGAGCGACATAGCTACACTGCAAGCAAATGCCGTTAAAGAGCAAGAGTATAAAAAACACTCTCAAGACATCAAGAAAATGCGTGCCGGCAATTACGAAGAATTAAAAAAAGAAACCACCAAGGGCGAGAGCGCTCTTCAAAAAGTAAAACGTGATTACGAAATAAAAGTATCAGGTCTTAAAAATGAACTAGAGCAACGCATAAATGAAGTACGAGAAAAGCATGCAAGGCAAATGGATATGGAAACAAGCCGCCTAAATTCAGAGCTAGACAGCCTTAAAGCTTCTCAGCAAGAGAAAATGGAAAAGCTACGAAAAAACAATGCTGAAGAGATGGAGCGTATGAATAACAAACATAAAGAAAGCATGGAGCTTGCACAACAAAAATTTGAAAAAGAAAAAAGTAAGTTGAATACCTGATTTTTAAAACTGGAGTAGAATAAATGAATACAGCAAACCAAATGGGCGTGTTTTTAAATGGAAAAAATCAAGTTATCGAACTATTAAGACATATGGACAAGAACGAGCGCGATACACTACTTGCTCACATGAAAATTAAAAACCCTCAACTAACAGAAGAACTTAAGCAGCAAAGTCTTGGCATTAATGATTTAGTAAATTATTCACAACAAGAACTAAAGTTTATGTCAAAAAAAATTCCTGCTCAAATTTTTGGAATTGCCTTAAAGGGCGTTGAGCTTAAGACACAAAAAATTATTTTAAGCGGTCTTCCTCGTTCTTATGCAGAAGAGGCATATGAAATAATGGTTGCTCCAGCATATAACCAAAACAAAGATATAAACAGAGCGCAGTTAAAAATAACAGAAATAATGCTAACTATAAAAAGATAAATAAGGTTGTTGATGGCATCTGCACACAAGAAAAAAGAAGATAAGAACGAAAAATCACCAGCGATTGTTGCACAATATCGAAATCGTCTCTCTGTTTTAAGAATTGCACACGAATATGATGCAAAAAAAGAATATGCCGCTGCAGTTGAGGGATATAATAAGTATTTAGTTGCTTTGTGTAGTTTTTTTGAAATAGAAGAATCCCAGCTTCGCCCAAGCCATTTTGACCAGCAAAAAGAGTTGGGAGAAATTTTATTACTTAGTCAAGTCTATTGGAATTTGGCAAAAGTTTACGACAACAGTCAAAAGTATGTAGGCAAATGCCAACACTGTCTGGAACAATTTGTTCGTTTCTCTTCTGGATATAAGTTTCAATATCTAAATTCTGAAACAATTAAGCGACACTTAAGGGCAAAACAGGCCAAACACGAAGATCTTTTTTTAAACGCATACAAACAGATTCAGGTAAGTTCAAAAAAATGTTATATTGCCACATATTGTTTCTCATCAGAACACAATGTCACTGAGATCTTAAGGAAATTCAAAATTAAGATTCTAGACTATAATCTAGGACTTTATTTTGTAGATATGTATTATAGATTTTCTCCTAGATTGGTAACATTTTTTGAAAAACATCAAATCGTAGGTCAGACAACTCGGATTTTATTTTTTCGGCCAATCTTATGGACCTTTGCAAAATTAATTCAAAGAACTATAATCTAACTCTATGTCGATTTTTACAAAATTAATTTTTAAGGACTGGATAAGATTTTTCTTGGCATCCATGGTGGTTTTATTACTGCTAGTTTCGATGGGTAATTTAATTGCGGGTATGCTAAGAGGTAGCGTTACCGCGACCGAAGTTTTTTTAAATTATTTTATAGAAATACCTGATTTAATTTTAAAAATTATACCAATTTCATGCCTCGTCTCCTCTCTCTTTACTGTTAATAAACTCAAAAACCGAAATGAGCTAATTGCTATGTTTGCATCAGGAATGTCTCGCTTTAAATTTATTTCTACAATTGCAATTATTTCTAGCGTTATTGCTGGTTTTGAATTTTCTCTTGGTGCCTACATTAAGCCATTTATTCAATCTAAAAAATCAATTTTACTTCCAGAGTCTTTAAATAAATTTGACAACCTCAAAGGTCAAGGATTAAACGCAAACGCAGTATTAACAGGTAAGGCATGGTTTAAGGGTGAAAATTATTTTTGTGCTTTTTCCACATACGACAAAGAAAAACTCACATTAAACAACGTGCTTTTGATGTATTTCGATAATAATTACCTGCTAGAAAAAAAAATTACCGCAAAAAAAGCAATATCTGATGGCACAACAAAATGGGTTCTTGATGAAGGAAAAATATATAATGAGTTAAACACGAAATCTTTTCCAAGCATGAAAGAATTCAAAAATTTAGAATTAATACTTAACGAATCTCCAAAGGATTTTTTGCAAATAGAATCTGATATAAATGTTTTAGATATAGAGCAGCTCAGAAAATATATCAAAAAATTAGACCAAGCAGGAATTAACACCAGCGAATATGAGGCGATATTTTGGAATATTTTTTCAAATGCCATAATATGCGTGATTTTTGCATTACTGGCAATTATCTCAATATTTAATCCAAGCAGGCGCAACAGCTCCCTTGGTAAAAATATTGCATTTATTTTTATTTTTACAATTCTATACTGGCTTGTTTATTCGTATTTTTATGAATTAGGGAAGAGTTCGAAAATTCCTACATTCATCGCATCTTTTATCGTTCCAACATTTTTTTCTATATATATCTTCCACTATTTTTTTAAATATCAAACCTTAAAGCGCAATGTTTAAAATAACGATTTTCCCAAAGCTTATATTATTATGCTCCTGTGTGCTTGCAATCTTGTTTTTTTATGATCTCCAAAATATAGATACATTTCGTCAAGGCACGGAAGGATTTTATCTCCAAATTGCAAAGGAGATGTATGAGCAAAACAGTTGGATGACTCCTTTGTATCAAGGAGAACCTCATTGGTCTAAGCCTCCTCTTGTTTTCTGGATGGCAAATTTATTATTTGCACCATTTGGTGGCCCATCTATCGCCTTAGCAAGATTATCGATTGTTTTATCCTCTCTCTTCTGCGTACTAATTATTGCTTGGTGGCTTAAAAGGCACTATTTTATAGATCGATCGACTACGATTTTACTTTTCCTATCAACCTTTGGAATAATAAAATATGCCAAAATTTTTATGATGGAAACACCGCTTTCTTTATTTGCCACGGTTTCAACACTTTTCTTTATTGATTATCTACAATTTAAAAAACGATCATTCCTTATTGCGGCATCTCTCTTTCTTGCAATGTCTGCCATGACAAAAGGACCCGTCTCTCTGGCAATGGTTTTTGGAGGTCTGGCCTGTTTTTATCTAATAGACATCATATTTAATCGTAAAAAATCCTCATATACGCCTATTATTTATTTTCTTTGCCTAACGATTCTTCTAGCTATCCCGTGGTTTGTAATGAGCAGTATAAAACATCATGATTTTTTTAATTATTTTTTTATTAGAGAAAATTTTGGTAAGTTCTCTGCAAAAGGATATCCTATTTATTCCGTTTTTTTTGGATTATTAATTTATTTTATGCCCTGGACTCTCTCTTCCTATATTGTGTTTAAGAATTATAAGAAATTACTTTCAGATGAAAAATCTTTGATTATATTTTGTACTTTTCTTACAACTTTTGTTTTGTGGCTAATTCCAACACAAAGATCTCATCACTATGCAATGCCTACATTATCATATTTAGCGACTCTCTTTATCATCTGTTTAATGACAAGCAACATATCTCTAAAATCTATAACGAATTTACAAAATATTATTAAATATTTATCACTTTTTATCTATTTTTTACTTTTTATTGTGATAACAATATTCTCTAACGATATAGATGCAAGCGGAATAACTCGCGCTATTATTTTCACTATCACAGCACTTATTTTGATTTCTAAAAAGGTATTCTCTTACTTAATCATACCAAACAAAGAGCAGCTTGTTATTGTTGGAGCTTTTTTTATTGCTCCAATTTGGCTTGTAATCCTTCCAAAAATGGCCCTTCCCCTTCTTCCTCAGGTGGCCATAAAAGAAATTGGTCAAGAAAAAATTTATGCTCTTGTTGCCAAACCATATTTTTTGGCCGAAGCATTAAAGCGTGGCAGTGATGGAATTATAAAAGCAGAATCATATGAATTAGAAGATTTGCTAAGAAAAGAAAACTTGCCGATCGTTTTGCCTGATTTTTTATTTTATACAAATAAAAAGCTACAAACAAATTTCACAGTTCGAGTGTCTTGGCCTGTATGGAAAAACAAAGTTAAACTTAAAGATATAAAAACAGCACTAAAGAACCAATCTCTTTCTTCTCTTCAGACAAAGTATCTACTAATTGATTCTAATACCATTAATTCTATTAAATAATATCGGTTTTAAAATGTCGATTTATAAAAAACAGGCTCGAGGAGTTGTCTATTTTGTGTTATCCTTTAGTACTATTGATTATGAAATTAAGCACGGGATATACAAATGACAATTTCCAACACAGACTTTCTCGCTGATTATAAACTTGAAGGGGAAAAATTAAAAATTATAACTTTCCCAGATCCTGTTTTAAAAAAGAAAGCATTGCCTGTCGTAACTTTCAACGAGGATCTGGCATTACTTGCTAAGAATATGCTTTATACAATGTATCATGCCCCAGGTGTTGGTCTGGCCGCACCTCAGGTAAATAAAAGCATTCGAATGTTTGTAATAGATGTCGATTTTGATCGAGAAAAAATAACCAATGCCGATGATAGCATTACATATAATCTATCTAATTTTTCTCCTCGTGTTTTTATTAATCCTGAAATAATTAAAAAAGAGGGAGAGTTGATTTATGAAGAAGGCTGTTTAAGTGTTCCTGGTATCTACGAAAAGGTTAATCGCTTTGAAAAAATACAAGTTAAATATTTTGATCTTTTTGGCAAAGAGCAATTTTTGGATGCAGAAGGGTTATTGTCAGTTTGCATCCAACACGAGACAGATCATCTAGATGGAATTGTATTTATTGAAAAATTAAGTATGCTAAAAAAAACTATGATTACTAAAAAACTGATAAAAGAGAAAAAAAGCAAATCTTTCATAAAATCAGAGGAAGATGATCCTGATTTTATTTGATTAAGGAGTTCTAGTGTCTAGTAAGTTAAAAGTTGTATTTTGTGGTACTCCTGATTTTTCAGTTCCATCATTAGAGATGCTTGTAAATTATCCATGCATAGATATCGTTAAAGTTATCACAATGCCTGATAGACCTGCAGGAAGAGGACAAAAATTAACTCCACCACCAGTTGCTGTTTTTGCAAATCAATCAAAACTAGAATTGATTCAAACAGAAAATCTAAACAAAGAAAGTGATCTTTTAAATGAGTTAGATAATTTAAAAATCGACCTTGTAATTGTCTTGGCATTTGCTCAGTTTTTAGGCAAAAGATGGTTATCTCTTCCTCGTCTAGGATGTTTTAATATCCATACTTCACTACTGCCAAAATATAGGGGGGCGGCACCAATTCAATATGCTCTTTTAAACGGAGATAAAACAACAGGTGTTACAATTCAAAAAATGGTTAAAGAGATGGATGCTGGCGATATAGTACATTCTCAAGAAGTATCTATTTCTGATAAAGAAACAGGAGGCCAGCTATATACTCGTTTAAAATTTGCAGCGGCACTATCTTTAAATGATTTTATAAATAATTTACTTGAAAACAAAATCACCGCAACATCTCAAGATATATCACTCGTGAGTTTTGCACCAACACTAGATAAAGAAAATGGTTTTTTGGATTTTTATAATAAAAGCAGTGAGGCAATCTATAACCAAGTTCGGGCACTAAGGCCATGGCCTGGAACTTACTGTTTTATCAATAATAACCGTATTAAAGTATTTGAAGTAGAAATGCTAAATGATAATATTTCTCCTGGAAAAATAAAAATTATCAACAACCAGTTACTTGTCGGATGCCAAACAGGTTGTGTTCGACTAAAACAACTTCAATGCGAAGGTAAAAAATGTTGCCAGGATGGCGATTTTATAAACGGCGCTAAAAATATGATGAATCTAGAAGCAGGATTAATTCTTACGCATCCGAAGGATAATTAACAAATGAGCAATATCATAATTTCACCAAGTATTTTATCTTGTGATTTTTTAAATGTTGAAAAGGAAATTAATGCACTCAATCTTGCAAATAATATCTGGATTCACCTTGATGTTATGGATGGACATTTTGTTCCCAACCTAACATTTGGACATCCACTTATTAGTAAATTATCGAAAATAACAACTCATCCTCTTGATGCACATTTTATGGTAACAAATCCAGAATTTTATCTTGATACGATGAAAAATTATAATATTTATAATTTTACATTTCACCTAGAGGCATTAGCGAATACAAAAGAAGTGCTATCTCTTATAAAGAAAGCAAAACAGCATTTTAAAAGCGTTGGAATATCTGTTCGACCAAAAACAAAAATTAAAGATATCGATTTAGACATATTACAAAACATTGATCTGTTTTTAATGATGTCTGTTGAGCCTGGATTTGGCGGACAGGGATTTATCGAAGAATCTAAAGATAAAATAATCGAGTTAAATACCATTAGAAAAAGTAAGAATTTTAATTTCCAAATTCAAATTGATGGTGGGATTTCTGATAAAAATGCAAATGACTTGGTTAAGATTGGCGTCACAAATTTAGTTGCAGGTTCCTATGTTTTTAAAAATGGTCCAGACCATTACCTAGAAAAAATCGAATCTTTACGTAAAAAATAACAGGGATAACTATTATGACAAAAAAAGTTTTAGAAATTGGTGATAAAAAATTAACAATTAAAGATTTATATCTGGCCGCTAATAGCGACTGCAAAAATATTCAGATTGTCGTTTCAAAAAAATCTATAAAAAGAATGAATGACTCCCGTGCATTCGTTTTAAAAATTATAAAAAATGGCCAACCTGTCTACGGAATAAATACAGGCTTTGGGGCTTTGGCAAATCAACACATAAAAAATGAAGACTTGGCACAATTACAAGTTAATCTTATCCGCTCACACTGTACTGGTGTTGGCCCTTTATTTGAAAAAAATATTGTAAAAGCAATTATGATAATTCGGGCCCACTGTCTTGCAATTGGGAAATCTGGATTAAATCCAGAAATTGTTAAGCTCTTAGTAGACTTTATCAATAATGATATTATACCTGTTGTTCCATCGAAAGGTTCTGTTGGAGCTTCTGGAGATTTGGCCCCTCTATCACACATTGCTTATGCATTAATCGGAGAGGGTGAAGTATTTTTTAAAAACAAAAAAATTCCTGCAAAAAAAGCGATTCAAGCAATTAGAAAAAAACCAATTATACTTGGCCCAAAAGATGGATTGGCATTAATTAATGGAACTGCCGTAATGACGGCACTTGCTGCCCTTGCGACATATGATGCCCATAAAATTATGAAACTTGCAGATATTGCTGCGGTAATGACTCTTGACGGAGTTAGAGGAACTTCTGCTGCATATCATCCATTGATCTCATCTTTAAAACCACACCAAGGACAAAAAGACTGCGTGGTAAATCTAAATAAACTTTTAAAAAATTCCCAAATTAACTCTTCACATAAAAACTGTGCAAAGGTTCAAGATCCATATTCGCTTCGGTGTGTACCGCAGGTGCATGGAGCCTGTAGGCAAACCTTGTTACATGCTTTTGAAGTTATAACAACAGAACTAAACTCCGTGACAGATAACCCTCTCGTTTTTACGAAGGAAAACTTGGTTATTTCTGGTGGTAATTTTCATGGCGAGGCAATGGCCTTAATTCAAGACTATCTTGCAATGGGAATTGCTGAAATTTGCAATATAAGTGAACGGCGAGTTGAGAAAATGATGAATCCAACCTTTTCTGAATTACCGGCTTTTCTAACTGCCAATTCGGGTTTAAATAGCGGACTTATGATTGCACACGTAACTGCTGCCGCATTAACATCTGAAAATAAAACACTGGCCCACCCATGTTCTGTAGATTCTATTCCAACATCAACGGATAAAGAAGATCACGTTTCAATGGGTGTTAATTCTGGAAGAAAGCTTCATGAAATCATAAGAAATGCAAAACATTGTTTAGCAATAGAGTTTTTGTGTAACACTCAAGCAATTGACTTTCAGCGTCCCTTAAAATCATCTCCAGCAATTGAAGCAGCATGTTTTGCTATACGCAAGAAAGTAAAGCACATTAACGAAGATCGTTTTTTTCATAAAGATATGACTGAAATTTATAATTTAATTGAAGCGGATATAATTTTAAAAGCCGTTGAAGAAAAAATTGGAGAATTAAAATGAAAAATAAAATTATTGCACTACCTCCAACGGGAGATAAGCTGACCTGTAAAGGATGGCATCAAGAAGCTGCTTTGCGATGTTTATTAAATAATCTTCATCCTGATGTGGCAGAGGACCGAGATAATTTGATTGTTTATGGAGGAAATGGACAAGCAGCAAGAGATCACCAGGCCCTAGAAAATATAATTTTTTCATTAAAAAATCTTAATGACGATGAAACCTTGCTTATTCAATCAGGTAAGCCTGTTGCTATTTTACCAAGTCACAAGCACGGACCAAAAGTATTAATTGCAAACTCCAATTTAGTTCCTCACTGGGGTACTTGGGAGCATTTTAATAAACTAAAAGATGAAGGCCTTATGATGTATGGCCAAATGACTGCTGGTTCTTGGATTTATATTGGCTCACAAGGAATATTGCAAGGGACCTATGAAACATTTATGGCCGCTGCCGAAAAGCACTTTGGACAAAACTCAAATCTTAAAGGGCGACTTGTTTTATCTGCTGGTATTGGTGGAATGGGTGGAGCACAGCCTTTGGCAGTAAAAATTGCTGGAGGCGTTTTTATTGGTGCTGACGTTGATCCTCAAAGAATTGAAAAAAGAATAAAATCAAAGTATGTCGATGAAGTCGCAACAAGCTTTTCTGATTGCCTTGAACGAGCATTAAAGTACAAAGAAAAAGGCGAAGCTCGATCAATTGCTGTTGTTGGTAATGCAGCAGATTTTTTTGAATTTATTATAAACTCGAAAATTGTACCTGATTTAACAACTGATCAAACATCAGCTCATGACCCACTAAACGGATATGTACCTCGTGGGATGACACTTCTTGAAGCGACAGAGCTTCGAAAAAATAATCCAAAAAAATATGTAGAACTAAGTTATCAAACGATGGCAGATCATGTGCGGGCCATGCTTAAATTAAAAGAGCTTGGTTCATACGTTTTTGACTACGGTAATAATCTAAGAGAGGGTGCAAAAAAACAGGGCGTTTTAAATGCCTTTGACTTCCCTGGATTTGTTCCTGCATATATTCGTCCACTTTTTTGTAAAGGCTCAGGCCCTTTCCGCTGGGTAGCACTCTCTGGTGATCCTGAAGATATTAGAGTTACAGATGAAGCATTAAAAGAGCTGTTTCCTGAAAATAAAAAAATGATTAACTGGCTTAATAAAGCGCAAGAAATGATTTCATTTCAAGGACTACCATCGAGAATTTGTTGGCTACAATATGGAGAAAGAGAAAAAGCAGGACTACTTTTTAATAAACTTGTAAGAGAGAAAAAAGTTAAAGCACCAATTGCAATTGGTAGAGATCATCTTGACTGTGGATCTGTTGCATCTCCAAATAGAGAGACAGAGGCAATGCTTGATGGATCAGATGCTATAAGCGATTGGCCACTTTTAAATTTAATGATCAACACAACCAACGGCGCTTCATGGGTAAGTTTTCATCATGGTGGTGGTGTGGGGATGGGATATTCTCAACATGCAGGAATGGTTATTGTATGTGATGGATCAGAAGATATGGATTTGCGATTGAAACGAGTTTTAAATTCAGATCCGGGAATGGGAATTATTCGTCATGTTGATGCTGGATATGACATTGCAAAAGAGATGGCCCCCACAACTAATATAAAATTTCCAACACAAGGTATTAACATAAACAAATGAAACTTTTTAAAAACATAACTCAACTTGTGACATTAAAATCTGCATATCAAAAAGATGGCAGAAAACTACTCCCTACAGATCTATCGATAATTGAAGATGGTGCTGTTGTTTTTGATGACGAAAAAATTATTTGGGTTGGAAAAAGTAAAGACATTTCATCACAACATAAAAATCTAGATACAACAGATTTAACAGGTAAGGTATTGCTACCAGAAATTGTTGATTGTCATACACATCTTATTTTTGGTGGAGATAGGTCTCATGAGTATACCATTCGCCTTAATGGTGGCACTTACGAAGATATTGCAAATGCTGGTGGTGGTATTTTAAATACCATGCAAGGAACAAATCGCTTATCTAAAAAAGAGCTGTTTAATTTGTGTGTTGAAAGAATTAATACCATCCACTCTTACGGTGTTGGTACCATCGAAATTAAAAGTGGATATGGATTAAATTACCAAAAAGAAAAAGAACTTTCCGAAATTATAGATCAGTTGAAAAAACATTTTTGGCCTAAAGTTCAAATAATGAATACTTTTATGGCCGCACACGCTGTTCCAAAAAATTATAGTACATCTTCTATCTACATGTCTGAAGTGGTTATTCCTTTATTAGAAGAACTGGCCCCAAAAAACATTATTGATGCAGTCGATATATTTCACGAGACAGGATATTTTAATCAAGAAGATACAGAGCTACTATTTAAAACAGCACACGAACTTAAAATACCAGTAAAGTCTCATGCTGATGAGTTTGTAGACAATAAGGGTGCCGTACTTGCAGCAAAGTATAATGCAATTAGTACCGAGCATTTGCTTGCAACCAAGGAAGATGGGATTTTAGCATTAGCTTCATCTAATACAGTTGCAGTGCTACTACCTGGAACTGGTTTTTTTCTTGGAAAAAAACAAGCAGATGCTAGAAAATTTTTAGATGCAGGAGTAAAGGTTGCTATTTCATCGGACTATAACCCTGGCTCTTGCCATTGTGATAATGTAATCTTGGTTGCATCACTTGCAGCAATGACTTATAAAACAAATGTTGCAGAGCTGTGGGCCGCAATTACTCTAAATGCAGCACACGCTTTAAACTTAAAAAACCAAGGTGCAATTATTGAAGGTCTTGCTCCACGCTTTTCAATTTTTAATACAGATTCTATAGATAAAATAACGTATAGCTGGGGAAAAAATTTAGCTTGTAGGATATAGTTTTTTGGCGGAGAGGAAAGGATTTGAACCTTCGGAACAGTTTCCCGTTCAACGCCTTAGCAAGGCGCCGCTTTCGACCACTCAGCCACCTCTCCAACTCAAAAAAAATGGCGGAGGACACAGGATTTGAACCTGCGGGACCCGCAAAGGCCCAACGGTTTTCAAGACCGCCGCTTTAAACCACTCAGCCAATCCTCCGAATAAAAAATATAATAATATTTTAAGCTATTTATGACAAGAAGAATTATTAGTTCTTAATAACTGTTTTACCACCCATATATTTTTGCAATGCTTCAGGAATATTAATTGACCCGTCCTCGTTTTGATAATTTTCAACAATAGCAACAAGCGTTCTGCCAACAGCAAGTCCAGAGCCATTTAACGTATGAGCATACTCTACTTTCCCCTCAGCATTTCTAAATCTAATAGAAGCTCTTCTGGCCTGAAATTCTCCACAGTTAGAAATTGATGAAATCTCTCGGAATTTATTTTGTCCAGGAAGCCAAACCTCTAAATCAACACATTTCTGAGCTCCAAAACCAATATCTCCACTACATAAAAGCATTGCCCTATATGGCAAATGTAGTTTTTCCAAAACAGAACACGCTCTTTTAATCATTGCTTCATGTGCTCTTTTGGAATCATTTGGGGCCACAATATTTACAAGCTCAACCTTGTTAAACTGATGAACCCGAATTAATCCCTTAGTATCTTTTCCATAAGACCCGGCCTCACTTCTAAAGCATGGAGTATATGCGGTATACTGAATTGGTAACTCATCTTTAGAAAAAATTTCATCCCTTTTTAAATTTGTTACAGGAACTTCTGCTGTTGGAATTAAAAACCAATTACGATCTGGTAAATCAAGTCTGAATAAATCATCTTTAAATTTTGGTAACTGACCAGTTCCATAGAGAGTACTGTCATTTACAATAAATGGGGGTAAAATCTCTTCGTACCCATTAGCACAGTGTTCATCAAGCATAAAATTTATCAGGGCCCGTTCCATTCTTGCAAAATCTTTTTTATAGACTGCAAATCTAGCTCCTGAAATTTTTGTTGCTCTTTCAAAATCAAGCATTCCTAACGATTCTCCTAACGCAACATGATCTTTTGGAACAAAAGAAAATTTTGGAATTTCTCCCCATGATGAAATTAATTGATTATCTTCGCTATCCTTTCCAGTTGGAACATCACTATCTAGCAAATTAGGAATTACCGCTAAATTATCATTTAACTCTTTCTGTAAAATATCTAAGTCTAGGGCCCCTTGCTCCATTTCTTTTTTTATTTCTAAAACTCTTGCCATCTCCTTGGATGCATCCTGACCTTGTTTTTTTAACATTCCGACTTGTTTTGAAATATTATTCACTTCTGCTTTTTGCGTCTCAACTTTGGTCGTTAATTCTTTTCTTTTTTTATTAATCTCTAAGACCTTATCAACGAGACTTATATCAAAATTTCTTTTACTTAAATTAGCTTTTACTACATCCGTTTGCTCTAAAAAAAACTTTACATCATGCATATCTTCTCCATTATTTAAGCTTATTTATCTCTTGTTGTATTTGTGCTTTTTCTCTATCGTTTGTTATTAATTTTAATGCCGTATTGAAAGATTCTATTGCCTGATTTGGCTGTCCCATCTGTTTTAAAACATATCCCATTTTTTTGTGTGCTTCGGCAATGCTTAAATCTTCTTGTAAAATTCTTAAATACAACTCCCTTGCATCTGCAAACTGTCTCTGTCTATATTTAATGTCAGCAAGACCCATAAGACATTCAACTGATCTTGAGTTTTTTGAAATACCCATTTCAAAATCTTTGGCAGCATCAAAAAACTTTTCTTCTGCAAAAAACGCCAATCCCCTTGCATAATAACCATACTCTTGATTTGGATTATGCTCAATCTCTTTTTTTGCATAAACATATGCTTCTTTTATCATGTTGCTAGATATGTATAATTTTGCAATCAAATAATTTATTTTCGGATATTTTTCTAATTTTTCAGCAACTTTTAAATACGTATCTAAAGCTTTTTGGGGATTTTGATCAAGAAGATAATATTCACCTAAAAGCACATGTGATTCAATATCTGAAGGATCAAGCCTCGCCAACTCTTCTGCATATAAAATAACATCTTCAATTCGCCTATCTTGTTTTGCCAAGCTAATCATGAACCGATAAAAATTTTCATCTGGTCGGCTTAGTTCTTTAATTTTATTTTTATACTGATCGCAAAACTTTATCTGATTACTTCCACAATATAAAATTGCTAAATCACCAATAAGTTTTGGATGCCCTGGATTTCTATTTAGCAATTCCTGTAAATATCCGATTGCAGAATCAGTACTCTCAAGTTCCGATAAAATTTTCGCAAACAGTCCTCGATATTCCATATTTTGAGGATCAAGATTAATCGCTTCTAGAAGTACTTTTTTACAACGGTCGTATTGTCTAATTTTTATAAATATTTTTGCTAACAAAAATAGATCTGCATCATTTATTGGATTTCGCTTTATACTAGAATTTAGCCAGCGAATTGCCAAAACAAGATTGTTTGTTTTTTCAAAAAGCCTTCCTCTTACCGATGCATACAAATGCGAAGAAACAACACCATCTATTGTTGCTGCTAAATTTAAAGTCTTCTCAGCATCTTCAAATCGATAGCTTTCAACATAGGCATTTGCTAGTGCTAAAAGCACTCTCGGATTTGATCCGGCAAGACGGCTAATTCTTTCTAGCGTTAAAATGCTTTCTTTAAAAAATCCATTTTTTATTTGCATATTGGCCAAAAAAAGTTGAGCCGGTATATATCTATCATCAAGATCTACAGCAAGTAGTGCCTTTGTCATTGCCTCATGTTTGCGATTTTCATGAACATCAACCTTTGCATCAGACATCAATCTAATAATTTTGCTCTCGTTTATTAATTTATCTACCGCAGCAACCCCTCCGGTCTCAAGACTTGCAAACTTTGATCTAAGTTCATCGGATTCTCGAATCTTTAGTGCGGTTTTAAAGGAGGTTAAAGCACCCTTTAAATCATTTTTTTTTGCTTGCAACATCCCCAAAAACTCTAAATATCTAGCATAATATATGGGAGACTTTTCAAATCCAATTTTTCTAATTTTTTTTAATGTTTTTTCCAATCCTCGAAAATCTTCTTTTTCCAGGGCAAACTCTGCATCAAAAAGAAGCAAAACAACTGACTCCGGAAAAATATCTAATGCATTTTTTAATGTTATATATGCCTTTCCCGCAGATTCTGTATAGCGATCAAACGAAACTTTTGCAAAATATGAAATAAGTGGTTTATCTTCTGGTGCATTAGACAGTTTGTCTAAGGCCTTCTTGCCCGTGGTTAAATCACCTGCATTCAAAGCAATTAATGCCATATAAGATAATAGCTCTGATGAAAGTTTTGCTCTTGCCACACCTTTACTTGCCGCATCTTCATCTTCATATCTCAAGTAACGATCCAGTACATCGGTTGCAGTTTGATATTTTTGTAAGTGATAATAGTAAATTGCAACACCTAAGGATGTTTGTAGGTCAGATGCAACAGAGCCTCGCGACAAATCAATTAATTTAGAAATCGTCAATACGGCCTTTGACTTATCTGTTGTATCTGGCAAAAGTTCTGCATATACTTTGATAAGATACCCTAATGCTCTATTTTGTCTAAATGATTTTTCCAGTGATTTTTTTAATAAAGATGCGGCCATTACTTTGCTAGAATAATCATACCTTTGAAGATATGGCATCGCCTGATCAAAAAACCTTTTTGCATCTTCTTTGTTTTCTACATCCTCTACTGCGGGAATAGAAATATCAGGTAACGCTAAATCCGCTCCACCTTTGGACATATTATCATCATCAAAAAAGATCATCCAAAAAGCAGCAATAAAACAAAGGGCAACTATTGGTTTCATTCCTTTTTTCTTAAAAGGAGTATTTTTTACGGTAGTAAGATCTTTTTCTAATCTTTCCGGCCGAATTTCGTCCTCTTTGTATTCTTCCTTTTGTTTCGAGAAATTTTCTTCAATCTCGGCCCTTTGGGCCTCATTACTTATTTCTGGTAAAACGGTGGCCAAATTTATCATTTCTGTTTTTGCATCACAAACAACAGCACTTGTTTGTGTTTCAATCTCTTTGTTGTCCTCAATATCTAATGCATCATTTTTAATACTATTTTCGGCTTCACTATTCTCTAACTTATTTTCTTGTGCTTCATACACCCTGGGGCGAATTATTGTTTTATCTAAATCTTTATGAACATCTTCAATTTTTCCACGTATAACCGTTGCATCTTCTGGCATCGTCTTTGTTTGATTACCACTATCTGTCTGTCTTGTTTGTTCCTCACTAAATTCAAAGGCCTGAAGTGTCTTTAACTCTGTCTCTTTTGTATACTCTTGGGGACTATGTGATTCATTGATAACACCAAGCGATATATTTACAAGGGTTTCCGATTCTTTCTTTCCCATTTCTAGATCATTTCTTGTAATAATTTTTTGTTCAATGTTTTGAAACAACTTTCTTATCTCTACAAATTCTTCACTTTTTTTCCATGCAATATCTGGATAAAAAGAATAAAGATCATCTTTAGTAATTTTTTTATCTAAAAATAGCTCTCCAACCTTGCTTATTACAAAAGGACCTATCACTTTTTCGTTTTTTAACTTTATTTGATATTTCCCACTCATAATTATTTTGGTCCCCAAAGCAAAAACATAACGCCACCGCTACTCAATATTAAAAGAGATAAAACCAAGAACAATCTTTCTTTATAACTATAAAACACATTCTTTATTGTTATATTTTTTTTATTCACTACTGGTCGTAAAACTTGAGAAATTGACCGTATATAAAAGACTGCTCCAACACCAAATCCAACTAATACTGCATATCCCTGCCAATTCATCGAGTGCCCAAATAACTCTCTAATCATAAAAAATTTAATTGCAAAACTTGTTAGTCCTGGAAATCCGGCGATCGAAAACATTAAAAAGACAAATATATAAGATGGCCATTTATGATCTTTTAACATTGCTACAAAATTAATATTTCCAAGCATTAAAGAAGAGTGATATTTGACACCCAGATATGACCAAAGAATATTTCCAAAGCTAAAAAACACAACTGCCCAAACCGCAACTTCTACGCTTTGCATTCCTCCAACAAGTAGAGACAAAAGGATTAAAGATATTGTTTCATGCCATCCATACTCTGGAATTGATGAAATTTTATCTTCAACGACGGCCCTAATATTACCGTAATATATCGAACCAATAGATAAGACCACAAAGATAAAATTCCAAACCTGTCGATCGTCTCTAGAAACTAGATCCAGCTCTTTTGTTAGCGGAGTCAAAATTGCAATGATAATTGCCGCTCTAAAAATGTTTGCCAAAAAATGATAGATCGTACTTCCCTCAACTCGAGTCATATTTTTAAATAGCAACGAAAATGGATAAAACTGTGCAGTCATAATCAAAACTAAAAATAAAAGTACAATTCCTATTCGCTGGAGCCCGAAATCGATAGTATTAACATCCCCAATTATAAGACTTTGATGTGCCACTGCCAGTGAACCAGCAGACAGAATAATTAATGCAACAACAAGTAATCGTTCCTGATAGAAATTAAAAACTTCAGCAAATGTTGTTTTATTTGCTGCCAAAGAAAGAGACATGATACCAAAAATGTATATTAACGAGGTTGAGAGTAGAAACAAAATCCAATTCAAAGAAGATACTGCCATCAGAACAAAAAAACTCATAATTAATCCCAGCAGCACTGCTGGTAAATGATTTTGTTTTTCGTCTTTAATAATCAGTAAAGACATAAGGTGCATAGCAAAAATAGAAATAGAGAATTTCATACCAATAGAAGAAAGGTATAACATCTCTCCAATTTTTGCATGTTTCATAAACGGCAGCAAAAAGATCATCAACAGGTCTACAAAAAGCATGCTTTTATAAACAATTCCTTTAACACCTGTAAAAAATTTTAAACACAAAACAATTAAGAATACAAAAAATAATGTAAGAAATGGTAATAAATAATAAAAATTATCTTTCATCATTGTTCACCATCTATTTTTTCTCTAAAAAAAACCATTAGTGCATATCCAAGTATAAGTTCAAACAATATAATTATCGGTATCATGGCAAACAATAAATCAACAACCAAACAACCCTTAATTCTTGACATAAAAAACAGTAAAAACATACAACCTAAAAGCATCAATATCATCGACATCAGCTTGAAGGCGATATTTCTTTGTACAACAAAAAAAGAGACTGTTGCTATGGCCAACAAAAAGAAAGAAATAAAAAGTTCATTCATCTGCCACCTCTTTATTTATTGTTAAAAAGATCATAGACGATAAAAAAACCAGAATTGTAGAGATAGTAACAAACCAGATCAAAAAACCATTCTCTGCCGCAAGCTGACTTAAAAAAACAAAACGGGCCTTTATCACCATGCTTTCTTGAAATTCAATTTCCTTAAAATGCTCAAACACTACAATACAAGAAATTAAAATAGCAAAACTAAGCGTCACCCAAAACATTGTTTTTCTTTTTATACACGATTCGTTGTAGGTTATTTTTTTATTAGAAAAATATGGACGAAGCAGGACCATTATCCAAAGGAAAAAAATAATAAAGTGAATTAAAAGTGATATTTCTGCGTAAACAAAATGATTTATTGTTGCAACATAAAACAAAGACCCCAAAATCAACATCACCCCAAGAGATGATATAATAGTACGATTGCTCAGTAAAAAAATGACTGCACCAAATATAACAAACAAAAAACATGCAAGTTCAATATTCACAGGCGATCCCCCAAATAGAAAAACAAAAAAACAATCACCCAATTTATAATTAATATCAACCACGGTAAAAACAAAAAAGAGTTTCTAGATAGTCGAAATCTTCCAATCGAAAAGCGAAGCAGTGAAATAGAAAAATACACTCCAATCACTAAAACAATGCGAGCAGGCCAACTCTTAAAATAATCTGTAAAAATATAAGATCCATTAGTCAAAACAAAAACTAGGGCCGTCCATGCAACAGAATCAAAAAGTAGTTTTAAAAATTTTGCCGGTAGGAAAAATTTTTCTTTAAGATAATTTCTTTCTGTATCAACAAGATTAAATGGATATGACCTCAATAAAAAAATGGTCCCCACCACAATTATTATTGAACCAACAAACATTAATGCCGGTGGAGTAATATTTGATTCTATTTTTAATAAGCTATCTTGAAATATTCCAAGAGACAAATTAGCAAACAAAAAAACAGGAACAAAAAACAATATTTTTTTTCTAACCTCAATTTCCCATAAATCAAATGAAGAATTAAAACTTCCTACATAGAAGCTATACAAGATGGCACCAGTAATTAAAAACAGTGGATATATAAAAAAGACAAAATGAGTAGATTTGTTAAATAAAAAAGGCATTGATGCTATAAACACCCACACTAATGTGGTATAACCAAAAATAAGAGAAAGACTTCCTGCATACATTTTTTTTTCATCCGCACGAAACATTTTTGTAAATATTAATGTAATTGGATTTTTTTCTGTATTCGGAATAAACCCCAACCGTCTATCGATATAAAAAATAGCATTTGCAACTAGGAATAGATGAAGTAAAAAATAAACTTCTTTATTGACAACTTCTAGCGACGAAATATTCATTACCGCAACCTTTTTACAGGTCGTTTATAACCTATAACAAGCACAATAATAAGAGCAAAACAAATAATACCCAAAAAACCAACAAGAAAAATACTTATAGCAATCAGCTCCTCTCGCAGAAGCAGCACAAGCCACGAAATTGGCATTAGTAAAAAAATGATTAAAAATATCAAAAAAATGGACTTATCCATATTAAAAAAGAATCGAGAATCGAAAGACCTCTCTGTTTTATCACCCCCTACTTCTTCTTTTTTGGTTTTTTTTATCCAAAAAAAAAGTATTAGGCAAAAGCAGAGAAATAGTCCGCCTAGTAAAACAAAAAAATTCACCTTATCTGTCTCCACTCAATAAATTTATAATTTTTTATACTATACAAGTATACTCCAAACATATCTCTTTTCAAGCAAACGAATAGACTCCCAGCAAAGATAGATGTATTCTTACTTGCAGGTACTTTACCTTAAAAGGTTCGCATAATAATGGATTATTTAGAGTCGCTATTTGCCAAAATTGTAAGCTGGCAACACTCCTCGTCTCGGAATTTGCTCATTTCTGGAGTAGAGCAAAATGAGTGGCCATTTTTTTTCATAAATTTTGCAAAGAAAATTTGGGCCCAAAATACCAATATCGCCCCACTAGTTTTGGTTTACCAAGATTCGGATACTGCTGATGAATGGTTTGCAATAACTTCTAAACAGTTTCCAGAACATGTTCTATGGTATCCAGGACTAGACATGTCCCCATACTCTAGCAGTCAGACATCAGAAAACTCTTTTCTAAAACGATTATATACTCTTGCAAAAATAACCGAATACCCTAATCGGCCGTGGATTATAATAACATCGGTCGATGCGCTACATTTAAAAGTTCCGCCTGTCGATTTTTTCTTAAATAATAATTTTACGATAAGAAAAGAAGATATCATTTCGCCACACGACTTAACAAAAAAGCTAGTTGGGCTTGGTTATATTCCTGCAACCAGCGTTGAAGAGCCAGGAACCTTTGTTTTAAAAGGAGGTATACTAGATATCTTTCCAATTTCTACAAATCCTGTGCGCCTAACCTATTTTGATGATTTGATTGAAACAATTAATCCTATCGACAAAAACACGCAACGAAGCATAAAAAATCAGATAATAGAATCTCTTACAATAATGCCTGCACCACGTATTTTCGCTCAAGATAGCTTTAGGGTTATACTTCGTAATAACCTACCAATGCCTCAAACGGCACATAAAAAAAAGTATCACCTTAGACAAAATATTTTTGCAACCTTAAACGAACAAAACCTTTTTGAAAACTACCCTATTTTTGCCCCTCTTTTTTTTAAAACCCCTGCAACAATTTTGGATTTTCTTCGGCCCATCTCAGCAACACTTATGCTGCTTGATGAAATAAAATCCGAAAGAAACTGGGTTGATCTTTACGAATCACTACTTAATGAATTTTTTATTTCCCAAAAGGATTGTGAACACCCAAGCATCTTACCATCACCAGATAAACTTTATTCTGAATCATGGGAAAAAGATATTTCCATTTTTAAAAAAATAAAAATTAATCACGTAAATCTTTTCTCATCAGAGGAAAATGATTTCGCAAACAACATTCCCTTAAAAATTGAAAAGGCCACCACATATATTGCTCGGCACATCAACCTTTCAACAAGCCGATATGATCAAACCAAAGAGCTTTTTGCTTTTTTAAGGCAAGAGTTTGAATCTTCTGGCAAGATTATTTTTTGTGCTGCTAACGATAGCTCAAAAAATGAAATAAATTTTCTAATAGAGTCCGCCAATTTTTCAAGCTCAACATTAAAACGCGTTTATTTTGAAACACTCCAAATCCCTGCAGGTTTTTATTATCCTCTAGAAAAACTTTTAGTTCTTTCTGAAGCAGATATTTTTACAAATAAGAAAGTCAAAACAAAAAAGCACAGTCAAAATTTTTCTGTCGATCTGTTTGCAGAACAACTTGCATCACTTAAACATGGAGATTTTGTTGTTCATCGAACCCATGGAATTGGTAAATACTTAGGACTTGAATCAATTTCTCTTAATGATTCAAAAAGCGATTACCTTGTAATTGAGTATGCTGGTGGCGATAAAATATACGTCCCAGTATATAAAATGAATCTTGTCCAAAAACACGCCGATTCTATCGCAAGTTTAACTGTTTCAGATCTAAGATCATCTAAATTTGAAACAGCAAAGGCCCGGGCCAAAGCGTCAGCAAAAGAGCTAGCATTTAGTCTTATCGAACTGCAGGCAAAAAGAGAAACATCTAAGGCCTATGCATTTTCTCCACCAGATCACTATTTTAAGGATTTTGAACTAGCTTTTCCGTTTGAAGAAACAAAAGACCAACAGACAGCAATTAATAATGTAATTGATGATATGCAAAAAGAAAAACCAATGGATCATCTGGTTTGTGGTGATGTTGGTTTTGGAAAAACAGAAGTTGCAATGAGGGCAGCGTACAAGGCGGTACTGGATCAAAAGCAGGTTGCAATATTGGTTCCAACAACCATTTTAGCGATGCAACACTACAATTCATTTATTTCCAGATTTAAAGGATTTCCTGTTGTAATAGAATATGTTTCTCGTTTTAAAACAATAAAAGAATGTAAAGATATTTTTCAAAAAGTTGCTACAGGTAAAATAGATATTTTAATTGGAACACATAAAATACTATCAGATAATATAAAGTTTATGGATTTAGGCCTTGTTATTGTTGATGAAGAACAACGATTTGGAGTGGCACACAAAGAAAAATTTAAACTCATGAAAGAAAGCGTTGATTTTTTATCAATGTCTGCAACACCAATTCCAAGAACTCTACAGTTGGCATTTTTAGGGATTCGCGATCTTTCACTGATTCAAACCGCTCCACCAAACAGACAATCTATTAAATCTTACGTCATTAAAGACGATGATTATACTATCAAGACCGCCATAGAAAAAGAACTTGCAAGAGGTGGTCAAGTATATTTTGTACATAACCGTGTACAAAATATCGATGAAATTGCAGCAAGAATTAATGAACTTGTTCCTGCTGCAAAAATATTAATTGGCCACGGCCAGCTTCCAGAAAGAGAACTCGAAAAAAGAATGGCACAATTCTATCGTGGCGATTTTAATGTTTTGATTGCCACAACAATTATCGAGTCTGGAATTGATATCCCCAGTGCAAATACCATGATTATAAATCGCGCAGATACATTTGGATTATCACAGCTTCATCAATTACGCGGAAGAATTGGTCGCTCTGATAAAAAAGCCTATGCATACTTTATAATTCCTTTTGATAAAAATCTTTCAATTACTGCAGAAGCGCGTCTAAAGTCACTACAACTATATTCCGACATTGGTTCAGGCTTTTCAATAGCCTCTTCTGATTTAGAAATTAGAGGGGCCGGAGACATTCTTGGAAGCACACAATCCGGACATATTGAGGCAATTGGACTTGAACTTTATATGCAACTTTTAGAAGAGGCAATTCACGAATTAAAAGGAAAAGTTATCTCAAAGAAAATCGATATTGAGATTTCTGTTCCTTTTCCAGCATTTATTCCCGCATCATACATATCAGATCAAGCAATTCGTCTTAAAACATACAAAAAACTATCAAACACCTCGCAACTTGATCACCTAAACACTCAAATACAAGAATTAGAGGATATATATGGCCCCCCCCCAAAAGAGCTAAAAAATCTCTACCTTGTTTTAGAAACACGGATTAACTTATCTCCATATGGAATTGATTCTCTTAAAGTTTCTGGCAATAATATCTATATAAAGTTCTCTCAACAAATTCTTGAAAAAAATCATTCTTTAAGGAATAAAATTATTGAAATATTTATGGGCCGGCCAAAACTATACCAATTTTCTCCAGATTACTCCGTGACCTATACGGCCAAAAAGTTTATTGATAAAGATGATTTCTTAAAATTCTCAAAAGATATTGCCGCCCAACTACTTCCATGCTAGCGTTTTTATTAGAACATTTTTATTTAATAGAACCCATTTTTTATATGGAGAATATTCCATGAAGCTAAAACTCTTAATGACTATTACGGCCCTAATTTTTACTATTATTCTACCAAATTACATCATGGCACAAGATGGTACAAAAAAAAGTGCTAGCGATATTGTTAAAGATGAGGTTGTTGCAACTGTTAATGGTGAAAAAATAACCATGTCCATGTGGGAAGAAAACTACAGACAAAATCTTCTTTTTGTTTCGGATAAAGAAGTTACAAAGGAAAAAGTTTTAGATGATATGATAAATCGTATTATTGGAATTGGACGTGCAAAACAACAAGGACGAGATAAAGATCCTGTTGTTGTCACAAAAATGGAAGATGTTTTATATCATGCCCAAATTTCTCATGATCTTGAGTCAAAATTACAAAAAATTGAAGTCACAGACAAAGAGGTGCATGACTACTATAAACAAAACCAAGAATATCGTGTAGCTCACATTTTATTAAGAGTTCGCGCAACTCCAGAACCTGAAGAGGCAAAAGAAGCACTTGAACAGGCGATGAAAATTTATAAAAGTTTACAAAAAAATCCAGAAAACTTTTCGGATTTAGCAGCGAAGTATTCTCAAAGCAGTGCTGCAAACAGTGGAGGAGATCTGGGATTTCAGCCAGCAGTCAGACTACCACCAGAAGTATTTAGAGCAATCAAGGGTAAATCTATAAATCATATTACTCCGCCAGTGCGATCTCAGTTTGGATATCATATTGTTAAAGTTATTGCGATAAAGAATGTAAAAGAAATCGATATGCCGTTTTATAAAAAAGTTGTGTATGACCAAAAAAGAGATATTATTCTTGCTGCCTACTTTAAAGAACTAAGAAACGGCGCGGCCGTTCAGATTAATAAAAAATTCCTAAAGTAGTTTTATATTCTCAAGCGTTGAAGAATTACAGCTTTGTAAAAAAATTGAATTATAAGCTAATTTTTGCGCAATAAAGGTGATTCAAATGAGAAGTCAATTTTTTGTTGTTTTATTTTTTGCCCTATCTTTTCAGTCGGTATGTAGTGCAAAGTTATTAGATAAAACATTAACAGTTATTAATAACGAAGTAATAACTTCATCTCAAATAGATCGAGTTCTAACCAATCTCAAAGCTCGACAAAATATATCTCCAATAATTTTTTATTCTGATAAATTATCACAACGAGAGATTGTTGATATTTTTATCCAAAAAAAAATAATTCGAGATAAGTTAACCGAGCAAGGATTTATTGTAAGCGATGATCAAGTAGAGTCACATATTAAAGATACGGAACAAAGACTACGCTTGGACAGAAAGGCCTTGCTCTCTTTTTTAGAATCAAACAATATGACATTTGATGAATACTTTGAACTTATAAGAGAAAGTATTGAGTATAATATTTTTCATTCAAAAATTATTGTGCCATTAATTTCGATTACCGAGCAAGAAATAAAAAATACCTTCTATCGTGAATACACAGGCAAAAAAAGTCTTGCCTTTAAATATGTACTTGTTGATTTGTCGATTCAAAAAAACAAAGTAACAAAAGAAATGTTAAAAAATATGCAAACAGTATTTACCAACTTTCAAAATGGTGGTTCTTTGCCGGATAATTTTTCTTCCGTTGAAAGTACAACTCTTGGCGATATTACAGAGTCTGGTCTGAGTCAGGATTTAAGAGATCTTTTAAAAGATACAGATGAGGGTTCAATGAGTCGTCCAATTTTAATCGATGACAACTACCACGTCTTTTTTATAAAGAAAAAAGATCTTGTAGAATCTGACCTCTTCTTGGCCGAAAAAGATCGAATTAGAGATCAAATTTTTGAAAGAAATTCCCGTATTGTTTCCGAACAATGGTTTGGTAGAGAAAGAACAAAACACTACATAAAATATTTCTTTTAACGGCCGTGATTCACATAACTCAGGGGCATGAACGCTCCATATCACTTGAAATATTATTTAATGCTTTTAAAGATTTAACAAGCAAAGAGGCGTCGCGCTTTATGCTTCACGCAAATAAAGAAAGTGTTATTTGCAATATAAATGATATAAAATCCAATATCTTTATTAAAAAAAATGTTATCAAAATTAATAATAATTTTTTAAATACAAATTGGATTCATACAGATTCTAATCTACCACAATCAACAACCTCAATGCTTGCCGCAATTAGTGACCTTAAAACAAATGATATTCTTTTAACAATGCCAACATCAAAAGATCAGCTATTATTAAACAACGAAAAGATGCTTGGCCACACTGAATTTTTAAGAAAGTTTTACAACACTCCAAATTTATCGATGATGTTTTTAGCAAATGATGAAAGGATGTTGTTACTTACCGACCATCTACCCTTAAAAGATGTGTCAAAAGCAATTACTGCCGACTTTGTTGAAAATAAAATGACATTAGCTCTTTCGTCTTATGTGAAGAGTATTTCAAAATTAAAAGAGGTTGTTTTTTCTGGAATTAATCCTCATGCGGGAGAAGACGGTCTTTTAGGAGATGAAGATTTAGAAATTGCAAAAGGTATTGAAAAGCTAAAAAAAATATTTCCAGATTTAATTTTTAAGGGACCTCTTCCCGGAGACACCTTGCATATTCATCGCCAAAATTCGAGCGATCAGCTTTTAGTCTATGCATATCACGATCAAGGACTTTCGGTTTTTAAGGAACGAAATAAGTTTTTAGGTCTTAATATTACTCTTGGCCTACCATTTATTCGGTTAAGCGTTGATCATGGAACAGCGTTTGAATTATATGGAAAAAATAGCGCTAATTATGATGGAGCATTATATGCACTAAAAAGTGCTATCGCAATAGAAGATAGTTATGGAACAAAATGAAATAAAAATCACACACGCCAGAGTACATAATTTAAAGAATATTTCGCTTGATATTCCAAAAAATAAATTAGTTGTTATAACTGGCCCTTCTGGTTCCGGAAAATCATCTTTGGCATTTGACACCATTTATGTTGAAGGACAAAGAAGGTATATCGAATCTTTGTCTTCTTACGCACGTCAATTTTTAGGGCAGTTTCAACCGCCAGATGTCGAATCAATTACAGGACTATCTCCTGCAATTGCAATTGATCAAAAAACAAGCAATAAGAATCCTAGATCAACAGTTGGAACAGTTACTGAAATCTATGACTATATGAGAATTTTGTTTGCTCGTGCAGGAACATTGTATTGCCCAGACACAGGGATAGAAATTAAAAAATTCACTCCACATCAAGCAAGCAAAGAGATTTTAAAATACGATAGTGGAAGCAAAATACAAATTCTTGCACCAATAAAATCAGATAAAAACGAATTAGAAAAATTTCTATCCCTAGGCATGTCACGTCTTCGCTGTAATAATGAAATAACGACAATAGATGATATTATTAATTTAAAAAATTTATCCTCTCTAAAAATTGAAGTAATTATTGATCGCATAGTTTTAAAAACTGATATTGAAAAAAGAGTTGTCGATTCAATAGAACAGGCATATTTGTTTGGAGATGGACAAGCGATTGTTTTAGTAGATACAAAATATGAACTTTTTTTTAGCTCGAAAAACATTTCTTCTAAAACAGGAAAATCGTTTCCAGACTTAGAACCAAAATTGTTTTCATTTAATTCTCCTCTTGGAGCATGTACAACATGTAACGGTCTTGGTGAAAGTAAAATTTTCTCTAAAGAGCTAATGATTACAGATGAAAATATTTCCATTATAGATGGTGCAATTAGGCCACTTGCAAAGAAAAATTCTTTCTTTTATCCAATGCTTTTAAATGTCGCAGAACAAGAAAAAGTAGATCTCTCCCTCCCTTTAAAAAAACTTCCTAAAAAATTTATAGACATAATGTTTAACGGAAGTGAAAAACAGTATAATTTTTCTTTTAAGTCAGAAAACTCAACGTTTGAATTTAAGAAAAGTTTTAATGGAATTTTTAAGTGGCTAGAAAAAAAGTTTATTGAAAGCGATTCTGAAAAAATAAAAAAAGAATTAGAAACATACATGGATATTAAAGAGTGCCCGACATGTCATGGTCTAAGACTAAACCCTATTGCTCTATCCACAAGAATAAATGACAAACACATTATGGATTTATGTACGATATCTATCGGACAGTTACTGGAATATTTCAAATCTGTTGAATTCGTTGGTGAAAAAAAAATCATCGCAGAAAAACTTCTCTTAGAGATAAAATCTAGAATAAAATTTTTAATCGATGTTGGTCTTGATTACCTTACCTTAAATCGAGCGGCCATGGATTTATCTGGCGGCGAGAGTCAAAGAATAAGACTTGCAACTCAAATTGGTTCCGGACTTACCGGAGTTATCTATGTTTTGGATGAACCAAGTATTGGACTTCATCAATGTGACAACGAAAGATTAATTAATACCTTAAAAAAATTAAGAGATCTTGGAAATACTGTTTTAGTCATCGAGCACGATGAGGAAACAATTTTAAATGCTGATTATGTTATTGATTTGGGCCCACTTGGTGGTGTATCTGGCGGAGAAGTTATTGCAACAGGTACTCCTGCAAAAATATGCGCTAACAACAAATCTATTACCGGAAAATTCTTATCAAAAAAAGTTACACTAGATCGCAAAAAAAATATTCACCCTACAACAGGAAAAATTAAGCTTGTTGGGGCAAAAGAGAATAACCTTAAAGAATTAGACGTTGAAATACCCCTAAATCAGTTGGTTTGTATAACTGGTGTTAGTGGATCGGGAAAATCAACATTGGTACACGATGTATTGGTTCCTGCAATAAAATCCAAAATCTCAAGAGGTAATCAAATTATTTATGCTCGAAATAATTATCAAGCAATTGTTGGAATTGATAGTATTAGACAAATTATAGATTTAGATCAATCACCGATTGGCAGGACTCCTCATTCTAATCCTGCAACATATACCGGACTTTTTGATGATATCAGAAATCTTTTTGCTCAAACACAAGAATCAAAAGTTAGAGGATATCGTCCAGGTAGATTTAGTTTTAATGTCAAAGGCGGCAGATGTGAAGAATGTGAAGGTAATGGTGTAAAAAAAATAGAGATGCATTTTCTGCCTGATGTTTTTGTAACTTGTAATGAGTGTGGTGGGAGCAGATACAACAAAGAAACTCTTTCAGTTGTGTTCAAGGGTAAATCTATCGCCCAAGTCCTAGATATGGATGTCGCACAGGCTTGTGATTTTTTTAAAAATCAAGCACCAATTTTTAGAGTCCTTGATACGATGAATTCATTAGGCCTTGGACACATTAAGCTAGGACAATCTGCAACAACCTTTTCTGGTGGGGAGGCGCAACGAATAAAGCTTGCTAAAGAATTATCCAAGCGCACAACAGGACATTGTTTATATGTACTTGATGAGCCAACAACTGGTCTTCATTTTCATGATATAAAAATACTTTTAGATGCACTACATCGCCTTGTTGATAATGGCCATAGTATGATTATTATCGAACACAATTTAGATGTCATAAAAACTGCAGATTATATCATCGATCTTGGACCACGTGGTGGCGATATGGGTGGAGAAATTGTTGCATGTGGTTCGCCAGAAGAGATTTCAAAAAACAAAGTTTCTCTTACAGGGAAATTTTTGAAAAACATTAGTTAACCTGAGTTCGGAGTAAGTCCGAACTCAGGTTAGTTAAACAAAGAAAACAGCTCTTCTTCTGTTAGAATTTCAATTTTTAATTCCTGGGCCTTTTTAAATTTACTAGAATTAGAATCTTTATCATTAGTGAGAAGATAATTAGTTGCTTTAGATACAGAACTTACAATAATTCCTCCATGTTCTTGAATTACTTGTTCGATTTTATTTCTAGGTCTCGACAAAGATCCTGTAATACAAATTTTTTTACCTGTTATTTTTGAATCTTTAATTATCGCACCACTATCGTTCACTTCAACTCCAACGGCGAGCAGTTCATCTATTAATATTTGTTTGTCACCAAGGGATGATATAAAATCTTTTGCCGATTTTTCTGCAAATCCTTCGATTGTTATAAGTTGATCTATTGTTAAATTTTTTATTTTTTCTAGCGTATTAAATCCACTTCTAATAATTTTTTCGCACTTGCTCCAAGCTCCTTGACTGATTCCAATGGCAACCAAAAAAGTTATTAAATCTGTTTTTTTACTTTTTTGAATTGATTCATAGAGCTTTGTTGCCAATATTTCTTGAGTTTTACCAAGTAAAAGAAAATCTTTTTTTGTTATACGGTATAGGTCTGGAATGTTTTTAACTAGGCCACTTCGCATTAATTCTTGAAGTCTTTTGCTACTTAAATCTTCAATGTTAATTTTTTGTATATAATTTAAAATTTCTTCACTTTTTTTTCCAATACAATTTTTATTCAGACAAAAAAGTCTAATATCAATAAGCGTTGTACTCTCTCCACAAGACGGACAGTTTTTAGGAATACCAACTTCGCCTTCTGTAGATTTTATCACATTTAGAAATTTAGGAATAACTTCTCCAGAGCGAATAATTTCTATTATATCTCCCTTTTTTAAACAATGTCCCAAGACAATCCCTGCATTGTGAAGCGTTACCCTATTAATAACAGCGCCACTAAGTTCTGTCGGGGCAATATTAGCAACAGGAGTTAAAATTCCATTACGAGAAACCCCCCACTCAATATCTAAAATTTCACTTTGCTTTGTGTCACCCTTAAACTTATATGCCATTTTATATCTTGGATGATGTACCGTCTCTCCTAGCTCTTCGTGTAAGCGCAAGTCATTATATACAAAAACCAATCCATCAATTTGATAATCTCCGTCTAAAATGAAACTACGAGCATTTTCGATCTCGAAATCAACTGTTTGATCTGTTTTGTGCAATTTATATTCGGGAATATCAAATCCATATTTTTTTAAAGTTAGAAATTTATCTTCCTCTGTTTTTATACTGCGGTCTGATGAAATCAGATCAAATGCTTTAAAATTAATATATCTGCAAAGTTCAAGATTTTCTTTACGGCCCATAAGGCCTGCAACGATATTTCTTTGAGATGTGGGTGAGGAAAGTCCAATTGCCTCCATCTCTTTTTTTAGCATGATAAAATTTTCTAAAGTACAATACATCTCTCCTCGAACCTCAACCTCTTGTGAAGTATAAATTTTTTGAGGTATCGACTTCATCCACACTATTTTAGATTTAATATTCTCCCCTTCTTCTCCATCTCCTCTTGTTTTGGCCAATATAAGTTTATTATCTTTAAAAATTATTGAACAACTAACCCCATCTAATTTGTGCATACTCAGAACATCTTTATCACCAATCCATTTTAATAGCTCCTCCCTTGAATATGTTTTTTCAAGCGAAAGCATTTTTTTGTCATGTCGTATCTTTTCTCCAAATGAGCTAAGACTTCCAACAATAGACAAAATTGGGTTTTCGGGGTTTATTGATTTTAATTCGTCTTCTAGTTGATCGTATTCACTATCGGTGATTTCTGGACGTCCTTGATAGTACAACGCCTTATGATATTTAATTAATTCTTCTAGATCTTTTTCTCTAGACATTTTTTATACCTCACAAAAAAATTATTCAAACTTAGAATTGATAGATTGTTCCAAACTTTGCGTAGCTATCTTTAAATCGAATTTGCTTTGTAACGGGTCCTTCATACTCAAAAGTTGCTTTGTTTGACGTATGCCCTAAAGATAAATCAACGCAAAATCTTGTGCTGAATAAATACTGCATACCACCATTTATATGATATGTTGAAGTCGACGCCTTGTTTCCATACAACTGAACTTCTTCTTTATATTTAGACCATGGCATCAGCTCTAATGTAGAATAAAATCGATATACGTTCCTAAAAGGCATACTGCCCCGAACCCCCCCTAAAAGTCCTGCAAACGAAAAATCGGTAAATCCATCTGAAACACTAGTTTCAAGACCGTGTGAAAATTTTGCATATCCTAAGTATGTATCTATTTGAGGGCCAAAGAAAAATCCAAGCGGTAAAAATTTATAGGCAAATTTTAACTTATAGTTATTAACTGTTGTAACATTATCCTTGTTCTCAATTGTTCCTGTATCGCTTTTATAGTAAGCAACTTTCCTTGTGTAATCAAAACCCATCCAATAATTTCTTGTTGCCCACAATTCTGTCGAGAGATCAATACCAATAGTTTTTCCAGAAATCTTTTTTATTTCTCTTCCTTCAGGATTTGAAGATGCGCTACCTTTTCCAAAATTAAAAAATATTCCTACATTTCCTAGTTTTCCAAAATCTTGCTCTTGTAGTTCTGGATACTGCATTTTTATATCTTGTTCCGGCTCTTTAGATTTTATTACTCTTATCCAATCACCAATTTTCATTTTATTTTTAGGATCTTCATATCCAATTATTTTTCCTTGTACCATTGCAGATGAAACATGAAAAATTTTTCCATCACCAATTTTTTTAACTTCCCAATCAACAACTTCTTTTAATAGCGGATGTTTTTTTCTCTTATCTGCTCTAACTACAATAACAGGACTGTTAATTAATCCTTTTGTTGCTTCTTTATCAACATCACATGTGAATTGATCTTGTAGTACGCCTGTAATTCTTGCATCATATGGAATCGTTCTCTCATAAACCTCTAGCCAATTCTTTACTGTTTGCACAACAACAACAATTTCATCTGTGTCTAATACAATTTTTTCTCGCAAATATACTTCGTCTCCTGCATCACCATAAACAATCGTTTCTATTTCTGTTTTTCCAACAGGGCCAGAAACATTTATTTTTATCAGTGTTCCTGCATCAACTTTTTCGGCGATTGTCTGCAGTACTTGTTTATTTTCAAGATACGCATTTAAATTATTTTTATAATTCCCTAAGATATTAATAACCTCAGAATTGCTGCGATACTTACACCATGTTGCTTCTTTTAAATAATATTCGACCTCTTGAAAAACCTTAAAAGCAATTGCCCCACCAACATGATCTGTCACAGGTAAAAGCATGCACTTTCTCATACTCGGTCTTGCTACATCAGCAATTACAGCAGCAGAAAATAAAATAAATATCAGGATAAAAATAATATTTTTCCCCAAGATTTTCTCCAGGTATTATAATCTACATTTTTAAATAGCAGGAATTTCAGGGAGTAATGTTTCTGTACTTTTTATTGTACTACTATTTCTTTCATAGGTTTGTACAAGCATTTTTAGATCAACCAGATCCTGTTTTAAATCTATCAATTCTCTTTTTAAGCGTTCATTTTCAAGCTTCATTTCCAAAAGCTCTCTTTCGGTAGACCCTATTGAACGTTCTTCTAGCTTTTCGTTCGACGCAAAAATAAAGAACTTCCCGTTCTCCATTCTATGCTTTACGAGATTACCTTTAATGTATCTTCTAATTGTTGAAATAGAGATACCTCTATATTTTGAATAATCAACAATCGACAACCAGGTGCCACCTTCATTTGATTGCATCACCGAATACTCCTTGGTTAGCTAATCAATAGTTTATAAAATTCCTTCATAATTATTTTAAGAAATATTCCAAAGAATATCAAGCAATTATAACAATTCTAAAATATAGTTATTTGGAATACAAAAACTATTAAGATAATCTTTTTGAGAATTAGCATATTCGATCTTAAGATTAAACACTCCAAAGCCTTCACCAATTAAAAAAGTTCGACTTCTGCTTTGTCCATCTAACTCCTGTGTAACAAATCCATTTTCATCTATATGATACATTTCAACATTCATAGGAGCACCATCAGAATATCCCAAGACATCAACGTTTGTTGCTACCAAATCATACTTTACTTCTACAACACAACGATCTTCAAATGATCCATTTTGTATACCTAATTTTTCAAGAGTAACAAACATTACCTCTTGAGATGGAACCTCTACTATTTCCAAACTATTGTCTATACCAATTAGCATTGGATTATTTTGATGAAACATTTCCAGATACTCACGTGTTCCGGAGATTAAAGATGTGCCTGGTAACGTATAATAATTTCCACCTGCAACTCTTATTTTTTCTCTAGCACCATACTGCTTAATCTTTCGATCATCGACAAAAAACTCAACACTCTTATTGCTTAAAATATTTTTTTCAAAAAATGCTACCTCACGTTTTTGAGGGAGTTCATACTGTCCATTTATATAATATATTTCTCTCTCCGATAACCCAACCACCTTTGATATTTTTAAACCATCTATCGTTGTTAAATTAAGAGCAGTATTCCCATACGCAAGTCCTGCAATCATAATAAATTCATACTCGTCATTGATCGTGACCTGCATTAATGAATCATTAAGGAAAAACTTTTTAGAATGCTCGCCTTCTGCATCCATATCAACGATACCGTTTCTAGCATCTAAAAATACAATACCAAGTGATGAATCAATCTGCTCTTTTTCTAGAAAAGCATTTATACTTTCCTCGTCAAAAAGTGGTACATTAACCACGAGTGACTCATCCTTTTTAACAACAAACTCACTTCGCGTTGGAAACATACTACTTTTTATAATCGCAGCATTAATTACTCCATATTTATGCGAAATATTGGATTCAATATTTATCACTCCACTTCCGCCATCATTTGAATATTCGCTTTGTGAGTATCCTACTCTCATTTCAAAATTTCTAAGATCTCCTTTTTCACCTTTTGATAATGAATACTCATTGGCGACAATCTTTAAACCACTCTTTGACCCATTTACTAAGTGCTCTCTCTCAAAGTCTCTTGCCTTACCCTTGTTTATTTTTTTATGAGTATTCATAACATGGCGAGTATCAACGATCTGTCCTGAATTATGTTCCAAATTTTTAAGCTCTCGTTGAATTGCCATTGACACCGCTGGTGATATCACATCGGACGTCGTATTAACTAATGCTTCAGGAATTTCATTCGTATTTTTAAGTTGATTATTCTTAAGTTGAGCATTTACCAAATCCTGTACCGTAACAACTTGATACTCACTTTGAATATCCACAGGTACCGACTCCTTGTGGACTTGGCCTAAAATTGGTGTCGGTTCTATAGGACCACTTTGGACCGGTTCTATTTTTATTGATGCGGCCATTGATGAACTTAATTGCTGAATATTCATATCTTGAGTATTCTCGGCAATTAGCTCATTGTTTTCTTTTTTATTTTCATCTGAAATCTCTTCCAAATAAGCAACAAGAGTTTTACCAGAAAATATACGTTCTTCTAACAAAGAAACATTGTTTGTAGCAACAACATCATGCTTTATAAAATGTCCGTAGTGAATTCCAAAATCCCTAATCGAATAATTAGCAAGAACTAAATCTAGATCAAAATTACCATCTATATAATGTGGTTTAAAATCTTGTGGCCATTTTTCTAACGAATCGCTAGAAGGTCCAAAGCTCAAACTATCTTCTATTACAATGTCAGAATTTATTTTTGTAGTGTAGGTTAAAGGATTTATATCTTTGTGTCGCTGACTATTATAAAAAATTAAAGAATTTAATTTTTTTACACCAGATATTTTATTTTCTCTTTTGATTATTGAAAAATCATCTTTTATTTTAAAATCGGAGACATCTGGGAAATGCGTGTTGATCGAGGATGCCAAGATTAAAATTGAGTTAAAATTTATTACAACTTTGTTATTATATAAATTATTAACTCTGTTTTGCGCAAGCAAAACAAGTAAAATAGCCACACCAAGAATTGTAAAACTTTTAATCAACTTCATATGTTCTACTTTTATTATAGAACGAGATTAAACTTTTTTCTTGATTGGATTTTTTTTCCGACTATTCAAAATTATCGCCGACTCTTGCACATCCTGTGCTCTTCGGCACACAAAACATCCTGTTTATAAACATGCCCCTATAGGACCGCTCTTTTTCTATTCTTGAGTATTTCTGTTTTTCATTTTTGTTGTTCCGTGAAAAATAACACCATCTTCCACCACAAGGCTAGGGGTTGTAATAATTCCTTCAAAACGAGCCGGCTTTATGATCTCAACTCTAGAACTTGCACGAACATTACCTTTTACAATTCCTGATATCATGACAATATTTGCATTTATGTCTGCATTAACAACAGCACCCTCAGATATTATGACAGTATCATTGGAAAAAATACTCCCATTTACAATACCTGCAATTCTAGCAATACCATTAAAAGAAAGATTTCCTTCAAACTTGCACCCTTCCTCAATTACTGCAGAAATTTCACCCTTACCAGATGCCATAATCAATTTCCTTTGACTTTAAGAATATACAGACTATCTAGGTCTTGCAAGATATTCAAAAATATCATTAAACTCGGCCTCATTGTTAAATTTTATAACAAAATTACCTGACCCATTATTTTTAGAAACAATAGAAAAATGAAAACCTGTTTGTTGCTCTAATTTTGATTTTAACTGATCAAGTTTTTCATCAAAAAAATTATTTTTCCTGCTTTGTGACCTTGTAGATGCATTTGATTTCTTCATCAATTCTTCTAACTCTCGTACTGTCAAATTTTTTGATGCTGCCATATTGGCAAATCTAATTGTCTCTTCTATATCTTTTGCAGATGCTAAAAGTTTGGCATGGCCAAATGTTAAAATTTCTTCTTTTAAAAGTTCAATTACAGGTCTTGGTAATTTTAAAACACGCAAATAATTGGCAACAGAAGATCTCTCTTTTCCAAGTTTTTTTGCAACTTCTTCTTGGGTTAATTTAAAATCTTCCATCAATTGGTAATATGCAAGGGCCTCCTCAATACAATTCAAATCAGATCTTTGAATGTTTTCAATTATTGCCATTACCATTTTTTCTTTATCTGTTACATACTTTATAACGACAGGAACTTTTTCAAGACCAGCTCTTTTGGCCGCCCGAAGCCTTCTTTCTCCCGCAACGAGTTCAAATCCTTCATTTGTTTTTGCAACAATTAAAGGCTGAATAATTCCATTTTCCTTTATTGAATTTGCTAACTCTTCTAACTCTCTTTCTTTAAAAATTTTTCTTGGTTGATTTGGATTAGTTTTAATAGATAAAATGTCTATTAGTGCAGGTCCAGCATCTAGTGTGCGTGCAGCTAACTTCCCCTCATCTTTAGTCATTACTTGTTCATCAAAACCTTTTGCTATAACAGCATTTGGAGTCTCTTGTATTAGTGATGCAATTCCTTTACCTAATGCGAATTTTTTCATAACCATCTCTCCCTAAATCTAATTAAAAAATATGCTGTTCCAAATTTTCTTTTGTATTAGTATTATGAAACGCTGCCAAACTCATTGATTCTGAAGCAATTTCTCTGGCCCTTTCTCGTTGGAAAATCTCTCTTGCCAAAGCAAAATATGCAACAGCACCTTTTGATTCTATATCATACAAAATAATTGGCTTACCATGGCTTGGGCACTCTGATAATTTTACATTTCTTGGAATTACTGTTTCAAAAACTTTTTCTTTGAAATGATTCTTGATTTCATCTGCAACTTGTTTATGAAGATTATTTCTGGCATCGTACATGGTTAATAAAATTCCATCCATTTCAATTCTTGGATTAAGAGATTGTTTAATTAATTTTATCGTATTAAGGAGCTGGGCCAATCCTTCCATTGCAAAAAACTCTGTCTGCAAAGGCACAATAAAAGATTCTGCAGCACTAAAAGCATTTACTGTCAAAAGTCCAAGAGATGGCGGACAGTCAATGATAACATAATCATAGCGATCTTTGATTTGTTCTATTGCATTTTTTAATCTAACTTCTCTTGCAATAACACTAACAAGTTCGATTTCTGCGCCAACCAAATTATTATCAGAAGGACAAACATCTAAAAATGGCAACTCTGTTTTATAAATTGTATTTTCCATCTCTACTTTGCCAATAATTGCATGATAGATGTTAGAACCGCCATAACTCGCAGCGTCAAGACCTACGCCGACACTTGCATTTCCCTGAGGATCTAAATCTAAAAGAAGAGTCTTCTTTTCGGCTGCGGCAAGACAAGCAGCTAGATTTATTGAAGAAGTTGTTTTTCCAACTCCACCTTTTTGATTTGCCATGGCTATAATTCGTGCCATAACTTTACCCTCCAATTATTTTTACGAGACCCGATTTTAAATACATTTCTGAAAGTTTGACAAGCTTTTTATTTGATGTTCCACGTGGAACATTCTTACATTTGTATGAAAGCAAGGTGCGTCCATCTTGTCCTGGTATTTTTATATCAACCCTTTCGCTTAACTCCCAACAGTTGCCTTGATACAAACGCTCTTTTTCTTCAACATTAGGCCCCTTATAAAAAATGGCCGCGATCTTTTTCTCTTCGATAAATCTTATCATTGGTAGAAATTCAGAAATTTCTCCAACTGCTTTAAACGTAATAACAGCGTCCATATCAACCAAAAGATCCTCAATTCTTAGATGGAAAAAGGCCACATTCTTTATACCTAAAAGATATGCTATTTTTCTTACTGCATTTACTTTCTTTTCACGTGCATCAATACCGATAAACCCCTTATTTGGATAAATTAACGCCAGAGGTAAGATTGGAAATCCGCCTCCAAAACCAACATCAACAATAATATTCTTTTCTGCAAATAACTCAGAAAAGAGCTTTGAATCCATTGCTGGCAAAACAGAATCTAATGCTTGTTTGCTATAAAAATCATCATATGATGTAATTCTTGTAAGATTAAGACCTTCAAATTCCTCTTCTAATACTCTTAGATAATCTTTTGTAAAATTCTGTAGTTTTTCTATTATCTCTTGCTTCATAGACAATTACCTGCCACATATGCCAAAGTTGCTGGCCTAATTCCTTCTATTTCTTTTAGCTCTAAAAATGTCCGCGGACGGTATCTTATAATGCGTTGGCGGCATTCAAATGATATATTTTGCGATACCGAAAGATCCTGCCATGATATGTGCTTGCGATATAACTTTTTAAACTTCTCTAGCTCATTTTTGACCTGATCAATATAGCCAGAATATTTAATTTTAATTGCAACAGCGTTTATTGAATCCTCTAAAAATTCCACTTTTTTATCTAAAAGAACTTTTTTAAGCTCTAAAACGGGATCATTTTGAGGTGCTTTTAGAACTTGATCTAATTTTAGTCCACTGCAAAGTGACTCTAAAATATTAACTTCTTCCAGATATTTTTCACAAAAAAAGTCTAGCTCTGATTTTGCACCAATAAGTTTTCTTAGATGATAAATACGATCAATCGTATTATCTTCTCGAATATAAAGTCTATTCTCACTACGTGCGGTAAATAATCTATACGGTTCATCACGTTTTGAAGATACCAAATCATCGATAAGAACACCAATATAGCTTTCATCACGATTAAAAATAATCTCAGGCATTCCAAGTAAACTACAAGCAGCATTTATGCCTGCAACAACCCCTTGTGCTGCGGCCTCTTCATATCCAGACGTGCCATTTACTTGTCCTGCAAAATATAGCCCGTTAAACTCCTTACACTCTAACGTATGATTTAGCTTTGAGCTATCTACTACATCATACTCAACAGCATATCCATAATGCCTAATCTCTGCTTTCTCTAAACCTCTAATGGATCTTAAAAATGCCAATTGAACATCTTTTGGAAGACTTGTACTAAGTCCATTTGGATAGTATGTATCCAAATCGAGTCCCTCTGGCTCTAAAAAGACATGATGTATGTCTCTATCTGGGTATCTATAGGCCTTATCTTCTATGCTAGGACAATAGCGTGGCCCAACACCTGCAATTTGCCCATTAAAAAGAGGTGAGCGATCCTTGCTGTTTCTTATTATCGATAATGTATTACTATTTGTTCTAGCAAGATAGCAATTTACCTGTGGCAAATATCTCATTGATGGAGGATTTAAATATGAAAAGTTTCTACTTCTTGGATCGCTCTCTTGGGCATCCATTGAAGTATAGTCGATACTATCTTTAAAAATTCGTGCGGGTGTTCCAGTTTTAAATCTACCTAAAAGTGGCCCAGATTTACCAAAAATTTTTTCAAGAGAGTGTGATGCCGATACACCATAGTTTCCGCCAAAGCTTATTTCTGTACCAATATGCAACTTTCCACCAAGAAATGTTCCTGCAGTCACAATTAATTTTTTGCAAAGTAAATACTGTCCTTGTTCCGTTACAATTTCAAAGGACTCATCTTTAAAAGAGACTGCATTAACCTTTTCACGTAACAAGGTTATGTTGCAATTTTCATTTATCATCTTCCTTGCATCTCGAGCATATTTCTCTTTGTCAATTTGAAATCTGGTAGAACGAACAGCATATCCTTTTGATTCATTTAAAATTCTGGCCTGAATAGCATTTTTATCAGCCAAAATAGGCATAATGCCACCCATAACACCAATCTCTCTAACAAGTTGACCTTTCCCAACTCCACCAATAGAAGGATTACATGGCATATTACCAATGTCCACATCAGGAAGTGATACAAGTAGAATTCGAAGATTAAATTGAGCTGACAACCAAGCGGCCTCAAGTCCAGCATGACCAGCACCAATAACAGCGATATCAAAAAAATTATTCATAATTTTTATACAAAACAGTTATAAAAAAATAAAATGTTCCACATGGAACAATTACTTTCCTATACAAAAATTTTTAAAAATGGAAGTGAGGATATCATCATTAGAAATAATTCCGACAAGCTCTGACGCGCTGCGCTCTATTTTTTGAAACTCACTGCTTAATATTCCTATATCTTTTTCAAAATAAAATTTATTTCCAAAATCCACTAAAAGCTTATTTGTTTCAACAATAATAGATCTTTGTCTCTCAACCAAAATTGGTCGATCTTTGATTAAACTATCATATTTTTTATAAATAAAATCTCTTAAAAAACAAGACTTTATTCTTGGGATTTCTATAGAACCACTAATATCTGGTCCTATAGAACCACTAATATCTGGTCCTATAGAACCACTAACATCTGGTCCTATAGAACCACTAAGCGACATGCCAACACATAAGTGATTAATTTTATTCCTATAATTTAAAACGGCATCATCAAAACCTTCTAAGTCAGAATGAGTAAAAATAACAAGATCTGGTCCATAAGCAAGAAATGAAGAAATATCTAAATTATCAAATGGATTTACTAACAAAATTTTAAAAAAAGCAGTTCCAATAAGTTTTGTGCTTTTAATAATACCCTTGTGCTCTATTTCGTCATAAGAATCACCACGAAGACCTGCTGTATCTATCAGACGAAAATCGACATCATTAATGGTAAAATACTCAGTTAAAAAATCTCTAGTTGTTCCCTTAATACTAGATACAATTGCTCTTTCATCGTTTAACAAACAATTAAAAAGCGAACTTTTTCCCGAGTTTGGTGCACCAAAAATAACTACAGTCGGAGTAAAAATAGCGTTTAATGCACTTGAACATCGCTCTGCTAGCGATCCTAACAAACTAGATAACGCTACAAGCTTCTCTTTAAGCTCCAAATACAACTCTTCCTCGCCAACATCTTCAGAAAAATCGATCAAAAGTTCTAACCTTAAACGAAAATCATGAATCAACTCATAAAGCTTAAAATAAGATCGATTAAGATCTCCATTTAACAAGGCATGCCCCGCATCGAGCATAAAAGGATTCTGTGCATTTAAAAGTAATTCAAGACCCTCTACCTGTGTCAAATTGATCTTTTTATTTAAAAGGGCACGATGAGTAAATTCTCCATTCTTCGCCTGACGACAAATATTGCGAGCGATTAATGAATTTATAATTCGCTTAACATTTAACTTATTACCATGAACCGAAAGTTCTAATAAATTATTTCCTGTATAACTATTTGGTGCTGCAAAAAAAACAACTATCACCTGATCCAAGATACTACCACTATCATCAAAGATGTCCGTCAAATGTGCTTTATTTGGCACTATTTTATTCGGATCAATTTTCAAAAATTTTGAAAGAAAAAACAAATCATCAAACCCATCAATTCTAAGTACTGCTAGGGCCGCGTTACTTTCTAAAGATGTACTACAGGCAATAATAGTATCCATAAAAACACAAATTAATCTTCTGTAGTTTTATAAACCAAAAACTGCTGAAGAATTCCAAAAATTGTAGATACTAAAATATAAAGAGCTAATCCAGAAGGAAGATCTTTCATAATAAAACCAAAAATTACCGGCATAAAAAGCATAATTTTTTGCTGCATTGGATCCATTGTAGTCATTGGTGTTATTTTCTGTTGAAGTAGCATTGCAAGAGTCATGACTATCGGTAAAACAAAATATGGGTCTTTAATACTTAAATCAGTTATCCATAAGTAAAAAGGCGCCCCAACAAGCTCTACTGCATTTGCTAAAACAGTATAAAATGCAAAGAAAATTGGAAGCTGAAGCAATAAAGGCAAACATCCTCCAAAAGGATTTGTTCCTGCTTTCTTAAAAAGATCCATCGTCTCTTTTTGCATTCTCTGTGGATCTTCTTTGTATTTTTCCCGAATTGCTGCCATTTCTGGCTGAAGTTTTTGCATTTTTTTCATGCTCTTAAAAGATTTATACTGCAAAGGAAACGTTAAAAGTCTTACAATAATTGTTATAAAGATAATAGCTATTCCGTAGTTTGGAATATAGCTATAACTTAGTTGTAATCCTCTTAAAATCGGAACAGAAATTATTCCCAAAAGACCAAAATCAACAGCAAGGTGTAAATTATCTCCTTGTGCCAAAAGATCATCATAGTTTTTCTTTAAAAATACCAAATCAAAATTGGCCTCATTTTCTGCAACGGCCTGATCCAATATCAATTCACCTTTCTCATTTGCTCTAAACTTAAAAGCACTTTTATCCTTCAAAACAAAAGCAAATAAATGATAATCAAAATCAACACCGGCCCACTTTATATTGGCATCGCCAAATTCATCACTGCCATATTGATAACGTTCAACATCTTTAGCATATATTAAAAATTCTGGAACTGTTGCATTTGAATGTCTTTTATCATCTATTTTTAAAGCTAACCGCAACTTTAATGCACGACTTGAATTAATTTTTACTTTAAATCTAGAATTATCTCCAAGAGAAATTTCAACCTGCACAATACCATCTAACGCTTTTGCAGTAACTCTAGATTTTTCAACAACAACATCTGTTAAACTTAATGGATAAACATTATCTCCGTCTAAAACACTAATTACTAGAGGCTTCTCCTTGTTAGCTACCGCATCTAAAGAGACATTGGCACTTTTGTTCTGAATTTCTTTTATGGTAAAAAAAGAATCAAGCACTATCTTTTGATCATTATTCTCCAACAAAAAAACATCTGATCTAAATTCTTCATTTGTTTTTATTGGTGAGTTAATTGGTGGTAAAACTTGTTTAAAATTAGTTGAAACAGTTTCATCTTTTACTATGGCCTCTTCTAAGTGGCCATTAACAATATTTGATTTTGGAAAAAACATATATTGCCATAAAAGCAAAACAACTCCAGATAAAAGTATTGCAAAAAAAGCTCGTTTACTCTCGCTATTCATAAAATAAATCTCCTACCTAATCCTGTGGTACAGGATCAAATCCACCATCACAAAATGGATTACATTTTAAAATTCTCTTAGACATTAACCAAGTGGCTTTTAAGAAATTAAAACGAATATAACACTCAAGGGCGTATCTCGAACAAGATGGATAAAAGCGACAATTTTGTCCTAGAAATTTGGATAAACTTATTTGATATATTCTTATAAAAAAAATTATTAATTTATTAAAAATAGACATTTCGTTTAACTCTCATTTGCTATTTTCGTTAAAGCAGCAACCATAGAATCGCTTAGAATTTTCTTTGCTAATTTTATTTCTTTATCAGCAAGCAATGTTTGAACAACAAAAACCGCATCAATTCCACAATCCTTATGTGCCGACTTTCTAAAAGTTTCACGAAGAACTCTTTTAAAAATGTTTCTTTTTATCGCATTGCCTATTTTTTTAGTAACAATAAAACCAGCTCTTGTCTCTTTAAGATTCAACCGTGATTTTTTATAGTAAACACGCAAGCCACTAAGCTTAAAAGCAAAAGCTCCATCCTTTAAATAAAGAAAATCATCTCTACTTAAAAGCCGATAACATTTAGAAAAAGATTCTTGCACTTAAATTATTTGGAACTGGCCGTTACTGCTAATTTTTTGCGACCTTTTGCACGTCTTCTTTTTAAAACATCCTGTCCACCCTTTGTAGACATTCTTGTCAAAAATCCGTGATCTTTAACTCTCTTTCCTTTTTTTGGTTGCCATGTTCTTTTCATTTGTCAATCCTTACTAATAAAAATAGTACACCGAAATAAAAATAAATTTATTTTAAAAAGACTACACTTACACATGCAATATTGAAAGGTCAATGATCTATTTACAAGATTTTGTTAAGTTATAAAAAAATAGCAGAAAGAATTGTTGCAAACGGCCAAAAAACCATGTTACAAAAATCCCCACGCTTTTTTAAAGTATTCCATTAACCACTAAATCGGTTCTTTGAGGTTATCAATGAGTAATGATTTTCCATTTGAAAATTTTTTAAAACAAGCTCCGAATTTATTAGAAGAAAAAAATCAATTAGAAAGCGATATTTTGGCTCAAAACCAAAAAAAGGACATAGTTGATAACTCGTCAAAAGAAATAGAAAAACTTGAACATGATATTTTAGAACAGTTAAAAGATAGCATTCCAACAGCAAAGTTTAATACTTATTTTACAAATACCTTTCGCCTAGGAACCATATTGCCAGACACCGTTGAGTTTTATGTTTCTACCCCTTTTATAAAAGATATGATTAACGATTACTATATAACTCAAGTTAGTGATGCTGTACTAAGTTGTCTGGGGAAAAAATATAACATAAGAATTGATGTAAAAAAAAGCAACAAAAGTCTTAGCTCAAACACACAAAATATTTTAAATACTCTTGATAACGATTCTGTTGAAATATCGACCAATATGCCTCGTCCTAAAAGTGCAAAAGACATTAGATTTTCTCTTGACTTAAATCCAACAAGAAATGACATGATCGATAAAATTGATTCTAAATATTTAGAATATATGGAATCAGGTCAAAACAGTTTTGTTATTGATCCTTTAAAAAACTTTGATTCATTTATTATTGGCCCATCTAATAACATTGCGTACGCTATGGCATCAGCTGTAGCAAAAACTCCTGGAAAATCTGGCAAATATCCTTGCTTATATATTTATAGTAATTCAGGATTAGGAAAAACACACCTTCTTCATGCTGTTGCAAATGGTATTAGAAAAAACCATCCATACCTTGCAATTTGTTTGATTACCGCCAGAGATTTTATGCGAGAAATGGTAAATGCTATTAGCGATAATAGAATTTCAGATTTTCAAAAGAAGTATTCCGAAAAAATTGATGTTTTAATGGTTGATGATATTCATGATTTGCAAGGCAAAAATACAACTCAGAATGAATTTTTTCATGTTTTTAACGCTCTTTATAATAGCGGAAAACAATTAATTTTCACTTCAGACAAAACCCCATCTGAAATTGAAGGAATTGAAAAAAGAATTATTAGCCGTCTTGAATGGGGACATGTTGTTGATATTCAACAACCTGACTTAGAAACAAGGATTGCTATTTTAAGAAGAAAAGTTAATGAACTAGATTTTCAACTAGCAGATGACGTTCTTACTTTAATTGCAACACATATTAAAGATAGCATTAGAAGCCTAGAGGGTGCTTTAAATAAACTCTCAGCATATTCTAATGTAATGAGGGTTGATTTAGATATTGAAATGGTTCGAGAACTTTTAAAAATTGGCCAAAGTACTGATAGCTCTAACTTAACTTTAGAAAGTATCGCTAAATTATGTTCTCAGCATTTTAAAATAACTGTTGCTGATCTAAAATCAAAATCTAGAAGCAAAAATATCGTGTACGCAAGACATATTGCCGTCTATTTATCTCGAAAAATATTACAAGCATCCCTTCAAGAAATTGGAAAATTTTACGGGAATCGCGACCACACCTCAATCCTTTATGCTGTTGAAAAAATAACAAGCGAATTATCTCATGATCAATCTCTATCAAAAGATGTTATGAGTATTGAAAGCTCTTTTTAAAGAAATTATTTTTTTGTATTTTGCAAATATAATACTTTTAGCAATATTATATATTCGATTTTTGCCGACAACACGGTTATTTGCATTATGTGGAATTTTATCCACAAATACACAGTGGAAATCTTGTAGATATAACTTATTAACATCCTTTTGTGAGTGAATTGTGAGTTAATTTGTGGAGAAATAAAATTAAGATAAAGTAATTGCAAAATATATTATGTTTATGTTAATAAAATATGTGAATTATTTGTTAAAAAATAAGGAAATTTGTCAATAAGTTTAAAATATACGAAATATAATTTAAAAATTTATTTCTCTTTGAACAAATTTATTTTTAAGTGTTAGTTATAATTGTTCGTTTTTATTGTATTTTTTACACTTATTCACTATTCACACTACTATTATTATTAATTAATATATTAATAGTAAAATAAGTTGAAACAAGGAATATAAAAAATGAAGGCAAAGGTACAAACAGAACTTCTAAAAGATGGTTTGGCAAAAATATTAACTATACTTGATAAGAAAAATCCAAGGCCTATTTTAAAATATGCAAAAATTACTTCTAACAATAATCAAATAGAAATAATTGCAACCGATTTAGAAATTTCAGCAAAAATTATATTTGAAGCTAATACACAAATTAATAGTTCAATATGTGTAAATGCTAGAAATATATTCGACATAGTAAAAGATATTCCTGAAAAAGATGTAGATTTATTTTTATCAGAAGAAAATAATGAAACATTTTTAAAATTGAAAAAAAATAATTTGGATTATTCATTTCTAATTTACAAAAGCGATGAATATCCACAATTAAATTTTTCAGCACATCAAGGGGCAACCTTTACAATACATTCAAAACAGTTAACAGAAATTATTAATAAAACCTCCTACGCTATTTCAAATGATGAAACAAGAATGGCCTTAAATGGTATTTTTTTACAAGAGATAGATTCTAAATTAAGGGCCGTATCAACAGATGGACATAGGCTTGCAATGTTTGAAACTGATTTACAACAAGGAAATATCGAGGCCTTAATTAATGGTATAATTATTCCAAAAAAAGGTGTTGGTGAATTAAAAAAATTAGTTGATAGTTTTCCTGAGAGTGAAATAACAATTCAAATAGATGATACATTTTTATATGCAAAAGCAGGTGAACAATATGTTTTATCTGTAAGACTTATTGCTAAAGAGTATCCAAAATATCAAACAGTAATACCAAACAAAACATCATTTAATTGTCTTTTGGATAAAGATGCTTTTTTTAATGCTATAAAAAGAATAAAAGTTATGACCAATGAGCAGTCTAACAGATTGCGTATTTTAATAACCAAAGATGAGATGGTAATAAATGTACAAAATGTTGCATGTGGAACCGCATTTGAAAAAGTACCAATATCATACACTGGAAAAGATATTGAAATAGGTTTTAATGCTATTTACTTAATAGATGTTTTATCAATTATAGACAAAAGTGAAGTTATATTGGAGTTTAATAATTCATTAAGTCCTGTAATTATTAGATCTCCACTTGACCCAAATAATTTAAACATAGTGATGCCACTCAGACTTTAAAATTTTAAATGTCATTAAATCGAATAAAACAGCTAGAATTAAAAAATTTTAGAAATATTTTTTCAGGAAGAATATTTTTTTCTAAAAAAATAAATTGTATATTCGGTTGTAATGGAAATGGTAAAACAAACATACTTGAAGCAATTTATATTTTAGCGAATAGAAAATCTTTTAGAAAAAATGCATCTTTTCCACAATTATTAAGCATTGATGGGGATAATTCAAAAATATATATCACGGCAAAAATAATTGATAATAGCGACAATGAATCCATATATTCTTCATGTATAGAAGAAAATAATTCTGAATGGTTTTTAGATGGCCAAAAAATAAAAAAAAAAGATATTTTTAAATCTGTAATGGTAAATCCATTTGATGCAGTTAATTTTCATAATATACCACAGTTTAAAAGATGGTGGTTTGATCATCATTTATCGGACATAAATAAAGAATATCATCACCACTATGTGCGATATAATAAACTTTTAAAACAAAGAAATTTTTTGTTAAAAAATAGACCAGTAAAATTTTTAGAACAAGTAAATGCGATAGATTTTGAATTTGCAAAATCATCCTATTTTTTGACAAAAGAAAGATTAAATTTTTTAAATGAATTAAATCCAATTTATAAAAAAATATTTAAAGAAATTTTTGATATAAAGCATTCGCTTTGCATAACATTAGAGGCCAAAGTCAATCAATTTTCTGAAGAAAATTATAGAAAAATACTTAAAGAAAGACTCGATTTAGATACTAGGGCACAAACAACTACTTATGGAATTCATAAAGATAATTTCAGACCAGAATTTGATGGTTTTTTGGCCCAAGATTATGCATCTTTAGGTCAACAAAAAAGCAGTTATTTTGCACTGTTATTTGCCTATATAGAGCTCTTCAGGTATAAATATAATGCTTATCCTGTAGTCTTAATTGATGATGTTTCAGGAGAACTTGATAGGCCTCGTTGGAAGGGATTGATTGAGTACATTAAAGGTAAAGATTTTCAAGTGATCATAAGTACCGCCAGCGAAGAATTTAAGGATGAATTGAAAACAAATTTTGATGTTAATTTGTTGGAAGTTAATTCTGGAATAATAAAACAAATTTAGATTTATATCTATATACATAAATCAATTTAATAGGAGCTTCTTTTGGAAGATACAAAAGATTCAATTTCTAAAGTCGGTCAAAATTATACAGCATCACAAATTAAAGTTTTAGAAGGTCTTGAAGCAGTTAGAAAAAGACCAGGTATGTATATTGGTGATACAGGAATAAGAGGACTACATCACTGTGTTTATGAAATAGTAGATAATGCTGTTGATGAAGCATTAGCAGGGTATTGTAAAGAGATAAAGGTTGTTATCCATGTTGATAATTCTGTTACAGTTGTTGATGATGGGCGAGGTATTCCCGTTGATATTCATCCTGGAGAGGGTATTTCTGCTGCAGAATTAGTTTATACTAAACTTCATGCTGGTGGAAAATTTAACGAAGAGGGCGGAGCTTATAAAGTATCAGGTGGCCTTCATGGTGTTGGTGCATCTGTTGTTAATGCTTTGTCAAAATGGGTAAAAATAGAAATAAAAAAGAATTCAAAATTACATGAATTAAAGTTTGAATATGGCAAAGCGGTTGAACCTTTAAAAGTTATTGGTGATTTAGAAAGTGAAGATCAAACAGGAACTGCTGTAACTTTTAAACCAGATAATGAAATTTTTGAAGTTCATGAATTTTCGTATGACATTTTGGCCAAGCGATTTAGAGAGATGGCCTTTTTAAATAGAGGTCTTAAAATATCTCTTAAAGACGAAAGAACAGAAAAAAAAGATCTTTTTCATTACGAAGGTGGAATTTCAGAATTTGTGGAATATTTAAATCGTGGAAAAACTGCGATTCATAAAAATGTAATATTTTTTACACAAACAAGAGAAGATTATCAAGTAGACATTGCAATGCAGTGGACTGATTCGTATAACGAAGTTTTATCAGGATATGCAAATAATATTTGTACGCCGGAAGGTGGTACTCATATTTCAGGATTTAAAACAGCTCTGACTCGTGTTTTAAATAATTATGGAAAAGACAATAATATATTTAAAAATATAAAAATCAGTTTAACTGGTGATGATATGCGAGAAGGTTTAACAGCAATTGTTTCTGTTAAACTTAAAGATCCGCAATTTGAAGGTCAAACAAAATCGAAACTGGGAAATTCAGAGGTAGAGGGTATTGTTAATTCTATGGTAGGTGAAGGATTAAAGACTTATCTGGAAGAAAATCCTACAACAGCAAAAATGGTTTTAAAAAAATCGATAGATGCTGCTGCTGCCAGAGAAGCTGCAAGAAAAGCAAGGGAGTTAACAAGAAGAAAAACAGCTCTTGATTTTGGTGGACTCCCAGGAAAAATGGCAGACTGTCAGGAAAAAGATGCTTCAAAATGCGAGCTTTATATTGTTGAGGGAGATTCTGCGGGGGGATCGGCAAAGCAAGGAAGAGATAGAAAGACTCAAGCAGTTTTACCTTTGCGTGGAAAAATTTTGAATGTTGAAAAAGCAAGGTATGACAAAGTTTTAGGAAATAGTGAAATAAAAATGTTGATTCAGGCCATAGGGACAGGAGTTGGAAAAGATAGTTTTGATTTATCAAAATTAAGGTATCATAAAATAGTTATTATGACCGATGCGGACGTTGATGGTTCGCACATTAGAACTCTTCTTTTAACTTTATTTTACAGACAATTTCCGGCACTTGTTGAACAGGGACATATTTATATTGCCCAACCTCCTTTATTTAAATTTAAAAAAGGAAAACTAGAGCGATATATTAAAGATGAAAAATCCTTAGATGATTTTTTAGTTAGTAATGCAGTTAGTGATTGTAAACTAAAAATTGATGGAGAGATTGTATCTGAGGATATTGTTAAAAATATTATCAATAAGTATCGAGCTTATTATCAAAGAGTAGAATCATACGATGTCTCTTTTGATACACCACTAATAAGACAGATTATTGAAAGTTCTAGAATAAGTAGTGAAATTTTAAAAAACAAAGAAGGCTTGGAAAAATTTGTTAAGGGATTGGCCACCGCTTTCAAAGAAAAAGAAGCAATAAGTTTAAGAAGCTATACTTTTGATATAGGCGATGATCATGAGCGAAATTGTTTTTTTATAAAAGTTGAAGTTAGAACCACAGCAAGAATAAAACGCTTTAAAATAAATTATCACTTTTTAAATTCTGTGGAATTTGCTGATTTAATTAATAGTTATGATGGTGTTAAAAAATATGTAAATTCTATTTTTTCTTTAGAAAGAGATAAAGAAGGAGTTAAACAGTATTGCTCGCTAGATCATTTTGCTAATGCGGTTATAGAAGATGGCAAACAGGGAGCATATATTCAACGCTATAAAGGTCTTGGAGAGATGAACCCTGAGCAGTTATGGGAAACAACAATGGCCCCAGAAAACAGAACTTTGTTGCAGGTAAAACTTGAAGATACGATTGAAGCTGATCAAGTTTTTTCTGTTTTAATGGGAGATTTGGTCGAGCCTCGTAGAATGTTTGTTGAAGAGAACGCTCTTAGTGCTAGAAATTTAGATGTTTAATTGTAAGGAAAAAATATGTCAGAAGAAAATGTAGTTAATAAAAATGTTGGAATTGCTCCGGTTGTAATTCAAGATGAGATGAAAAATTGTTATCTTGATTATGCGATGTCAGTAATTGTTGGTAGAGCGCTTCCTGATGTTAGAGATGGAATGAAGCCTGTGCATCGAAGAGTTTTATATGCTATGCACAATCTTTCAAACTATCATAATAAACCATTTTTAAAGTCTGCGCGTGTTGTAGGGGATGTGATAGGTAAATATCATCCACATGGTGATTCTGCTGTTTATGGAACAATTGTTAGAATGGCCCAAGATTTTTCTTTAAGATATCCACTTATTGACGGACAAGGAAATTTTGGATCTATTGATGGCGATAGTGCAGCGGCCATGCGATATACCGAAATAAGAATGAAAAAAATATCGGAAGATATTTTAAGAGATTTAGAAAAAGAAACAGTTGATTGGCTTCCTAATTATGATGGTTCACTAAAAGAGCCAAAAGTTTTACCTTCAAAAATTCCAAATTTATTAATTAATGGATCGGCGGGTATTGCTGTTGGTATGGCAACAAATATTCCTCCACATAATTTAACAGAAACAACTTCTGCACTAATTGCTCTTTTAGATAATCGAGAAATGAGTATCGATGAAATTATGAACATAATGCCAGGGCCAGATTTTCCAACAGCTGGATCGATACATGGTATTCAAGGAATAAGATCTGCTTATCATACAGGTAAGGGAGTTATTCAGATTCGGGCAAAAATAGATATTGAAGTAGATAATAAAACCAATAAAGAAAGAATTGTTATTTCAGAATTGCCATATCAGGTTAATAAAGCAAAATTAATTGAAAGAATTGCTGAGCTTGTTAATGAAAAAATTATTGTTGGTATTACAGATATTCGCGATGAATCAAATCGTTTAGGAATTAGAGTATGTCTGGATGTAAAAAAAGGTGAAATCGCTTCTGTTATAATCAATAGACTTTATAAAGACACACCTCTTCAGGTTTCTTTTGGAATTATATTTCTATCGATAAGTAACGGTATGCCAAAAGTAATGAACATCAAAGAGATGCTTCTTTGTTTTTTAGATCATAGAAGAGAAATTGTAATAAGAAGAACTATATATGAATTAAAAAAAGCAAAAGAGCGCGCACATATTTTACTTGGTTTAAAAATTGCAGTTGAAAATATCGATGCTATTGTAGAATTAATCAAGAAATCTGTAGGACCTGCTGAAGCAAAAGCAGATTTAATTTCAATTTATTCTTTATCAGAAATTCAAGCACAGGCCATTTTGGATATGCGCCTTCAAAGACTAACGGGTCTTGAAAGAGATAAAATTATAAATGATTATGAAGCAGTAATGGCGGAAATAAAACATTTAGAAGCGATTTTAAATGATGAGTCATTAATTAAACAAATTATTAAAGATGAGTTTCAATCAGTCATAGATCAATATGGAGATAAGCGTCGTACAGAAATTGTAGCAAGAACAGATGAAATTCAGCTCGAGGATTTAATAAAGGAAGAAGAGGTAATTGTAACAATTACACATAAAGGCTATATCAAACGCATGGCCATTGATACTTATAAAACTCAAAAACGCGGAGGTATGGGGGTTAAAGGTGCTGGCGATGATATGGAAGATGATTTTTATACAGATATCTTCACCGCCAATACTCACGCTGTTGTTTTATTTTTTACAGAGAAAGGAAGAGTTTTTGCTAAGAAAGTTTATAACATTCCTGAGGCAAGCAGAACTGCAAGAGGCAGAAATATAGCAAACCTGTTACAAGTACAAGGCGATGAGAAAATAAAATCAATTCTGGCCCTTCCTGTAGAAGATAATGATGAGGAAAGGTTTTTAATTTTTGCAACAGAAAAAGGTATTATAAAAAAATCATCTCTTTCTGAGTATAAACGAATTAATCAAAATGGAATTCATGCTATAAAAATATTAGAAGGCGATTCTCTTTTGAGCGTAAAATTAACTGATGGGAAAAAAGATGTACTACTTTGTTCGTCTATTGGGAAAATTATTCGTTTTGCCGAAACAGATTGTAGGCCGCTTGGTAGAGTATCTCAAGGGGTTAAAGGAATTGAAATCGATGATGATGAAAAAATTATCGGTATGGAAATTATCGATGATAATGTTGAGATTCTAAGTATTACCGAAAAAGGATATGGAAAACGAACAAGTGCTTCTGAATATAGAAGACAAAACCGTGGCGGTAAGGGAATTATTGCCATGAAACTTAATGAGAAAAATGGAAAAATTGTTGAGATAAAACCTGTTACAGATAAAGAAGATTTAATGGTTATTACAGATAAAGGACAGGTTATACGAATAAAAATTTCTGATATTTCTCTACTTGGCAGAAACACACAAGGTGTAAGAATAATTCGAACAAAAGAGAATGAGCTTGTTGTTGCTATTTCAAAAATTGCAGAGGGTGATGAAAGCAATATAGAGGTTACACCAGTAGAAGTTCAGGAAGAGGATTTAAAGGTTGAAGAAGAAACAGATAACAAAAATTAGCAAATTAATTTTTCTAATTTTATTTATTGCATCATGTGATTTTACATCACCAACCAATAGCAAAATTTTAAGGGCCCAAGAATATATATCTAATCAAGAATATAAAAAAGCTGCTGCTCTCTATAGAGATATTTTAGATGGTAATCTTTCTTCTGAAATAAAAGTGAAGGTATGTTACCAATTAGGAGAATTGTACGCAATTCATCTGCAAGATGGGAAATTAGCAACCAAATATTATTCAATGATAAAAACAATTTCTTCTGATCCGTTGTGGCAAATACAAGCAGAAGAAAAAATCGCAGATATTAATTTTTCATATTTAAAAGAGTTTGAAACAAGTAATCAAAGCTATATGAAGTTAACATCATTTATTCCAAAGTTAAAAGGGCGTGATTTGTATGAATATCGTCTTGGATTTGGAAATTATAAATTAAAAAATTATGATGATGCGTTAAAGATATTTGAGAAGATAATAAAAAATCAAAACCATGAATACTTTTTGAAAAGTTTTTATCAGTCGGGATTGATTTATTTTGAAAAAAAAGAGTGGTCTCGCGCAATTGCCATTTGGCAGGAATATTTGAAATTTGAAAAAAAAATAGATCAGATTATAAATGTAAAATTTTTAATGGCCAACGCATACGAAATGATGGACGAATTAAAATTAGCATATGACCTTTACTATTTAATTCAAGCAGAGTATCCAAACACGAAAGTTATTCAAAATAGGTTAAATTCAATTTATGAGCGTAGAATTTCAAGACGAAGATAAAAAGCATAAAAAAAAACCAGATTGGATTCGTTCTAAGATTCCGGTTAATAGCAATTATAAAGAACTAGTTTTAGAACTTAAGAAAAAAGGAATTTTTACTGTATGCGAAGAGGCGAATTGTCCAAATAGGGGTGAGTGTTGGGAAGAAAAAACGGCGACACTTATGATTTTAGGAGATGTTTGCACAAGGGCCTGTAAATTTTGTAATGTTAAAACAGGAAATCCTCAAAAAAAAATAGATCATACAGAAATTCAAAATGCAGTGGAAATAGTACGAGTGATGGGACTTAATTATGTCGTTATTACTAGTGTCGACAGAGACGATTTACCAGATTTTGGGGCATCGCATTTTGCAAGCGTTGTACAATCAATAAAGAATAATTTTAAAGATATATATGTAGAAGTTTTAATTCCAGATTTTAATATCAATGAAAAAGCGATGCACGTTTTGGCAAAAAGCAGTCCTTTTGTGATAGCACAAAATATAGAAGTCGTAGAAAGAATTACTTCTTCTATTAGAGACAAAAGGGCCGGTTATCATAAAACACTTACAGCACTATCTTTTTATAAAAAGAATTATCCTCAAATCTTTACTAAAAGCTCGATTATGGTTGGAGTTGGAGAGATGTTTCAGGAAGTGGTTTCAACAATGAAAGACTTAAAATCAGCGGGAGTGGATATTATAACCATAGGACAATATTTGCGGCCGGATAAGTGGAATATTCCTGTAGAAAAATATTATACTCCAGAAGAGTTTGATGAATTTAAAAGAATTGGACTTGATCTTGGAATAAAATTTATTGCTTCTGGACCGATGGTTCGAAGTTCTTATCGAGCAAGTGATTATTTAAAATTTATTAAAAGTGAGGGTGCTCGGTGAACAGTGAAATCCTTACAAAAATAAAAAAGGAGTATGGCAAAGAATTACCAAAAACCACAAATATTAATGATGGTTTTGTTGTATTTACTAAATGGAATTGGGATTATCAAGATGCTTTAAATTTTCAAAAAATAGTAATGAGTGAAGTTTTAACAAATAAGAGATTAAAATTTTTTATTTGTTGTAATCATCCACACTGTTTTACTATGGGGAGAGGACTACAAAAAGGAAAGTCGGAGGAGATAAAGCATCTTGTTGATTTTGATATGGCAAATGCTAAAAATTTAGAACACCCTGTTTATAAAATTAATAGAGGTGGAGGACTTACCTTTCATTATCCCGGCCAATTTATTTTATATCCAATAATAAATTTAGGTGGTGGAGATTTTTCGCTTAAAACGTTAATTTATTGGATGCTTGAAGAAGTAAAAAATATTTTGGAAAAAAAATTTGGAATACATGATTTAGATTATAACAGAGACCTTTTGGGATTATGGCATCAAAATAATAAAATAGCTTCGGTTGGAATTGGTGTAGAAAAATTTATTACACATCATGGACTAGCACTTAATATGATTCGTGATGATAAATTATATAATAGTTTAAATGTTGTGAACCCATGTGGATTAAAAGCAAATATTTATAAGGCCGTTAATGAGTTTCAAATTAAAGTGCCAAATGATAATCTTGTTGAACTATTTGAGCACCTATTTATAGAGAGATTAAAAAATTTTTAAATCGATAATAAGTGGAATCATCTCTAAAGCGATAAGAATAACAATAATTGATTCTAAAATAAGGGCCCGCTTTTCATTTACTTCACTATGAAGTAATTTTGAAACTTCCGCGAGATTATTTAATTTATTATCAACACTTGATTGCCAGTCTTTAAATCTGAATCGATTTGATGCTGCTCTAAATATATTTGCAAGATAAAAATCACCGACAACTTTTAATGAATTTTCTGCACTTTCAACAAGTTCGCTTATTTCAAGATATTTTTGAGCTGCCTCTTCTGAAATTTTTGAAAAACGATTACTAAATATTCCTGGCCTTTTTTTCTCGTCAAGCGAATTGTATAAAGATTTCAGTCGTTCATCAAGAATATCGTCGTAGTATCTCATTTCAAGTAATTGGCATAAAGCAAATTCAATTGTATCTGCAACATCAAAAGAACCACTTGGTTCAATAAGCAGTGCACTATTCCAATCTATTACAGCTAAATCCGATCTTTCATATTGAAAAATGCCATCGTTAATTATTTTTTTGATTCCGTCAGATAGGTTTTCTTTTCTTTCGGCCAAAAGTAATGAATAAACATCAACATGATTAAAAACTCTAGTGGCGTCTTCTGCAAGTCCATCTGCTTTTTCTATAAAATAGACAACATAATCTTCAAAAATTGTAGATGATGTTGGATTTTTTATTGCTGCAAAAATTTGTGAGCATAGTATGTTTGTCTTTTCCTCTGCTATTTTGTGAAGATTTGTGTCTGAGTCAAAGAATGTTGATAAGGTCTGAAGTCGAGACCATTGTATATTTGCAGGAAGGTTAACATTAAAAATAATGGACACAACACCGAATTGCCAAATACGAGCAATAATTTCGACATCATAAATTTCATCAAAAATATTATATTGCCACCCACCAAGGGAGACATGTACGGGTGCGTCCTTAATAATCATCGCCCGAGAATCTTTTTTAAGCTTAAATCTTAAAGGAGAAGAGCTGTTGTTTAGAATTGAAGTCGTTTTATTTAAATCAATCTCGTCTCCGACATCAAATACTCTATAAACTAAAACTTTACCCTTTTGTATCATTTCGTGCTTTAAATCTGTCATATACTTACCATGGTTAATTCTTGTAAATGGTATTAGAATATTTTTTTAAATACAAGAAATTATAATCGGCCATAATGATCTTTCCAAGATAAATTGAGATACCCTTTGACAATTATTTGCGAGATTCTTATCATGCATATTGGTGGTCGGTTCTTTTACGATAGAGACGGTGGAAACTCCGCTAGGTCGGGAACGAAGCAACGGTAACTATTTGTCACTTTGTGTTGAATGGACCGGCCCCTCTTTCTATAACTATCAACTTAGAAAAAACGGGTTAGTGATGGCCTATCAAGTGCTGGCAAGGAAGTGGCGTCCAAAAAAATTTGAAGATGTAATTGGTCAGCATCATATTACGAAATCTTTGCAAAACATTTTACGTCAAAATACATATGGCCAAGTTTATCTTTTCACAGGAACAAGAGGGACGGGAAAAACAAGTGTGGCAAGGATTTTTGCCAAGGCACTAAGATGTGAGAGCAACGATATAAATTCTAATCCTTGTGGCACTTGTAATTTATGTAAGGATTTTGATACCGGAAACTCTATAGATGTTTTAGAAATAGATGGTGCGTCGAATAATGGTGTCGACCATATCCGTAATTTAATAGATGAAATATACTACACACCTTCTTCTGGAAAATTTAAAATTTATATTATTGATGAAGTGCATATGGTTACAGTTCAAGGATTTAATGCACTTTTAAAAACTTTAGAAGAGCCACCGGAACATGCGATTTTTATATTAGCAACAACAGATCCAGAAAAAATACCAGATACTGTTTTATCTCGTTGTCAGCGTTTTGATTTTCGTCATGTCGGAATTTATGATCTACAAAATCAGATTCAAAAGATCTCAAATAGTGAAGGAATTGTTTTTGAGCGAACTGATATTATAAAACAGTTATGTATTTTAGGAAAAGGTTCTGTAAGAGATACATTATCGCTACTAGATCAAGTTTTAAGTTTAAGCGATGATAAAAAGATAACAGAAGAGATGATTGTTTCTGCTCTTGGCCTAGCAAGGCTTGGTTCAATTCAAAAGTTATTGCAGTCAATAATTTTTGGCAACTCAAAAGATGTTTCCAAATACTACCGCTTAATGTTGGCAGAGAACGTCGAAGTAAAGAATTTAATACTTATAACACTAGATCAATTGTACGAAATTATACTTTTTAAAACCAAAGCAGAAGTAAAAGATGGTCAATTATTTGTATCACAAATGGCAGAGAGTCTTACAAATGCAGAGGCTTTTTGGATTTATGAAACGTTGGTTAAAGATTTTGATTGGGCACTAAAATCAGTAGATCCAGAAAAAGTTGTAGAAATAATATTGCAAAAAATTGCAGCAAGAAAGTCTTTTTTTAAAAAGATGCAAGATGAAAAAAATCAAGCACCCGTCGAGGCAATTCAATCATATGATGATCTAAAAAAAAAAGAAAATGAGAATTTAAAAGATGTTTTAGAAGAGATTGTAAAAGAAAAAAAAGAAATTGTTTTAGAGGATAATTTCTCTCAAGACTTATCAGGAGAAAAGAGCTGGGGTGGTTTTTTGGCGTATTTTAGAAAAATATCCCCGGCAGCAGCGGCCAACCTAGAACAGGGGAATATTATTAGTGACCCTGTTTTTTTAAAAAAACCTATTTTTATAAAATTGGCCTTTAGTTATTCCTGTAAGCTTTTTTATGATCATCTGACAACATCTGATGTAAAAAATAAACTTCTCGACAATCTTGAGAAATATTTACAATTACCAAAAGAGGAATTTTCTTTAGAGCTTGTATTGCTTGATGATCAACAAAAGCACAGTTTAAATTTTGAATCAATTGCTGAAATAAAACTCAAAGACGAGGAAAACAGTAAAGAGCAAGAAAAAAAATCCATAGAAGATCACTTGTTGATAAAAGAAGCAGAAAAGATTTTTAATGCCAAGATAGATAAGATAATATTAAATAAAAAATAGCATGGGAGAAAATATATGAAAAATATGGGTAATTTAATGAAGCAAGCACAGCAAATGCAAAGTAAGCTGGCCACTCTACAAAGAGAGCTTGATGATCGTACTTTAGATATTTCCTCTGGTGGGGGAATGATAAAGATTAAGATTAACGGAAAACAACAAATATTGGATTTAAAAATTAATCCTGAATGTATAGATCCGTCTGATATTGTGACTCTTGAAGAGCTTGTTAAAACAGCTGTTAATCAGGCGGTTAAGGAATCTCAAGATATGGTTTCTGGTGCGATGTCTAAGATTACTGGTGGACTGCATATTCCAGGGCTCTTTTAATATTTAGGGGTATTGTCATTTGGAATTTCCTAAAAAACTGGCCGAAGTTATTAGGCTTTTTAAAAAACTTCCTGGATTTGGAGAAAAGTCTGCTATACGGCAGGCCATTTTTTTATCAACCATGGATCATGCTGATTTAGAAAAATTATCTCTAGGAATCAGAGAATTAATCCATTTAAAAAAATGTGACAACTGTGGTGTTTATTTAGATAACGAAAATTGTTTAATTTGTTCGTCAGAAAACAGAAAACGCGAAGGTGTTTTATGTATTGTGGAAAACTATACCGATTTTTTGGCGATAGAACGAAGCGGGCATTTTAAAGGATCATATCATGTTTTAGGAGGAGTACTTAATCCTCTTTTGGGTATTGGACCAGATGAATTAAAAATAGACAGATTGCTTAATCGTTTTGATTTAGAAAATATTACTACCGTACTACTTGCGATTAACCCCTCTGTAGAGGGAGATGCAACCTGCTCTTATATAAAAAATATTCTTCCTGAAAATATTGTCGTTGAAAGAATCGGAATGGGAATTCCTGTTGGTGGAAGTCTAGAGTATTTAGATGCACTAACAATCTCTAAAGCATTAGAAAATAAAAAAAAAGTGTGATACACTCGCTAAAATTTTTAAGAGTGATTTTTATGAGATAATCATAAAAATACGAGCATCTATTTTTGTTTTAAGGAGAATCGTTTTGGATAAAAACGAAAATAATTTGAGTTCTCTTTTAGATATTTATATAAGAGAGAATGTTGGTAATTATTGTTTTTTAAACGAGCAAAAAGTTTTTATATGTCGTGATGATGGTGTTTTAATTTATAAAACAAAATCAGAAGCAGAGGATAATTTTTCCGTGGGTGCTTTGCTTGGAGGGGTTTGGCAAGCCGCAGAGGCACTTTCTGTTTATTTACCTAAGCAAGATAAGTTTGAAGTTTTTAGATTAAGTTTTGATACTAGCTCTGCCGGTATTTATATTGTCCCTCTATACCTTAAGCGCAAACACTATATGGGAATTTTATATAGTGGTGAAATGAATCCAGGATTTTTAAAAAATCAAATTCGAGAGTTTGCAAAAAAAATTTCTGAATTTGTTTCTAATAATTTAAAGTCGCAAGATGATAAACGGATCAATAGCGATTATCTTTTTAAAGATATATCGGATGAAGAAATTGATCGTATATTTAATTTTGTAAGGGTTTAACTATGTCCTTTGTTAATTACTACACTAAGGAAGTTAATTGTAAAATTGTATATTATGGCCCTGGTCTTGGGGGTAAAACTACAAATATACAATATGTCTATCAAAAAACTAGTGGTACGACAAAAGGTCAGATGATTTCTTTAAATACAGAAAATGAAAGAACACTTTTTTTTGATTTTTTACCACTAGAACTTGGAGATATTAGAGGATTTAAAACCAGATTTCATTTATATACAGTTCCTGGACAAGTTTTTTATGAAGCATCGAGAAAATTAATTTTACGAGGCGTAGATGGTCTTGTATTTGTAGCTGATTCACAAGTTGAGAAAATGGAAGCGAATATTGAAAGCCTAAAAGGGCTTGAAAAGAATTTAGAAGAGCAAGGATATGATATAAAAAGAATTCCACTTGTGATGCAATGGAACAAAAGAGATCTTCCAAATATTTCATCGGTAGTTGATTTGGAGAAGGAGTTAAATATTTATAAAGTACCACAGTTTGAGGCGGTAGCGGTTAAAGGGACTGGTGTATTTGAAACATTAAAATCTATTAGTAAACTTGTGCTTATGAATTTAAAAAGCGGTATCAATAACGAGTAAAAAACTCATGGAGAAAAATCATGCGTAAAGGATTGACTGCAAAACAGGTAGAAGTTCTTCGAATAAAAATTTTAGAAGAAAAGAAAAATTTAATTTTTGGCGGAGTGTACTGCTCTGATGAATTTAATTTAAAAAAAGAAGAGATGGCCGATGATGTTGATCATGCGGTTGCAGCACAAACGAGTGCTCATATGTTACGATTTAGAAATAGAGAAAATTTTTATAGTAGAAAATTAGATCAGGCCCTCGATCGTATAAATGGGGGAGATTATGGTTTTTGTGAAGAATGTATGCAGCCAATAGGATTTACGCGCTTGCTTGCAAGGCCTACTGCAGACTTGTGTATATCTTGTAAAGAAGAAGCAGAAAAAGATGAGTTGATGAATATTTCAGGGATCACTGCAAAATCTGTTGGAAAGGGATTAGAAGAAACATTAAGAGATGGATCAAGGGCGTAAATAATGATTGCTTTAATTGGTGGTAGCGGAATTTATAAGATAGATGGTGTCAGTATTGTAAAAGAAGTAAATGTTGAAACACCATTTGGTTTACCTAGTGGAAATATAAAGATTTTAGAACTTGGGGGAGTTGAGTTTTTGTTTTTGGCAAGACATGGTGAAGGTCATACGATTTCTCCTTCACAGATAAATTATCGTGCCAATATATTTGCATTAAAAAAAATGGGAGCACGAGAAATAATCTCTGTCTCTGCAGTTGGCTCATTAAAAGATGAATACGCACCAGGAACTATCGTGTTGCCAGATCAGTTTATAGACTGGACAAAGGGAAAAAGGGAAAGAACTTTTTTTAGCGATGGAGTTGTTTGCCATGTATCGGTTGCAGATCCGATAGAAAGACAATTACTTAATCGGTTGGCAGAAGTGTGTGATAAGGTCGGTGTAAAATCGTTTAAGGGTGGAGCCTATATTTGTATAGAGGGGCCACAATTTTCATCAAAAGCAGAATCTTGTTTATATAGATCATTTGGTGCAGATATAATTGGGATGACAAATGTTCCAGAAAGTTATCTAGCAAAAGAGGCCGGAATTGCTTATGCTTCAATTGCCATGGTAACAGATTATGATTGTTGGAAAGATCACAATTGTACGGTCGAAGAAATTTTAAAAGTTGTTCATGATAATAATAAATCTGCACATAAAATAATCTTGGAACTTATTCCATCTTTAACCAAAAATCCGATAAGCTATTTAAAGGATGATTTGTTAAAATCGGTTATGACAGATGTTGCTAAGATTTCCTCAGAACAAAAACAGATCTTAGAAATATTGGCAAAATGAGCAATATTTATTTTTCTCATTATTCTGTATTAAAAAAAGAGTGTATAGATTTTTTAAGAACTACTCATAATGATAGTAGTCGAAATGATCTTTGTTTTGCAGATTTAACTTTTGGTGCAGGTGGACACACTTGTGAGATGTTAAAGACTTTTCCTCATTCAATGGTTTTTGCCACCGATCAAGATCCTGAGGCAATTGAAAATGCAAAAAAAGTTTTAGCAAATTTATCATTTGAGAAAAGGGTTGAGCTTTGGCACACAAATTTTGAAAATTTTACAAAAATATATAAAGAAAAATGTGATAGACCGTTGAACGGTATTTTAATGGATTTAGGTGTTTCATCTCACCATTTTGATAGTACAGATCGAGGGTTTTCATATAAAAAAGACGCAATACTTGATATGCGAATGAATCTTTCGGATGGTTTTTTTACTGCCGAAGAAATAGTTAATGAGTACTCACAAGATGAACTTTTAAAGATTATACAAGAGTATGGCGAAGATAAGTTTGCATATAGGATAGCTCAATCAATTGTAGAAAAAAGAAAGCAACAAAGAATTACTACAACAAGCGAACTTGAGGATATTATTTTTCACGCATATCCAAAAAATTTACGATTTTCAAAGACGCACCCAGCGACAAGAACTTTTCAAGCATTAAGAATTGCTGTTAATCGGGAGTTGGAGGTTTTAGAAAAAACAATACCTGACGTTTTTAATTTGTTATCTCCTGGTGGAGTTTTAATGATTATATCATTTCATTCGCTTGAGGATAGAATTGTTAAAAACTCGTTTAAAGCATTAGAAAAAAATAATTTTTCATGTAAAATCATAACTAAGAGACCTTTAGTTCCATCTGATAGTGAGGTTAAGGAAAACCCAAGATCAAGAAGTGCGAAGCTAAGGGTTATACAAAAGTAATATTTTGATCGTGCTGATTCAAGGAGTGAAGAATGGCACTATGGAACACTAAATCAAAAAGCAAAAAAGATACCTCTACATTATTACGTGGGATAAAAAGCATACTTCTTAGTTCTCAGGGATTTCCAATTTTTTTATCGATTACTGGTTTAGCAATTATGCTAATTATGTATCGAATGAAGGCCGTTGAACAAGATTACGCTATTATTAATACCAATCAAGAGATTAATCGATTGTCGCAAGAGAATAAGGAATTGAAGGCCCATAAGGCGAGACTTTTATCTATTAACAGTATCAAGGAATTTGCTAGGCTGCACAATCTTCATCAGCCAGAGCAAACTCAAATTATTGTAATACCGTAGAAGTTGGAGAAAAATTGGGAGCAGATAAAAAAAGAATTGTATTTTTGTTTTCGGTATTATGCTTGGGTTTTATGTTAGTTCTAAGCAAGGCCGTTTATGTTCAGGTGATTAATAAAGAATCTTTGCTGGAGTATTCAAAGAGCCAAATTTTAAGAGAGACAAAAGTTTATCCCAATCGAGGAAATATTTATGATCGTAACGGCTCGCCGCTTGCATTAAATATTCAAACATATAGTATTTTCACAATACCAAAAAATATTAAAGGAGGCTGGAGGGCCTATCGAGAATTATCTAAAATTGTTCCCGAATTATCTTTTAATAAAATTAGAGAAAAAATAAATAACAGAACTGGCTATACTTGGCTTGGAAGAAAAATTCAGTTGAGTAAAAAACAAGTTGAAGCTGTTAGGAGATTGGCAAAAGAGTATGATGGCATTTATATAGAAGCTGTTCCTACGAGAGTATATCCAAATAATGAGCTTTTATCACAGGTCTTGGGATTTGTTGGGGTGGATAACACAGGATTATCAGGAGTAGAGTTAAGATATGATAAAGAACTTAGAGGTAATGCTCAACGCACAAAATATATTCAGGATGCAAAGGGGCGGCCTGTAAAATTTGAAAGCTATGATGTCGCAGGTCAGGCGGGAGAAATTTATTTAACAATTGATAAAGGCCTTCAAGCAATATCAGAAAAATTTTTAAGAGAAGCAGTGTTAAAATATAATGCGAGAATGGGTGGTGTTGGTGTTATGGATGTAAAAACTGGAGAAGTTTTGGTTATGGCCAACTATCCGAGTTTTGATCCAAATAAAGTATCAAATTCCAAAGCAGAGCATAGGAAAATATCTTTTGTTACAGATCCATTTGAGCCAGGATCTATTTTTAAAACGCTAACAATTGCTTCTGCATTAGAAAACAAAGTTGCGACTTTAAAAAGTAATTATTACTGTGAGCAAGGATCTTTAAAGGTTGGGAATCACACCATTACAGAAGCAGAATCAAAAAAACATTTTGAATGGATGTCCGTTGCAGATATTTTAGTTCCTAGTTCGAATGTGGGAACAACAAAAATTGCATTTGATCTAAGTTTTCCAACGCTAAAAAAAACGTTAACAGACTTTAAAATTGGAGAACGTTTAGGGATTGAAATATCTGGAGAATCAAGAGGAATTTTTACTTCAAAAAAAAATGTTACTCCTCTTACTTTAAGCAACATAAGCTTTGGTCAAGGAGTTGCTACAACTGCACTTCAAATGATGTCAGCATATGCAACTATTGCTAATGGTGGTGTGTATGTGAAACCAACAATTGTACGCTCCGTAAATGGCTCCACAAACGAACCAGTTCGCGAAAGAATTATTTCAGAAAAGACCGCAGAAGATTTAATCAAGGCATTGGTTGATGTGGTGGAAAAAGGCACAGGAATAAGCGCAAAAATTCCTCATTTTAAAATTGCAGGTAAAACGGGAACGGCCCAAAGAGTCAATTCTTCTGGAGGTTATAGTGGGTATATCCCAAACTTTATTGGTTTTCCAGTTAATGTTTTAAATAGATTTGTGGTTATGGTTTATGTCGATGATCCAAAAGGTAATGAGTATTATGGAGGAGTTGTTGCTGCACCTGTTTTTAAAAAAGTTGTCGAATATTTACTCTATAAAGAAAAAAACTTCAAACAACTTGCTGATAAAAAACATGGCGCAACGGATTTAGATACATTTGATAAGATTGATGTCGTAAAAAGAAAAACTGCATCTACTAAAAATTTAGATATGACAAAAGTTCCTAACTTTTTGGGGCTTGATAAAATTTCTTCTGGTGATATTGCAGAAAAAATTGGTGTTGCAGTTAAGCATATTGGGAGTGGAATTGTGTCAGACCAAGTGCCTGGCCATGGGGCACCAATAGAAAAAAATATGACGATACAATTATATTACACGGCCCCTAAATATGAATAAATTTATAGCAAAAACGATATATTCTGCATTGTCTTCATACATCGATGTAGAAAGACACAGGAACGATGATCTTGTTTTAAATTATGCCACAACCTCTTTGCAAAATGCAAAAGAAGGAGCGATTGTTTTTTATCGTTTTCGAGATGAGAAAGAGGAAACAATAGATAAATTTAAAAAACGGATTAATAATTGCAAAAATATTCTTTTAGTAACTAACTATTATCAAGAAGAATTAGTAGATCAAAATATTCCTATTGTTGTTGTGAATGATTCATGTTTTTTACATGTTCAAAAAGTTGTAGCAGATATTTTATATCCGATTGATTTAAAAAAAATAAAATTGGCAGGAGTTACAGGAACAAACGGTAAAACAACAGTTGTTAATCTTGCTGTCCAAATGGCAGAGCAAGCAGGAATTTCTGCTTTAAGTATTGGAACTGTTGGTATTGGTTCGAAAGATAAAATTTTACAAGCAGATATTGGAGGAACGACCCCATCGTATATAGATTTAAGGCACTATCTTTATACTTATAGGGATAAGGCAGATATATTTTTTATTGAAGTTAGTAGTCACGCACTAGAACAAGATCGGCTCTATGATTTAAAGCTATCAGTTGCGGCATGGACAAGTTTTTCTCAAGACCATTTAGATTATCACAAAAATATGGAAGATTATTTTTTATCAAAAATGATTATTCTAAAAAAACTGGGGCCAGATGGAGTTCTATTTGTTCCATGCAGGCAACATGATTTATTTTTGCAAATTCAAGAAAAACTTGGAGATAATAAAAGTGTGGTAAAATTAACAACTGCATTTAGCAACTCTTTTACTGATCCAATTCCTAGTTTTTTTAAAATACAGCACAATCAAGATAATACAGAAACATCTTTTTCAATATGCTCTTTTTTACTAAAAAAAGATAATTTTCAGATCGATTTAGAAAAAATTAAACCTCCTGCGGGAAGATTTCAAATAGTTGAATATGAAAAAAAAATGATAGTTGTCGATTATGCTCACACTCCAGATGCCTTAGAAAAAATATTAATGGCATTAAGGCAGACATTTTTGAATAGAAAAATTACAGTTGTTTTTGGTTGTGGTGGTGATCGTGATAAAGGAAAAAGATCTATCATGGGTCAAGTTGCGATTAATAATGCTGATGAAGTTATTATTACTTCCGATAATCCCCGAGGCGAGGATCCTTGGCAAATTATGCTTGATATTGAGGGGAAAAATATAAATAACCCAAAAATAGAAAAATTTATTTCAAGAAAAGAGGCAATAGAGTATGCAATAAGAAAAATGACAGTAAATGAAATAGTTCTAATAGCAGGCAAGGGACACGAAAAGTATCAAGAGGTTGCTGGTGAAAAAATATATTTTAGTGATTACGATTTGGCCCAAGAATTTTTAAAAACAAACAGGTCTAACAATGTTTAAAAGTGATCTTTTACTTTCATTAAATAAAGTTGATGTTTATGGAAATATTTCGCCTGAAATTTTTTATGATGCTGTTACTGATTCAAGAGAAGATGTCGCCGGCAAGGTGTTTTTTGCATTAAAAGGTGATAATTTTGATGCGAATAAATTTGTTTTAGATGTTCTTGATCGTCAGGCAGCGGGCATTGTTTGTGATGAAAAAGGACTGTTATCTCGCATTGATCGTTCGAGTTTAATTAACAACAAACAGTTTGTAATTTTAGTTGATAATGTTTTAGATTTTTTACAAAACTTATCAAAGTTGCATCTTTTAAGTTGGAAAAAAAATGGCGGGAATATTATTTGTATAACTGGATCAAACGGAAAAACAACAACAAAAGAAATAATATCTGAACTGGCCCTTTCTATTTTATCACATGAACAGGTACTAAAAACAGAGGGTAATTTTAATAATCATATTGGAGTTCCATTAACACTATTAAAAATTAATAAAAATCACAAATTAGGAATTATAGAAATTGGGACAAATCATCCAGGAGAGATAGCATTTCTTTCGTCGCTTGCCATGCCGGACTTTGGATTTATTACCAACATAGGTCAATCGCATTTAGAGTTTTTTAAAAATGAAGAAGGGGTTTTTGTAGAAAAGAGAGAATTACATGAATATATTGTTAAAAATCAAGGAGTCTTTTTTAGGAATGTTAATGACAAGTATTTAAGCAAGATAAAAAATGGTAATTGTATTGACATTGGAAATGTTAAGGGAAACGGAGCAATTATTGTTGATGAGCAAGATTGTACAGTTTGTATCTGGTGGGAAAATAGAGAATATAAAATAAAAAATAGTAATCTTATTGGGGAACATAATCTATTTAATCTTGGTGCAGCAATTCAGATATTATTAAATGTTTTAAAAATTCCAAATGTAGAAAAAGTACTTTTGGCCGCAGAAAATTTTTCACCCAGAAATAAAAGATCTGTTTGGATTGATAAAGGAAATCAGAAAATATTTTTCGATGCATATAACGCAAATCCATCTTCAATGCGAGCTGCAATTGCTGCTTTTGATAGGTATTTAAAAAAGAATAGAATTGATCTTAAACAAGCTTTGGTAATAATTGGAGATATGAATGAGTTGGGAGAAAATGCCGATTCTATGCATCAAGAGATTGGCCAATATCTAAGTGATCTTAACTTTCAAAATGTAGTTGTTATTGGAAGGTTTTCAAGGGCATATTTAAAGGGATTTAACCACGTTGCTATTTGTGCTGAAAGTGTTGAAGAATTTTTAAGTAATCATAGGCAGATATTGCAAAAATACTCATATTATTTTGTTAAGGCCAGTCGGTCATTACAGCTTGAGTCATTACTTAAGATATGGTAAGCTGTTTCGTTATCTTTTATTTAAAAGACAGTAAAATCAAACAATTAAAAGTAGAATAATATGCTATACCACCTTTTGTATCCTTTAAGCTTTGAATATGGTCTCTTTAATATTTTTCGTTACATTACTTTTAGATCAATTTTAGCATTTTTGTTGGCAATATTTACATCACTAATTGTTGGTCACTTTTTTATTTCATACATGAGAAGAAAACAGTTTGGTCAAGTTGTGCGTGATGATGGCCCTCAAACACATTTAAAAAAACGTGGAACTCCTACTATGGGTGGAGTTTTTATTATTACCAGTATATTTTTTACAATTGGTATTTGTGGTAATATGTATTCTTTACCGCTTTTACTAGCTTCATTTGCAACATTGTCTTTTTTTATTCTTGGTTATCTTGATGATTACTTAAAAATAAGTAAAAAAAATACGAAGGGTGTTCCTGGAAAAGTTAAACTATTATGGCAAAGCATCACAGGACTTATTATTGCGTATATTGCAATAAAGTATGGGGTTGTTGATACAAAGTTATATATTCCTTTTTTAAAAGATGGTTTGCTTGATTTTGGAAACTGGTATGCTGTTTTCATAATGCTGGTTGTTGTGGGCTCAAGTAATGCTGTGAATTTAACGGATGGCCTTGATGGTCTTGCGATCGGCCCGATTATAACAAGTGCTGCTTGTCTTGGAATTTTAGCTTATTTGGCAGGACACAAGGAATTGGCATCATATTTATATATACCATATATCGACGGTTCAGGAGAATTGGCCGTGTTAGCGGCTGCCGTAATTGGATCTGGTGCAGGATTTTTATGGTATAACTCTTATCCAGCACAAATTTTTATGGGTGATGTTGGATCATTATCTCTTGGCGGAACACTTGGAACAATTGCTGTATTAACTAAAAATGAAATTCTTTTTGTACTTATTGGTGGAATTTTTGTTATGGAGGCAATGTCGGTAATTATACAGGTTACATCTTATAAGTTGCGTCAAAAAAGAGTGTTTAAAATGGCGCCGATACATCATCATTTTGAATTGAAGGGGTGGCCAGAGACAAAAGTCATTGTGCGTTTTTGGATTATTGCTGCCTGTTTGGCAATTGTGTCACTTGTAACGATAAAAATAAGATAGATAATATTTTAAAAGAGGTAAAAAATGAAAATGGAAAATTTTGCAGGAAAAAAAGTATTAGTTGTAGGTCTTGGTAGAACTGGTTTTTCTGTAATAAATCTTTTTTTAAAACTCGATTGTCAGATTAAAATTACCGATATTAAACCAATCTTTGATCTTAATAAGGCAATTAAGAAGTTAAAAAAGATTATTCCAAATCCAACAATGACACTTGGAGAGCATAAAGATGAGGATTTTTTAGAGGCAGATGTTGTTGTTTATTCTGCGTCAGTAAACCCAGACTTACCACAATTAGAGTTGGCCAGAAAAAACGGGAAAGAAGTTTATAGTGAGTTTTCTTTGGCAAATGCACTATGTGATAGGCCAATAGTTGCTGTATGTGGCAGCTTTGGCAGAACAACTGTTGCTAACATGATTGGATATACGTTGCGTGTTGATGGAAAGAATGTTTTTGTTGGCGGCACAAGCGAGTCGCCTTTTATCGAATATTGCTTACTACCAAATAAAGATACAATTGACTATGTTGTCGTAGAAGTTTCGGCGATTCAAATGAAAAAGCTTGAATCATTTCGACCTAAGGTGGTCGTATTTACAAATATTGGAGAAAAATATTCTACAGATCATTTTAAAAATGTGTCTGATTATATGGAGACAAAACTTAGTATTTTAAAAATGCTAACAGAAGAAGAGATCTTAGTCGTTAATTTTGATTCTTTGGCCAGTAATCCATTTTTTAGAAATGTGTCATGTCAGACATACTGGTATTCTAGAAGATCATTTGTAACGATGGGAGTGATGAACGAAGTTCAAGGAACTCATTTTCATAATCGCAGAATAAATTCTAACGTAAACTATCATTCGGAATTTAAAGTAAATGAAATGAGAGTTATTGGTGTTGAAAATAGAGAAAATTTACTCGCGGCCGTTACTGCATGTAAAGCGCTCGATCTTTCAGATAAAGCAATACAAAGCTGTATCGCAAAATTTCCGGGCATTCCTCATCGTTTAGAATTTGTTGTCGAAAAAGAGGGTGTATGTTTTTATAATGATTCAAAATCAGAAACAATGGAAAATCTAATTCATAGTATAAAATCTTTTAAACAACCTGCGATATTGATTGCAGGAGGAAAGGATATTGAAGAGCTAGAGTTTGAGCAATATGCAGATGAAGTAATAAAAAATACTCGCTTAGTTGTATTGGTTGGAGAGTGTAAAGAACGATTAAATAGGGCCCTTGGAATTACTCATCCGATTTTTATGGTTGGATCTTTTGAGGAGTCTGTATTACTAGCATATCAAAAATCTCGGATTGGAGATACCGTACTTTTATCACCGGGAAATCCAAGCACTGATTTTTTTAGAGATTATGAAGAGCGTGGTAACTATTATAAGAAACTTGTTTTTCAACTATAAATATAGCATATGCAAAATATCGATATTGAACCAAAAATAATCAACAATCGAATCGATAGGTTTACTCATTTATTTGTAATTAACCTAATGGCCCTGGTTATTTTTGGTTTGATAATGGTTTATTCCGCTAGTTATATTTATGCTAAAGAAACTTACGGAAGCTCTATTTATTTTGTAGGTCGACAGTTGCTGTTTATCATTATGGGTATTGCTTTAGCATTGATACTAGGTAAAACTCGATTTACTTTTTGGTTAAAATATGGACATGTGCCGCATACAATAGCTATTTTATTGCTTATTTTAACTTTTATTCCAAGCGTTGGTGCCTCCGCCAAAGGCGCAACAAGGTGGCTTGATTTGGGATATTTTAATTTACAGCCAGGAGAATTGGTAAAGTACACTACGTTAATTTTTTCTCTGAGTTTTTTTGAGACATTTTTTGAACAGGATAATCAAGAAAAAATCAGAAGTATTATTTTGCTCGTACTTCCGCTAGTATTATTAATTGCTCAGCCAGATTACGGCTCTTTTTTGATCTGTTTTTTTGTTATTGGATTAGTTTGTTTTTTTAGTTCATTTCCAAGAAAATATTTTTATTCTTTTTTCTTTGGAGGACTAGTTATTGGTCTGGCATTACTTTTCACAAAAGCTTATAGAGTACAAAGATTATTTTCTTTTCTAGATCCATGGAAGAATCCTAAAACATCAGGTTTTCAAATAATTCAATCCTATCTTGCTTTTGCAAACGGGGGAGTTGTTGGACAAGGGATTGGCAATAGTAACGAAAAACTTTTTTATCTGCCAGAGGCACATAATGATTTTATTTTTAGTGTTGTTGGTGAAGAGTTGGGCCTAATCGGTGTTTTATTAACAATTGTTGCTTTTTTATCTTTAGTATACTTTGGACTTAGACTTGCAATTATTGCAGGTAACAGAATTGTAATGATTGCTATTAGTGCAATAATTTTGACTATTGGATTTCAAACACTTTTAAATATGGGAGTTGTTTTAGGGCTTTTGCCAACAAAAGGTCTTAATCTGCCGTTTATCAGCTATGGTGGTTCATCGATGATTGCAAATTTCTTGGCAATTGGATTAATTCTTTCTGCCATAAGACATGCAAAAGATCACCCAGAAAATCGCAAATAATTTTAGGAGATTTATTATATGTTTAATATGAAAAAAGATATTAATGTTCATTTTATTGGTATAGGCGGTATTGGGATGAGTGGGATTGCTGAGATTTTAATAAGTCTTGGTTATGCTGTATCAGGATCAGATCTCAATTTGTCGGCAACAGTAGAAAATTTAAAGAAGATGGGGGCCAGAATTGAAATCGGACACAAACGTGGCAACATAAAAAACGCGACAGTTGTTGTTTATAGTTCCGCTGTTGATCAAGATAATCCAGAAATGCTGGAGGCCAAAGAGTTGTTAATTCCGGTGATGAGACGAGCAGAAATGCTAGCAGAGTTGATGCGTTTAAAACACGGTATTGCTGTAGCAGGTACTCATGGTAAAACAACAACGACGAGTATGCTGGCAACAATCTTACAAGAGTCTGGCCTTAATCCAACCTATATAATTGGTGGAATTGTTAACAATTTACAAGGCCATGCAAAGGTTGGTGCAGGAGACTTGCTTGTTGCAGAGGCCGATGAGTCAGATGGCTCTTTTTTGTTACTCAATCCTATTATGTCGGTGATTACCAACATTGATAATGATCATCTTAATTATTATCAAACAGCAGATAATTTAGATGCTGCTTTTTTAGAATTTTCTAATAAGGTTCCATTTTATGGCTGCTGTGCCTTAAATGCTCATGACGAAAAATTAATGAGTATGAAAAAATTAATGAAAAAACCATTTACTACTTTTGGTATTGCTGAAGACTTACACGATGGTGCAGATTATGAAGCAAGAAAAGTATCATTTATAAATAATAAAACAGAGTTTGTTTTGTGTTATGAAAAAAAAGAAGTTTGCAGTATAAAATTGCAAACGGCAGGAAGACATAATGTTTTAAATGCACTTGGAGCAATTGTTTTGGCACACAAAATTGGATTGTCCTTTGAAAAAATTGCGACATCTCTAGGACATTTTGCTGGTGTAGGTAGAAGGATGCAGACCGTTATTTCAACGAACAGCATAGAGGTAATCGATGATTATGCACACCACCCAACCGAGATTTCAGCAGTTTTGAAAGCAACAAAAGAGACAAGACCAGACGCGAAAATTATCGCAATATTTGAGCCTCACCGTTTTACCAGAACAAGAGATTGTTGGGATCAATTTTTACACTGTTTTAATATCGCAGATACACTTTATTTATGCCCTATTTATCCTGCGAGCGAAAAAGAGATTACAGGAATTAATTCCGATCGATTAAGTAAGGATATAAATGCCAAGCATCCAAATTTATCTTCTGTAATTTATCGCCTAGAAGATTTGGAACATATTTTATTAAAGTTTAAACAAAATAATGAAAAAATTGTAATTGTTGGATTGGGTGCTGGTTCAATTGGTAAAAAAATGAGAGATGCCGTAAGCATTGTTTTTAAAAATTAGATTTCTTGAAAAGTTTATAATCCTCAGGGTATAATTGTTATATGCTAAAGGATTATGATGTTACATAGAATTTTTCCTATATACATTTTTACTTACTTTATATTATTAGGGGATCTAAATGCTTCAACTGATATAAGGTATAAGACAGTTATTGGTCAGTGCCCAGCTAGGTCTGCAGGTGGTATTGCGCTAAAAATTGTTAAAGAGTTTGAAAAAAACAAATCGTTATTTGATGTAAAAAAGAAAATCATCGAAGACGCCTTATCATCAAAATATTTTATTTCTGATTATAAAGTTCGATATGATCCATATAATAATTTTTTAGATTTAGAGTTCGATTGTCCTGCTCCTTTGATGAGAGTTTTAGTCTACCGAGGCAAAGATAAAAATGATCTTTTTGATGCTATTTTAGTTAGTAGTGGCAAGCTATATGATCCAACATATGAAGAGTTATTGCGCGACGAAAAAAAATTAACAAAAACTCTTCCAACAATGGCAATACCAGTAGCATACATAAATAAAGAATCTCAAAAAGAAATTGCAACATTGTATAAGAATTTTGGTGCGACCCTTCAAAGAGTTACTTCAGAGGTTATTTTAAATGATATTGGAGAGTTGACGATTGTTTTATCTGTCAGAGGAAATCCGTCAAGTATTTTCATGGGCGACTCTGAGTGGGATGAAAAATTAGAAAAGTTAAAAAAACTTGTGAAGTATATGGAAGAAAAAGATAGAGTTCCTAGCGTTGTTAATATGACTAATTCAAAAAAAGTAGTTGTCAAGTTCTGATACAAATTCTAGCATTTTATATATATATTCTGAATTAATCCAGAATTGTGGCCCGTTGGATAGATTAGAATTACAAAACAGAATGATTCTGTTTTGATTTGAGAAGGGAATCTCATGAACGAGAAAAATATAATTATTGGTCTCGACATTGGTACAACAAAAGTTTGCACGATTGTTGGTGCAAAAAGGCTTGATTCGGAGATCGAAATCATCGGTATCGGATCGCATCCAAGTTATGGCCTTAAAAAAGGCTCTGTTGTTAACATCGACAACACTATAAATTCCATTCAAAGTTCATTAGAAGAAGCAAGGTTGATGGCCGGTGTTAATTTTTCAAAAGTTACTATTGGTATTGCAGGAAGCCACATCTATAGCTTTAATAGTTCGGGTGTTGTTGCAATTCGTGGCAATGAAATTACTCAAGAAGATATCGATAGAGTTTTAGAAGCTGCTCAGGCAGTAGTGATTCCTTCGGATAGAAAAATTTTACATGTTATTCCACAAGAGTTTAGAGTTGATAATACTGCTGGAATAAAAAATCCAATTGGAATGCGAGGAGTGCGATTAGAAGCACATGTGCATGTTGTTACAGGTTCAATATCTCTAATTCAAAATCTTATAAAGTGTGTAGAGCAAAGTGGTGTTGTTGCGGAAAATATTGTTTTGCAACCGATAGCATCCTCTGAAGCGGTATTGTCTCCAGAAGAAAAAGAGTTAGGAGTTGTGATTGTTGATATTGGTGGTGGAACAACTGACATTGCTGTTTGGAAAAATAGTTGTCTAATACATTCTCAGATTATTCCTGTTGGCGGTAACTTGTTTACAAATGATCTTGCAACTGCTTTAAAAATTCCGCATGCAGAAGCAGAAAGAATAAAAATACATCATGGCTCGGTTTTATCAGAAAAACTTAATCAATCTTCACATATAACAGTACAAGGAATGAGTGGCTCAAGACCAAGAGAAGTTTCTTTAAGTTTAATTGCTGAAGTCCTTGGAGCAAGGGCCGAGGAGCTTTATACTTTGATAAAAAATAATATTAACGACGCAGGCCTTAGCGATGAAATTGCTGGTGGATATATTTTGACTGGTGGTGGAGCAATGATTCAAGGAATGATGGAGCTTGGTGAATATATGCTACATCGTTCTGTAAAAATTGGTTATCCGATTCCATTTGGTGGAATGACTAATATTATGCAAAATCCAAAGTATTCAACAGTGCTTGGATTATTAATTCAAGCAAGTAAAAACAAGAATCATTATAGCGAAATAAGCGATCAGCAATCAGTAGAAAATATTGCACATGGTGATGTTATAAAAAGACTTGGAGAGTCGTTAAAATCAGCATTTAAAGAAATTTTTTAGATTATAATTTTGGGAGGAAACATATGTTTGAAATGGTAAATAACGAAGAGTCAAAAGTATCAACAATTACTGGCGCAAAAATTAAAGTTGTGGGAGTTGGTGGTGGAGGTTGTAACGCTGTAAATACGATGATTCGTGAAGGCCTAAGCGGTGTTGAGTATATTGTTGCCAATACAGATGTTCAGGCATTAAATGCAAGTTTAGCTCCTACAAAAATTCAGTTAGGTACAAATATTACTAAAGGACTTGGTGCTGGTGCAAATCCCGAGGTTGGAAGAAAAGCGGCACTTGAAGATTATGAAAAAATTGGCGAGGCACTAAAAGGCTCTGACATGGTTTTTGTAACCGCCGGTATGGGTGGTGGAACAGGAACTGGAGCAGCTCCTGTTATTGCAAAACTTGCAAAAGAGCTTGGAGCATTAACTGTTGGAGTTGTGACAAAGCCATTTTTATTTGAGGGTAAAAAAAGAACACGTCACGCGGAAGAAGGTATTGGAAATTTAGAAGATAATGTAGATTCCTTGATTACGATTCCAAATCAGAGACTTTTATATCTTGCTGGTGAAAATTTATCTTTAATCGATACATTTAAACGAGCAGATGAAGTTCTTTTAAACGCAGTAAGGGGAATTTCAGATTTAATTAATAATACAGGACATATTAATGCCGATTTTGCAGATGTTAGTACAGTTATGGCAAATAAAGGTCTTGCCTTAATGGGAACAGGCATTTGTAGTGGTCCAGACAGAGCAATAAAAGCAGCAACAGAAGCGATTAGCTCTCCTTTATTAGAAGATATTACAATAGATGGAGCAACTGGAATTATTATTAATATTACTGGTAATGAAAATTTAACAATGCATGAGACAAATGAAGCGGTAACTTTAATTATGGAGGCCGCCGATGAAGATGCAGAGATAATTTTTGGAACAGTTATTGATAATAGTATGGGAGATAATTTAAAAGTTACTGTTATTGCAACAGGCCTTGGTGAAAAAGAAATAGAAAATGAGGTAGTGGCACCAGTTCAAGTTCAAGAGAAAAAAAATGATGTGATAGAAAAAAATATTGCAAAAGAAGAGAAGATTATTTCAAAAAAATCTCCAGAAGCTGGTGTACATAATAACTTTATGCAAACAGTAAAAGAGGCCGCAGCAAAATATGATTCAAATGTTTCTGTGCAAAACGATGAGCAAAAAGTTGTTCGACCACAAATCAATGTTCCTAATACCCAAAATGTTGGTGTGGTTTCTGCTCAACCAAAAATAAATACTGCTGGTAATTCTATTAATACAAATAATAGAACGAGAACTATTGCAGAAAAACTTGGATTTATAAATTTTGATGAAGATGAGTTAGATACTCCAAGTTTTTTAAGGAAAGAGCGGGCCCTTCAAAATAAAGAACTAAATTAACCTGAGCTTCTCGGAATTACGAAATCAGGTGAAATCATTGATTACATTGCCCGAACTGAGGTTAAATCAGTAGGAGTTAGATTGCGTAAGCATTGCTTGGATTTTCTCTAAATCGCTTGTCATCGCAAATAGCTTGACGTGTGATTCTATAATGTCACTTTCTGTGTCTATTTTGTAATAAGTTACAATGTATGACGGAATGGCATTTTGTTCCCACGCTTCTTTTTTCACTTTATAAATATGCAATCCTTTTTGAGGAGTACTTGGAGTTGTTTTAACAGAGGATACTTCGCTCCAGCTATTTTCTAAAAACAGGCGATAATGATCTGGACAAAAGTTGAGCTTGTCGTGTCCTGTAAGACACTCTTCACAAAATGGTAATTCACATATAGCACAAGTGCCTGCAGATTTTTGATCAGAATGAACATGACAATAGGCCTTGTTGGACTTTGTCGGTCTATTACAGTCTATTTTATTGTTTGTATCTGTATTATGTAGCTTTCTTGAAATTCTAAAAAAATATATAACAAGCAGTGATACTGCAAAAAGAAGAGTGATAACCAGTAAAAGTAAAATCAAAATAATTATCAACAGCCAATTATCCACAAAAAAACCTCCAGCAATCAATGATAATGAATTAACACAACTGGTTTTTGACCTGTAAAGCTAGTAATGAATTGTCTTGCTACAATTCTTAATTTTTCAATATCTTTTTCTTTTTCTTTTTCTTTTATTTTATTTGATTTTAGATACTGCTTTATAAACAAACAAAAAGGATCATATTTTTTATTTGTGACATCGGATTGCCCAAGAAATGAAACAAAAATTTCGGGATTACCTTTTCCAACGGAGGAAGCATTTATGCTTATAACAATAATACCTCCTTGGGCCATTTTTCTACGCTCTGCTAATGCAGGTCGTTCAATTGGTAATCTATTTTTGTGAATAATTGTCGGTAAAGGTTCATGTTCTATAAAAAATAGTTTGTATGAGTTGTCATTATAGAAATTTATTGAATCAAAATTGTGCAAAACCTCCACTTTCGTTTGTGGAAAATTCTGATTTATAAAATTTCTATGTTGTTGCAAAAAATAACTTTCTCCATGAATAGGAATTGAAATTGTTGGATTAAAAATTTTATAAAGATATTTAACATATTCTTGTGAGGCATGTCCTGAGGCGTGTACGGTGTGAGTTGATGGTGTTATTACTTGTACATTTTCTTTGGCAAGATAATTTAAAAGTGTCATTACTTTTTTTTCATTACCAGGAATTGCTTTGGCACTATAAATAAATATATCTGTGCTTTTTGGAGAAAATAAAGAGTCTTCCTTTCTTGCGAATCGTCGAAATGTTCCCCTAAAATCTCCCTGACAGCCAGAGAGTAAAACGATGATGTTTTTTTCATCTTTCTCTATTTCTTCTGGGTCTTTAAATCTAAAACCATCGTCGAGTAACCCACATTCTTGTGCAATAGTTATATAATTTCTGATTGCTGGGCCATAAGGTAGAATTTTTTTATTAAATTTTTTTGCTAATGTTATTATACTTTTTAATCTAGTTATGTTTGATGCAAAAAGTGTTATAAAAAATCTTTCAGTGCTAGTATTTTCTTGAAATATTTTTTCTAGGGAATAAAAAACTTCATCTTCTAAGACATCATCTTTTTTATGTAATATATTGGTGCTGTCGGCAAGAAGTATTTTATGTTGTAAACCGCAAGATAGCTGCTTAATTTTTTTTTCTGTTTCGGGAAATATTGGGCCACAAAAATCAGATGCGAATAAAATTCCATGCCCATTTTCTTGTTTTAAAAAAATGGCAAGAGTTTCTGGGGTAGAGTGATTCATTAACAGGGGATATATAGATAGTTCTTCTATTTTTATTTCGGTATTTGGATATATCGTTTTTATTTTTGCACCCATTTGTAGTGCAGATAATTTTTTTTCAATTAATTTTTTGGCAAATGGCGTTGCCATAATTTCTAGATCAGGAAATTTTTCTAACACATGGGAAATAGCTCCGATATGGTCTTCATGCGCGTGAGTTATAATAAGATTGACAGGACTTTTGATTGATGAAAAATCAGGAATGAGATATTCAATATCAAAAACATCTTCTTGAGGAAATAAGATACCTGCATCAATTAAAATGGACGTTTCTTTAAAGTCTATTTGAAACATATTAGAACCAATTTGACCTAATCCGCCAATTGGGCAAAGAGTAATAATAGGTCTTTCCATTTATGCTCCCTATTCTTTTAAAATTTCTTTAATTTTGGCCGCAACAATTGTTGATGCTACATCGGTTTCTTCACCAACAATAAAATGAGCATACTGTTTTTGAGGATCTAGAAATTGTTGATACATTGGTCTTACGGTTTCATAATATTGAGATATTACAGAATCAAGAGTTCTGCCACGCTCGCTAACATCGCGATGAAGTCGTCTTGTAAAACGTATGTCTGAATCGACTTGTAAAAAGCATAAAATATCTAAAATATTTCTTATCTCTTCTTTAAAAAGAGTAAATATTCCTTCAAATAAAATAATTTTGCTCGGCCCTAGCTTCTTTGTCTCTGGCATTCTAGAGCTTGTTTTAAAATCATATATTGGTGACTCAATAGATCTGTTTTCTTTTAACTCTTTTAAGTGTGAAAAAAGAAGCTCCCAATCAAAAGCATCTGGATGGTCGTAATTTGGTTTACCGCTATTTGTAACGTTGTGCGGTGGCTGTTTGGCAAGATAGTATGAGTCCATGTGTAAAATAGAGATATGATCTGAGACATGAGTTATAATTTTTTTTGCAAAAGTTGTTTTTCCAGAACCAGAGCCACCGGCAATACCTATAATAAATGCCACACTTTCTCCTTGTTGTTTTGATCTATTGGGTACAATAGCATAGAGAATATTTGCAATTTGAAAATGATATCACGAGTAAGATTTACTTGAAAAGCAAATCCGATGAGGATATATATTCAAAACCCTATATCAAAGAGTAAAAGCAATGAATCAGAAATTTTTCACAGTAAAAGTCACTTCTAAAATTAAAGAGTTTAATGATTGGGATACCGTAGATTCCATTGCTTTAGAGTATGAAACTTTTTCAGGACAAAGCGAATATTTAATAGAAGAAGAAGAGGTTGATAAGATCTTAGGTGATCGGGCGTATTCCGGTGGAGATATCCCTGAAAGCGTTATAGATGAAATAGATTTTTTGAAAAAAAAATCAAAAGACCAAGTCTTATATTGTTTTTGTGGAGATAATTCACAAAGCGATATTATGAATTTTATGGAACAAGTAAGAAAAAATCTAGGAGACAATTTTTTGTTCGAGGAAAAAACAGAAGAGAATCTAGATTGGAATCAAGAGTGGAGAAAGTATTATGCTCCAATTGTTATTGATGAGAAGAAGCTTATTATTGTTCCCGAGTGGCAAAAAAATGAATTTTTAAATATTAATCATGCAGTTTTTATATATCCAGGAATGGGCTTTGGTACAGGAACTCATGAAACCACCTTTTTATGTTTAAAACTAATGCTTAAGTCTTATACAAACAGAGAGTTTCAAAATGTTTTAGATTTTGGTTGCGGTTCTGGGATTTTAGGAATTAGCGCAATGAAGTTTGGCCCTAGCAAGGTGGTTTTTTGCGATATTGATGAAAACGCCTTGCATAACACTAAACAAAACTTAGAATTAAATTTTATACAAGAAAAAATAATCAAAGAGACAGAGTCTTGTTTGCGTAGTTCTTTTAATATAGATCAAAAGTATGATCTAATATTCGCCAATATTTTAGAAGATACTCTTTTAAAAGAAAAAAATATTATTTTAGAATCGCTGGCCATTGATGGGATTTTGATTGTGTCTGGACTTTTACAAGATCAAGTAGAAAACATAAAAAAAGAGTATACAAACAATACTGGTCTTTGTGCTGTGGATATTTTACTTAAAGGACACTGGGGTGCTATTTTGTTTTTGAGGCAGAGTTAGATATGAGAGCAGTATATTTACCTTTGATAAATGAATTTAAAGTAAACTCAAAATTAGATATAGATGGCGAAAGAGCGCATCACTTAATAAATGTTGTACGTCTTAAAAAAGATGAAGAAGTTTTATGTCTTAATGGAAATGGTTTTGGAGCAATTGCAAAAATAGAGAGCATCTCTAAAAAAACAGTTTCTTTACTGATAAATCAAATAGAACACAGGAAAAAAGATTTTATTTTTGACATTGCGATTGGTGTTTTAAAAAAAGAGGCAATGGAGGATGTTATTAAGCATGCAGTAGAGGTAGGTGCAAGAACTCTTTATGTTGTAAATACTAACAGATCGCAAAGATTTTTTAATAGTGATAGAATGGAGCGTTTGATAGAAAGTGCTGTAATTCAATCTAATAATTTTTTTACGACAAAAATTGTGCCGCTTGATGCGGTGTCGAAGCTTTTAGAAATTTTGCCAAATTATAATCATAGTTTTTTACTGTCTATGATATCAAAAGAAAAACCTATCATTTCAATAAAAAGCAGTGATCAATCAATGATTATCATTGGCCCAGAAGGAGGTTTTTGTTTTGAAGAAGAGGAGATGTTAATTGGCGGTGGAAGTATTCCTGTAAAATTTCCTGCACCGATATTAAGAGCAGAAAATGCACTTTTGTGTGGGGTTGGATATCTATACAGTAAATACATTGGGTAATTTGAACATTCATAAAAAGTGTGAGAAAATTTTTCTTATTAAAAACTAGCAATTAAGTAGGAAAGCTATGAATTTTGAACAAGATAGTGAGTTAGATATTGAGAGCTTTAATTTTAGACCAGTTACAAAGGGGCTTGGATTTCATAATGAGCAAAAAAAAGATGTTGTTAAAACAAAGGTCTTGGTAAAAGAGCAAGGAGATATATCACACCCATTAAAAAATGTTGCTTCACTTGGTCCTATATCCACACCACAAGAGAAACAAATTTTTATTTCAGAGACTGTTTTTGGCGATGTTTCTTGTTCTTATGAAAAAAATGATAGAGAGCAGGTGGTCTATAAAAGAAAAATCGTTGCACCTTCTTTCCAGTTTACAGCATGGGTTGTTGATATGATTATTATTTTAACGGCCTATGTCGGAACGTTTGTACTTTTTTCGAAATTTTCTGGAGTATCTGGACTGGAAATAAAATCGCTGCTTTACTCTTCTGAGAATATTATAATTTTTGTGACACTTTTTTCTTTATACTATATTAGTTATTTTAGCGTGCTTGATCTTGCTGGCACGATTGGCAAGTCTTTACTGGGTGTTTCTGTTGTTGCATGTAATAATAAAAATGCCACGCTAAAACAGACGACCATACGAGCACTAATCTCTTTTATTTCTTTTATGGCCCTTGGATTACCAATGATTTTAGATTTTCAGGGAAAATTATCTGATACAAAGCTAGTTGAAGATTAGAAAAATTTTATGGAAGAACTTTTAATTGAGACAAAAAAATTTTTAGAAGAAAACGCGGGTAAAAAAATTGTTTTTACCAACGGATGTTTTGATATTTTGCATATAGGACACGTTCGCTATTTGCAAGAGGCAAGACGACAGGGCGATCTTTTAATTGTAGGTCTAAATTCGGATCAAAGCGTAAAAAGATTAAAAGGTAATTCTCGTCCTATTAATAAAGAGTTGGATAGAAAAGAACTTCTAGAAAATTTAAGAATGGTTGATCATGTTGTAATTTTTAGCGAAGACACTCCCTATGAATTAATAAAAAAGATAAGGCCTAAGGTTTTAGTAAAAGGTGGAGATTGGGAAGTTTCTCAAATTGTAGGTTATGATGTGGTGTTATCTTATGGTGGAGAGGTTAAAAGTCTATTGTTTGTAGATGGATATTCAACGACAAATACCATAGAAAAATTAAAAAATTAAAAATAAAAACAATCCTGATGTTTTTACTCAAATTGCATAAAACGTTTTTCTTTCTTGTGGTTAGAAAAAAACAACTGTTTTACTTCGTTTTACCAATGAAAAAAGGTAAAAATTTCCGGTAGAAAACCCTAAAGTATTTTGGACGATCTCCGATGAGGGGTTTGTAAGCATTTTGGGGATGCTTGCGAAACAAAAATGAATTAAACACGGTTGTTTGGTTCAAAAAATTTTTACAAGGAGGTGTATTTAACAACTTTAGGGGGATTTTTATGGGTTTGCGTATTAACACTAACGTTCAGTCTTTAAGTGCACAACAAAGTTTCAACAGAATTACAGAAAAACAAAGACAGACTCTTGATCGTTTATCGACAGGTAGTCGTATCAATAAAGCGGCAGATGATGCTGCAGGTCTTGCGATCAGTGAAAATTTAAAAGCAGGTATTAGAAGTTCTTTTCAAGCAACACGAAATGCAAATGATGGTATCTCTCTTGTGCAAACAGCAGAGGGCGGAATGAATGAAGTTGCAAATATTTTAATTAGATTAAGAGAGCTATCTACTCAGGCAGCTTCAGATACAATAGGTGAAAACGAGAGACAATTTTCAGATTTAGAATTTAAGAGTTTAACACAAGAGGTTGATCGTATTGCCAACTCAACAACTTTTAACGGTAGAAAGCTATTAAGTGGAGTTGGTGATAATATGGATTTTCAGGTTGGTGTAAACAATGACGCAAAATATGACAGATTATTTTATACGCCAGACCAAACCGATGCACGTGCAGAAACATTGGGTATTGGTGATTTATCGGTTAGTACAAAAATTGGCGCACAAAGTAATTTGGAAAAAATAGATGAAGCGATTAGTAAAGTAAATGCAAATAGAGCACGTCTTGGAGCACTTCAAAATCGTCTTTCATCAACAATTAGTAATTTAGAAGTAAAAACAGCAAATATGTCAGAGGCAAATTCTCGAATTAGAGATGCTGATGTTGCAGAAGAGAGTGCAAATCTTGCAAGAAATAATATTTTATCATCAGCAGGTTTATCGGTTCTTGCTCAAAGTAATACTTTTCAACAAGGAGCATTGAAGCTAATTGGTTAATACGGTTTCCCATAACCCCTAAAAAAATCTGGCCTGCCCAAAACAGGTCAGATTTTTCAAATAAGGGAATATTATGAATGCACAGTATTTAATAATTTTTTTCTTTGCTCTTTTTATTTCATCATCTTATGCTTCGTTTGATGAGTGTGCGAAAGAAGTGGCATCGTTTGGCTATGAAGAGGCCCAAGCAAGGCTTTCTTGTAATACAAATAAGGGTTCTAAAGATTTTATAAATTGTGCAAAAAATTTGGCAGGGGTTTATCCGTTATTTAAATTTCGAGAGTATAAATGGAACTTGGTTTCAAAAGAAAAAAGCGGAGATCAAAGCAAATTGCAGTCTTGCTTTTGGATGCTTAAAAAAAATCAAAATCCCAACTATGAAATGATAAGGGAATTAATAACATTAGGACATTATCCACGAGATGCAATGCATTTTGTTGCAGAGGCAACAAACGCACAACAGCTTTGTGCAGAAAAATTGTCGAGCTTACCAGTATTACAAGGAGGAGATCAGCATAAAATTTATATGCATGATTTGATTAGAAAAAATTGTTCTTTGAAAATTTTTGATTGGCAGCAATTGTCTTGCATATTAAAGGATCTGCACTCACAAGATGGAAAGAATAAAAGGAAAATGGTAAAAGGTGATGATAACTCTGGTTTGCTTGCAATAGTTATTGCAAGATGTTCATTAAAAAGTTCAAAAAAAGAAGTGGTAACAGGAGAAGAAAACTCTGGAAATATTGCTTCCGAGAACGAAGTATCTACAAAAATAGATAACTCTCAAAAAATTCCGGGGAAAAATATTGAATATAAATTTACAAAGCCACCGACAAATGAAGAATTTATTAAAAGTTTGAAAAAATAAAACCACAAGAGCGGAACTTGACAAAAATTAGATCGCTACCACTTATGTTGTATAGAAATTTATACAAAAAGAGGTATCGGTTATGTATAGGTTTAGCGAGATTATTCAAAAAGCATTTAGTGTTGCTCAATCTGAGGCCATAATAAGAAAAAATGGTGAGTTATCTCACTATCATTTTTTATTGGGATTAATTAAAACACCACAGACAGTGTCAGGAAGAGTCTTTAAAAAATACTTAGCAGAAATAGAAAATAAAATAAAAAATTTCCCAACTCTTGCGCACTCTCTGTCGCTTGAAGATTTAAGAATGTCTATAAAATTACAAGAGTGGATAACTCTGGCCAATGCCCAAGTAATTCAGCAATCAAAGGATGAGATAGAGGAAAAAGATCTTATAAAAGAGATGCCAAAAATTTTTTCGGAGCTAAATATAGATTATAAATTATTGTCAGATGAGTTTAACAATAAGGATAAAGAAATTCCTGATTTTTTAATTAATCTAAATGATTTGGCCATAAAAGGAAAACTTGATCCTGTCATTGGCAGAACAAAAGAGATTCGAGCAGTGATGGAAATTTTAGGAAGAAGAAATAAAAATAATCCAGTTTTGGTCGGAAGTGCAGGTGTTGGGAAAACAGCAATTGTAGAAGGACTTGCAAATGCAATTGTAAAAGAAGAGGTTCCCAATGTGTTAAAAAATAAAATTATTTATTCTCTTGATCTTGGGGCATTAATGGCCGGAACGAAGTTTCGCGGTGAATTTGAAGAAAGGATGCAGAAATTTTTAAAATTTGTGAAAGAGAGTGATGGCAATATAATTGTCTTTATTGATGAACTACATCAACTTGTTGGTGCTGGAAGAACTGAGGGGGCAATGGATGCTGCAAACTTATTAAAGCCAGCACTTGCGAGAGGTGATTTGCACTGCATTGGGGCGACAACAGATGACGAGTATCGAAAATATATTTTAAGTGATTCTGCTTTAGATAGAAGATTTAGAAGTGTTCCAGTTTTTGATCCAAGCATAGAGGATGCGATAGAAATTTTAATGGGCATTAGAGAAAAACTAGAGATTCATCATGGTATAAAAATATCAGATGAGGCCATTTTTTGCTCAGTGATTTTATCTACTCAATATATGACAGACAAGCATCTGCCTGATAAGGCCATTGATTTAGTAGATGAGGCGGCAAGTGCTTTAAAACTTAGCGCAGAGGCGATGCCCGCAAAACTTGTTGAGATGGAGTCGCAGATTAGATCAAAAATGATTTATGCTCAAATTGAAAAAAATAATTTAGATCTAGAAAAAGAAATAGAGCGACTAAAAGAACTGTTCAATCAGGAAAAAAGTGTATGGGAAAAAGAGGTATTGTCTTTAAAAAAGGTTTCAGATTTTAAAGGCCGTCTTGATAAGTTAAATTTTGAACTAGAGCAGGCACAAAGAAATCAAAACTATGAGTATGCATCAAAAATAAAATATTCATTAATTCCAGAGATTCAAAAAGAGCTAGATAAAATCAGGCATGACTGGGTTTTAACCGAAAAAAATATCGCTCAAGTTATTTCAAGACAAAAGGGAATTCCTGTCGATAAAATTTTAAAATCAAGACAAGAAAAAATTTTAGGAATTAAAGATTTTTTACAAGAAAAAATTTTTGGACAAGACTATGCCATTTCTGAGATTAGTGAAATTTTAATGTCGGCCTATGCAGGTTTAACAAATGAAAAAAAACCTCTAGCATCTTTTTTACTTTTAGGCCCATCTGGTGTTGGCAAAACGGAAACCGCTAAAAAGTTAAATGAATTTTTATTCGATGGTGCGGGAGATATTATTAGATTTGACATGAGTGAATTTTCAGAAAAACACTCTGTTGCAAAATTAATTGGGGCACCTGCTGGGTATATTGGCCATGAGGATGGAGGAGTTTTAACTAATGCTGTCTATAAAAAACCATACTCTGTAATTTTATTTGATGAAATTGAAAAAGCACATTTTGATTTTGCGAATATTTTACTGCAAATTTTAGATGATGCGAGATTGACAGATAATAAAGGTAATACTGTTAGTTTTAAAAATACGATTATTGTTATGACTTCAAACAGCAAGGATATTACAAAAGATTTTCGAGCAGAGGTAATAGGTAGAATCGATGCAGTGTTAGAATATAATCAATTAGGAAAAAATGATGTAAAAAAAATAGTTGATCGACTTTTAAAATCACTAAATGAAAAAATGAAATCAAAAAATATTGCAGTAGAAATTGATGAACTACTATCTGATGCGATACTGCAAACTGGTTTTAGTGAAATATATGGTGCAAGACCAATTGAGTCAGCATTTAATAGACTGGTTGTTCGCTTCTTATCGCGTCTTATTTTGGAAGGGCAAGGACCAAAAGAGAGAGTAAAGCTTACATTTCGCGATGGTGAAACAAAAATACTCAGTTAATTTTAACAATACAAGTTGTTGAAATAATTTAAATCTTACATTTTTTATCAACTTTTTAAAGCAAAAGACTCAAGTATTTTATGAATGCTCCGATAGGTTGTGTGTCCGACAAAAAAGGTCGGCAATAAAAAACCTAGAAGAGTTTTTTCAACAAGGAGTTAAAAATGGGTCTAAGAATTGCGTCAAACATTCCGTCACAGATAGTTCAAAAGAACTTGAGTGAAGTAGGCAAGAAAGCTTCAACAGAAATGGACAAATTGTCATCTGGTAAGAGAATTACCAAAGCAGCAGATGACGCTGCAGGATTGGCGATTTCTACAAACTTAGAAGCACAAACAAAAGGTTTAAGGCAAGCTGCACGAAATGCAAATGATGGTATATCACTTGTGCAAACTGCCGAAGGTGGATTGAACGAAGTTTCAAACATCTTGGTTCGTTTAAGAGAGCTAACAGTTCAAGCAGCATCTGATACTGTTGGTGATAATGAAAGAGGACTTCTAAATAAAGAGTATCAACAATTAGTTACAGAGGTTGATCGTATTTCAGAAGCAACAAGTTTTAACGGTACATCTCTTTTAAATGGTAACTCTGGAAAAGGAACAATGGATTTTCAAGTGGGTGCCTTTGGTGGAGAGCAAAACGTTATTAAATTTAACGCAGACATGACAAATGCTTCTTCTGGATCAATCGGAGTTGCGAGTACATCGGTTGATAACAAAGAATCTGCAATTTCTTCTATGGCCAATGTTGATGCCGCTATTAACATGGTGAGTGGACAAAGAGCAGAGCTTGGATCTATTCAAAGTCGATTGGCATCTACAGTGTCAAACTTGGAGATCCAAACAATTAACCAAGAGCAAGCAAGATCTACAATTCAAGATGTGGACGTTGCGGAATCAACAGCAAGACTTGCATCACAAAACGTTGTGAAACAAGCAGCTATTGCAACATTAGCACAAGCTAACTCAATTCCAAACTCAGCATTAAGACTTGTATCTTAATAAATAGTAAAGAAGTTATAGGAGGGGGAGTATTCCCCCCCCTATAAATGAAAAAGTTTAATAATGCTATCTTACGTTTTTGTGGTAGCAGTGAAAGTGAGGGTTGTAATTATAGGTGTTACTATTCTCACTTCTTAGGCCCAGCCCTCTTGATTCAATAGACGGGGTTAAGAGGGTGCTTAAGAAGTTAAAAGGTGGGCCTATGAGTAAAGATAATGGGCAGGTTAATGTATCAAAAGATAGGATACATGACCTTATAAGAGAAGCATATAGTTGTGGATATAATGTTTATGCTTGGTCAGTGCTAGAAGCTGGTGTAACCAAAACAGAACTTCGGCTTACTTCTTATTCTATCCAAAATAATGAACTAGTCCTACATGCCGAAGGTGATTCTTTACTTAAAATTAAAGGTATGATTACTGGTCTTTGTAGAATTGATTTTTATATTGCAGAAGAGGCATTCTTTTTTACATCTCTTGTAAGGGGGCTAGACCCGCAAGGTAATTTGTATGTTTCATTTCCAGAAAGTTGTTGTCTATATGAAAGAAGAAAATTTGAAAGACTTGATTTAGATGTTCCATTAAACATTGGTATAAAAACTAAAAATCGTTTTTGGAAGAGAAAGTGTTACGATATTAGTAAGGGTGGGTTTTCTTTGGCATTTGCCAAGGGAGATGGAATAAGTCCTGAAAGAATTATAAATGAAACCTGTAACGTTACTTTAGAGTCTGCAATTGGCGAAATGGAATTTATTGCAAAAATCGTTAATGTTTTAAAATTAAGACCGCATGTTAACGAAAAATATCCATACGCTAGTGTTCGTGCCTCTTTTCGTTTTATAGAGCTAAGTCCTAAGCAAACAAAATTCTTAGAAGATTTAGTTGATAGAGGTATTGGTCTTATTAAAAACCTGAAAAAGGCGTTTTAGCTAATATGGAGCTTGATTTTGGTAAAGGTAAAAATTTTTACATGCCATAAATTATCGCTTTTTTTGTACTTCATTAATATGATCTTATTTTTTACTGCCATTATAGTTGAATGGTTTTATTTGCGTCCTGTACCATATTTAGCAACTTTTTTTGCTGTTGTACTATTTGTATTGCAATACAATACTTTAAAGAATTTATTTTATACTTTTTGGATGACAACAGTTTTATTGCTGATGTTGGTCATATTTAAAATTTTTCATACTTATTTTTTTTCACACATTGATAACAATCTTTATCTGTATGGCACAGTATTATTTGTTATGATGTTACAATGTTATATAATGAATTCTCCGATATATTTTCCTATGGTGAGGTGGTGGGAGTATGATTTTCGTTACCGTCATGAGTTAAAAATTATGGCGGTTTATAATGAGAAAAAAATGGTAGGCCGATTAACTGATTTACGTCGCATGGCCGGATGTGTTGTGCTATTTGATGAATTAAGTGTTGGAGATACTTTAAACCTGTATCTTGAAAACGATAATCTTGATGAAAAAAATTGTTATAGAGTTGAGATTGTTAGTAAACGACAATACTCTATTGGTCGAGGATATTTATACGGCATTCGTTTTATTTTTCAAACAAGAGATGAGAAGAAAATCTTAAAAACACTTTTTAAAGAGTGGAGAAAAGAGTCATCCTTAAAAAACAAAATGAAATTCACAAAACTAAAACAAGAGGGCCGTCTATCGTGATAACCGATCAAGATATAAAATATATGTTACAGGCAATGGAGTTAGCAAAAGAAACCTCTGGCAATGGCGAAGTGCCAGTTGGTGCAGTTATTGTTTTGGAAAACGAAATAATCGCCTCAGGAAAAAATCAAAAAGAAAACTTTTTTAACCCTGTTGGCCATGCAGAAATAATTGCGATAAAAAATGCAGCAGAAAATATTAAAAATTGGCGCTTAGAGAACTGTTCTTTATACGTCACGCTTGAACCATGCCCAATGTGTTTGGGCGCAATGATTCAAGCAAGAATCAAACGTCTTGTTTTTGGGGCCTACGATAAAAAAGGTGGAGCAATATCTTTAGGATATAATCTTTATAAAGATAATAGATTAAATCATAATTTTGATATTGTTGGCGGAATTTTGATGGAAGAGGCTTCTTGTTTGTTGTCTAATTTTTTTTCTTCTAAAAGAAAAAAATAGTTTTAGAGTAATAAGATTTTATAATAATTCTAAGTAACTTCTTTATGCTCTTCTTGCATAAAAGGTGCTAAGCTTTGGTGTAGGGAGAATTAGTATGTCAAAAAAAAATATGATATCTTATGTTTGCCAAGGCTGTGGTTATAATAGTCCAAAATGGCTTGGTAAATGTCCTGATTGCAGTGAGTGGAACTCTTTTTTAGAGGAGCAACAATTTACAAAAAGTAATTCTGGAAAAAGTGTTGGAGAAAAAAAAGAAACACCAAAAACAATTTTAGAAATTGAAAAATCAAACCATTTTCGTTTTAAGACAAATGTACAGGAATTTGATCGAGTTGTTGGCGGAGGCGTTGTTTTAGGATCTTTAATTTTAGTTGGAGGAGAGCCTGGAATTGGAAAATCAACACTTTTGACTGATGTTTTGGCAAGACTTGCCAGTAAAGATCGAAGGGCATTATATGTAAGTGGCGAAGAGTCGGCGTCACAAATTGCTGATAGATTTAACAGAATGGAAATAAAAAATGAGAATGTTTTAATTTATCACGAGAACTGTTGGCAAAATATCCTACAAGAAATAGAAAAACATAATCCTCAATTTTTGGTAATAGACTCTATTCAGACAACGATGTCTTTAAGTATTGCCTCGGCCCCAGGAACAATTGGACAAATCAGAGAAGTAACTTTTGAAATAATGAATCATATAAAAGCAAAAGGAATTACCTGTTTTGTTATTGGCCATATTACAAAAGATGGAAATATCGCAGGGCCAAAAATTTTAGAGCATATGGTTGATACAGTTATTTATTTTGAAGGAGATCAGTTAGGTCATTACAGGCTTCTTCGCGCAATGAAAAACAGATTTGGCAATACAAATGAGGTCGGAATTTTTGAAATGCGCGGCAGTGGACTTAAAGAAATTGTAAATCCTTCACAACACTTTTTAGATGATAAGCTTGATGGATCTTTTGGACGAGCAATTAGTTGTATTATCGAAGGAAGTCGCGCTCTATTTGTAGAGATTCAGGCACTAGTTTTAGAAAACAAATATGGAACTGGTCGAAGGACAACGCAAGGAGTAGATAATAATCGTTTGGCCATGCTTGTTGCGATAGTTGAAAAATATTTTTCAATTCCTTTAAGCTTTAACGATGTATATTTAAACGTTGTTGGTGGAATAAAATTAAATGGCCGAGAAACCGATTTAGGTGTCATTGCCTCTATTTTAAGTTCATATCGAATGAGGCCTATTGATGGCCAAACTATTTTTTTGGGAGAGGTTGGCCTTAGTGGGGAGGTTAGAAGTGTTATTCAAGCCGAATCGAGATTAAAAGAGATTGCTCAGTTAAATTATAAGAGGGTTGTAACTTCAGAAAAAATTGCTAAGGAATTTAAGGATAAGTTTAATGTTGAGTTAATTGGGATTAAGTCTGCAAGAGAAATTGATCGGTTAATTTAGTTTAAAGTTTATTTTGCAAATTCAACGGGAATTTTTTTATCTGTTGAATCATTAACGATGATGCTAACAATCGCTCTCCAGCGATCTTTAAGACCTTTTTGAGTTCCTTGAATCATTGCAAAGGATAATCCCAAAACAATAATTAACAGTAGCAAAAACTCGATAAAGGTTTGTCCTTTATTATTTTTGTATTGTTTTTTTAAGTTACTATTCATTTGGTATCCTTTTACGATAGAATAATACTACTATATTTTTGTCTGTATAAAAAGAGGATTACTTGCGAGAGATGTGTGGATAAGTCAAAAAAATATTTTACACTTTTACTGTTTTTGTTGGTGTTTTCTGGCTTTTTAGCAGTTCAAATTAGCGGCAATTTACTAAGTCAAGGTAGTAATTCTTTTGTTAATTCCAACGAAGAAAATATAAAAATATACGATGAGCTTTTTAAAAGTGAGTCATTTCACGACCTAGATGGGAATAAGATTTTTTTAGGAAATCACACAGATAAAATTGTGGTGATTAATTTTTGGGCATCATGGTGTAATAATTGCATCGAAGAGATTCCAAGTATCGTTAAAGGACAAGAAAAATTTAAAAATAAACTATTTGTGCTCTCTGTTAATGTTGACGAAAAAGATCAAATGGTAAAGGTAAATGAAATTATAAAAAAGGAAAAAATCAATTATCCTGTAGTGCTTGATTATGAGCACCATATTTCAAAGCTATTTAAAATTACAGGGCTACCTACATCAATTGTTTATAAGCATGGAACATTGTTTGATATTTATAATGGGCCAATTGATTTAATGTCTATGGAGTTTGAGAATCTGTTATCTGGATTAAATGATTAGAACTTAATCTAGGCAAAAAATACTCATTTATTTTTACAGGCAATTATAAGTTAAAATTAACAGATGAAAGAGCAACTATTTTTTTGTTTCTTATTGTTAATTCCTTTATTTAATCTTGGTGCACAAAGCATTGATCGTGATTTTTTATACACCAATATAACTTCTCTAAATTACACAAGGCCTTCTGGCAATGAGGGAATTGCTGGTGACGTAGCATTTAAAGATTTGCGGTTGCTATATTCTGGAATGATTACAACCCTTGATAATAGCGATGAGATTTTTGATTCACAAATTCTTTTGCGGCCTGGTTTTTTTGGGATTAGAGGGAAATATCATAGTTTTGGTTTTGAAATTTCTCTAGATCATCCAATTTATAAATTAGATCAGCTTTCTTTAAATCATGGATATGTAGGAGTAAATAATCAACAAACAATTGTATCTGGGAAAAAATTTTCTTTTGAAAATTATTTTATATCTGCAAAAGGAGAAAATCTTAAACTATTTTGTTCTAAAAATAGTGCATATCCCGGCATAACTCCAGCAGCGGTTTATCAAGGGTGCTTAGATTATGCATCACTTACAGGTCCATCGAGTAGTGGACCATTTTTTGTGGAATTAAAACTTCTTACAGATGAGTTTAATTTTATAACAGACTCTTTAGTCTATAATTTTGAAAATAGAAAAGATTATATTTTAGGAAAGATAAAGGAAACCAAAACAAGCATTGGTGACGATATTACTTTTTGGGGAGAAGAAGTTGCTTTTAATGTTAATAAAAATTTAAATGATTTTTCGTTTAAGGCCTATAAGTTTGATATCCAAAAAGAGCAAGCCTTAGCATTAAGTGGCAGTGAAATTGATTTTAATTTTGAACCGACAACTATTTACGGAAAAACATCATCACTGCTTTTGAATTTTAATGAAAGCAAGATGTCTCTTTCTCGTGCAGAGATTTCTTGTCAGAGAAATCAAAGAGAATTTGATTTTTACAATACGACTTTTGAATGTATGAGTAGGGCCAAAATTATGCCCAATAATTCAGAGGTTTTTGATTTAAGTTATCGAAATGGTAACTTTAGTGCTAGTGCTAAGTTTGCAGAGCTTAATTTGTCGCAAGCAGAAAAAAGAGCAGATATTTTTACAGGTAAAACACAGTATGAAAACATTTTACTAGGTGTGGATAATTTAAGATTTTTATGTGGCGACAGTGATTTTTTGGGTGAGACAACAGATGATTTAATTAAGGGATGTATTAAAAAAAATAGGATGTTTCCCTTTAAGGTTACACAAAAATCTTGGATTGATCTGTCACTGCTAGGAACGAATAACAAAAAAGCTAGTGCAAAAATTGGCATTCGAAGGCTAGAGGTTTTGTCCGATCGTTTTAACTTTGATTTAGGACAAAGTTTTGTTACTGCTGGTGAAAAAAGATTTGCTTACTTAACTCCAGTAAATGGCACATGTGGAATTAATACAGATGAAGTTATAAGTGATTATAGTTTTAAAAGTTGCATCAAAGATTTTGCTATACCTCAAGTAAAAATATATTACCAAGATAATTTGTCAGAGCTGATGCCGCGATACTTTTTTAATGTGAAATCTTTAAGCAGTAAAAATCAAAGAGCACAACTTTCGATTCCTTCTTTGCAGATTGCAGATAAAAAAAGTACAAAAACGATTTTTGATTTAGATGTTGCTTGCCATCAAAATACAGATAATTTTAAACCCGATTTGCCAGAGATGATTGAGGATTGTTTTGTTGATGGATCTTTTTTTACTTTAAAAATTGTTGATACTGCGGCCGACTTAGAAAGACAAAGAAAAATCGATCAATTTGTTGAAAAGTTTGGCATGACAGCGGATGTTGATCCTGCGGAGTACTTAAGAAAAGAGAGTGGAAGTGTTGAGTCTTTAAGTGTTTTAATAAAAGATGGCATTATAAAACTTCGAGGAAGGATTTGGGTCCTTGGTTTTTCTCGAGCATTTGGATTAGATGGAAAAATTTATCTCACAGAGAATAAAGAAAAAATTATTTTTGATATTGAAAAATTTCATATTCCGATGACACTTGGTAACGAGACTTTGGCGTATAAATATTTAAAATCGGCATTAGAGTCAGAGAGAGTAAAGGTAGAGCGAGGAAGAATAACTATTCTGCTAAAAAGTAGTTCGCTATTTAAACTTAAGGAGAGTGTAAAATGAAGTATATAATTTTATTTTTTATGCTTAGCTTTTGCGCTTTTGCCGAGACATATGAGTGTTCATCAACAACTCATCTTGTAAAAATTTTTTCCATAAAAAATAGCGCTTCAGATATGCCTGGTATTGTAGTCACAAACAAAGAAACAGATGATAAAATAGTTGTTCTTGCAAGAGATATAGATATTGATTCATTCTTTGATATTGTATATTTTGGAATTACAGACCACCAAAAATTTTATAGCGTGAAAATAATTCTAAAAGATATTGCAACTCCTGTTGGTGGACGTGTTGATGGGGAGCTCATTCTTGAGGCAAAATTTTTATCAGATTCAATAAACGATGTTGTAAGCTGTGTACGAGGACGTGATCCGGTATAAAAGGGATGGAGGCATTTTTGTGAAATATGTAAAAAATTTAATTATTTTGTTTGTAATACTTTTTAGCTTTAATCTGATCGCCAAAGAATCAAAAGCAGTTCGTCTTTGTTATTTTTCTTTAAATAACGAAAAAGAGTTTCATGTGATGGAGAAAATGGTCTCTGATCTACAAAAAAAATATAACAGTGATACGAAAATAGAGGTCAAAGAGTATTTAACTCAAAATGATAATCCTGAAGATGCATTTAAAAAAATGGTAGAATCTGGAGAACGCTGTGATGGGCTGGTGATTTCTGGCCACCACACAGGTAGTTTTGGAGGAAAAAGGGCCTCCGGTTCTCTTGGTATTGATTTTTTAGAACAGATCTCTTGTGATGAAAAATATAAGGAATGGTTTGATTCCATAAATGCTGTCTGGCTTCAGGGTTGTCGAACGCTGGGTGTAAAACAAGGTGGAGCAAACGACACCGCCGATTTTCACACCGAAAGAGTTGGTAATTTTTTAGAAGAGGATGGGCTAGAGCAAGGATCGGTTGGACTTAATTTTGAATTTTCAGCAACTCTTGATCAAGATAATCCTCTTAGTAGTAGATATTTAAGAGTGTTTCCATTTGCTTCTATTTTTGGCTGGACAAAAACTGCACCAGGAGAGAAGGCAAGGAGCGAGTACTCTCTACCTTTTCATTTAGCACAGATGATAAAGTTAAAAGAAAAAGAGAATCCTCAAAATCCGACAAAAGAAATTTCTAAAGATGCGGCGAAGTACTTTACGACGCTACTTGATATTTTAAACACCTCTTCAAAAGAAAATAATTGTGTAGAATTAAGGCAAAATGCTTGTGAGGCGTGGATATGTCACGGTAATTGCAAAAACGGTGGACTAGGGTTTAATAATCCAGACTTAGAATCTTATCAACCTTTAATTTTACAAAAAAATCCTGTTTTTGATTTAGCAAAAGAGCTTGATTGTGCTTTAAAAAACTCAAATAATGAGTCCCAAATTTTATCGATGCTTGATAAAATTTTAAAAGATGAGAAGGTATTTCCTTATGTCTTTAATGGTCTTTGGGGACTTTTGCAAAAATTAAAAAAAGAAGGCAATATTGCACTATACGACAAGGTAAAAGAAAAATTTAAAGAAAGTCCGTTGCTTATAAGATTTGTAGAAAAAAAGCTAAAAGATTCCAAAGTGGGTCTTTTGCCAAAACTTGATTACTACTCATTTTATCGACAGTTCATGGATAAGGATTTTTCTGCTATAGATGATGAAATAGAAAAAGGAGTGCTAAAAATATTACTGCGTCCTGCGACCAATTACGATCAAAGAGATTTTCAAAAAACCCTACTTGCCTCTCTAGTTAAAAATGAATTTTCGCGAATAGGTAAAATGTTTAAAACGATTATTGATTCCAAAGATGTTACTCCTGAGATGTTGGGAAGTGTCGCAAATGCAATAGGCTATTCAGAACTTCCGATCGCCGGTGCAGATGCTGTGTTAAAGCAAATTATAGATTCTCCAAAATCTAATTCATATACGTGTGGACGTGTCGCAGATGCAATAGGTAATTCAAAATTGCCGATCGCTGGTGCAGATGCCATGTTAAAGCAAATTATAGATTCTCCAAAATCTAATGAATTTACGCTTGGATATGTCGCAGGTGCAATAGGTAATTCAAGATTTCCGATCGCTGGTGTAGATGCTGTGTTAAAGCAAATTATAGATTCTCCAAAAGCTGAAGTTCTTACGCTTGCAAACGTCGCAAATGCAATAGGTAACTCAAAATTTCCTATCGCTGGTGCAGATGCCATGTTAAAGCAAATTATAGATTATCCAAAATCTAATGAATATACACTTGGACGTGTCGCAGATGCAATTGGTAATTCAATATTTCCAATTACAGATGCGGGTGCTGTGTTAAAGCAAATCATAAATTCTCCAAAAGCTGACGGTGACACGCTTATGGGTGTCGTGGATGCAATTGGTAATTCAAAATTTCCAATAGAAGGATCAAAAGAGATTTTAAATCAAATTATTAATAATTCACGTTTTGGTGATGAGACAAAGTCTAAGGCGCGAGAAGTTCTAAATAAAATAAACGCTGAGAAACAATAGCTGATATCAGTACTCAAGTAACATCTACAGTTAGCTGAAATCAGGTAACTGTAGATGTTGCGTCTTTAGTTGAATAAAAATTTTTTAAAAAAATCACTTCGCTTTTTATTCATTTTTTAAAATTTCCTCCGACAAGCTTGTAAGACCAATTTTTTCTCTGGAGGTCAATATGTCTTTTAGATTCTTTACAAAAGCGATGATTTTTTCTTTTTTTCTAATTTGTTTTAATTTATCAGCGAGTGAATATTTTATTAATATCAAAAATATTTCAAATGGTGACTCTTATTATGAAGGTGAAGTAAAAAAAGTAGAAATAGAGACTGGAAGTTTAATAAAGTTTTTGCGAGTTTATTTTAACAGTGAACGAGCAACGACCATAACCGTTTTAAGCAGTATTTCGACAAGAGAGTTTTTAATGCCTTCTGAGAATAGCACAGAAATTAGAGTTGTTGGATATGACAGTCGTGGAAAAGAACAAGGTGAGTTGATAAAAAAACTAACTCGTCTTGAAACAAAATTTATGCTGACAAATTATCAAGAAGGCATGGAGCTTATACTTGGAGATGAGTTAAAGCTTTCTGGAGAAGTTAGTGCAAATATTCACAGTGTAAACATTTATCTTAATAATAGCTTTTTAGGTCTTGCAGATATATCTTCTGATTCTTTTTTATTTTCTTATAAATTATCTAGTGCTCCAACTGGTGAATCACTTATAAAGGTTGTAGCACAAGCAAAAGATGGAAAAATTTTAACAACGATTGAGAAAAAAATAAAGATTAAGGCCCCTGTGATTGTTGTACCACCAACACCTCCTGTGACGCCAGCAACGCTTAAAAAAATAACCGACATTGCAGAAAAATCGACATGTGCTTCATATCGTTGGAAAGATCGTGGCCGTGCTCCAAAAGGATATATGAAAGGTATGGCCATTATGTATGCAAAAGCGGTTTGTAACCAAAACAGAGATGATATAAAAGTGGTGTCATCACCATTATCAGGCAATGAAGTTCGTGACTCTCTAACTTGGTATAAAGCAGTTTTTGCAGATCTTGGAATAATTAATGAGGGGGGAATTGATACCCTAAGAAATGCATACACTTTACTTTTAGGACTTGGGATGAGAGAGAGTTCTGGACGCCATTGTGTTGGTAGAGATCAAAGTGCAACAAATACAACGGCCGAAACCGCAGAGGCGGGAATTTTCCAAACAAGTTATAACTCCAGATCATCAAATAAAGTTTTACCTGTCTTATTTCAAAAATATTTAAAACAAGAGGGTTCTTGTTATTTGGATGTTTTTAAAGAAGGAGTTAGTTGTAGTGCCAGCAATTGGGAAAACTGGGGAACAGGAGCTGGATTTGATTTTCAGAAACTATCTAAAGAGTGTCCAGCATTTGTGACAGAGTATGCCGCTGTTATGATAAGAGTAAACGGTGGTTCAAAAGGGCATTATGGGCCACTGCGAAGATATCATGCAGAGGTAAAACCAGAATGTAGTGATATGTTTTTGGCCGTTCAAAAAGAGGTTGAAAAGAATCCTGCATATTGTGAGATGCTAAAATAAGTAAATTCTGCACTAGTCTTGCCAGATTATTTTGGTGATTACAATGAAATGGTTTTGATGGATTTAGATTTGCGAAAAATGGAGAAAATTTAATTATCTCTAATTTTTAAAGTAATTTAACAATATTTCAATATTTTCTAGAAAAAATTTACTTAATTTG
>CAZCDT010000002.1:0-75490 GCA_964497525.1 uncultured Bacteriovoracaceae bacterium
TATACTCCTCGCTATGTAATAGAGGGGAATGCTATTTTAAATGCATTTTATCAAGCACATAATTATATAAAAAAAGAAAATGAAAAGATTGAACTTGGTACTCGGTTTGCTGTTGCAGCATGTGCAATGGCAGTTTCTGAAAATATAGCAACAATTGTCTCTTGCGGTAATTGTTCGGTATTTTTGTATCGAGATGGAGTACTTAAAAAGATTATTCTTCCAGATAGTTTTGATGCTCTTTTAAATGAAAATGTTGTAGCAGGTATTTTTTCTCAACTTCCGATGGAGGGGCTTGGAATGTTTGAGACACCTCAAATCAAAGTTGCGGAAATAAAAATCACTCCAGATGATCTTATAATTATGTCAACTGATGGAGCATTACACGCTCTTACTGATTCTGAAATTAAGCATGTTTTAAATAATCAAAAATTGGATATGAAGAAAAAAATAGACGCACTTTTTTCATTGGCAAATAAAAAAGGAAATCACGACAATCAAACGACTCTTTTACTCCACTTCTAGAATAATCAAAGCTGTTAATTACTCAAAAAACTTAGAATAAAAATTACTCAAAAATTTGGGGCAGATACTAGGAAAACAATGGTGCCCGAGTGAAATGTACGGCCGTACATTGCAACGATGGGCAACCCGAAGTTTGACAACGTAGCTGCCCTAAATTTTTGAGTAATTACCAAAGCTGTTGATAAGTTGTGGATATTGGATGACAATATTAGAATAATACAAAAATGACATTGCTTATGTGGATTTAGTATAAGATCAATGGTTGATATTTTTTGAAGGATGACATCGATGATTGAAGGAAAATATAAAATATTGGTTGCCGATGATAGTTTAACAATTCAAAAGGTGATTCGTATTACATGTGCCAACAAACCTTACGAGTTGCATGAATGCTACAATGAGGACGAGCTTTTCTTAAAAATCGCATCATCAGATTATGACTTAATTCTGTTAGATTATAATTTATCAGAGCAAATTTCTGGATTTGAATTGTGTGAAAAAACTTTAACCTCTCGGCCCAATTTAGCAATGATGATAATGCTTGGAACTTTTGATGTAGTTGATGATGCACAAATAAAAGAACTTGGAGTTCTTGATAAAATAACAAAGCCATTTGATGGTAATGTTTTTTTAGAGAAGTGTGAGCAAATTTTAAAAAATAAAAATAGTAACAAATCAGGTGTTGTAGCTGCTGAAAATGAAAGTGATGACTTAATTGTAGATAATATTCCAGAAAAAATTCAAGATGAGGTTAAACCACAAGAGCTAAAAACTGAAATAATGGAAAATAATCAAGAAGATAAAAATGAGGATGAATGGAGAATATCTACTTCACCTGTTGCTACAGAAACAATAAAAGAGAATGAAATTATAGTACCAAAAGAAATTGAAACATTAGACGCTATTGCTGATGATTGGAATGGAATAGAAATTCCAAGTGTTATTGGAGAATCTAGTAATCAAGATGTTATGGGAGAATTCCCTTCTGTCATTTTAGAGGTGCAAGAGCATTGTGCCAAGGAAATATCATCAGAAGAGATAAGTGGTGATCCAGATGCAACTGCGAAATTTGTTATTGATGATTTAAGTGTAGAGGAGAATAATCCACAAGTACCAAAAAATTACGATTTAAAATATCCAGAATCTAAGAAAAGTTCTTTAGCGCTTGATTTAGATGAAGAGACAAAAGCCGAGTTTACGTTACCTGATGAAATAATGGAAAGTGCTTCAGAATCAAGTAAAGAACTAGATTCAGATATTTTATCTCTGCAAGAAATAGATGATGGACATGTAGAAATTAAAGAAAAGTTATCTGAAGGCCTTGCTTCATCTGCTGAGTTTTGGGCGACAGACGTTGTTTCAAAAACAAAATCAAAGGCAATAGAAACCGAAAATAACTTAATCACAAAACCAGAGATCGATACAGAAAAAATAATTGAAGAGTTAAAGAAAAGTATTCGACCAATGATTGAAGAAATGGTTAGTAGTTATCTAAAACAAAAAGCAGAACAAGTTGCATGGGAAGTGATTCCCGACTTGGCAGAAAATTTAATTAAGTCTGAATTGAAAGAAATTTCAAAGACAATAGAGTCTTAAAATTCGTCCGAATCGTATTCGCTCTTTGTATCGTGCTTAATTTTTCCAGCAGCAATTTCTCTTAGAGCAGTAACTACATCTTTATTTTTGCATTTTACAAGCGATTCTGCACCATTTCTTAACTGTTTAACTCTTTTGACCGTAAGATGAACCAATTCATAACGGTTTTCTACTTTTTCTAAACAATCTTCAATTGTAATTCTGGCCATCTTAAAACCTCACACAAACATACATTATTTAAAGAGCATATATATTTTAGTTATCATGTAATGTCAAAATTTTATCTATGATCTATTTTTTACACAAGTTTTTTTAAATATTTAGAAGTTTCTAAATATTTAAGCAATTTTCAGTAGAATCTCTTTTTTATCCTAAAACAAGGGAGGTCTTTTGAAAATTATGGTTATAAGTAGATGTTTAGGAAAGGGTAGCAAGCTGTATCGTTTTCATTTTAAGGGATTTTTGCGTGGGCATAGAATTGTTGAAATTCAACTTTATGGACTTGATTCTTTTTTTGTAGGAGAAGACTATTTAATGTCTGTAAAGGCAATAAAAGTAAAAGATGGAGTACTCTATGGAAAAGTAATAACATCTACTCCATTGTGGTCGATTACCGCATGAGATTATTTTAAGTTAATACTTACTTTATCGCCAATCATGAAACTGTTTACATCAAGTAAAGGTCCTGCTTTTGCTAGAGAAAATTCATTAATTTCTGCAATAGCTGTTTCAGACTCTGTATGTATAACCTTAAGTGTTCCTATTTTTACGTTATGTTCAAAACGTTTTTTGTTTTGATAAGGGTCTAGCACTGAAATACTACGCTGAACATCTAATAATGCTCCATTTTTTATACCTTGCATTTTTCCCATGTTAATGTAGAAATTTTTCTTTAGCACTTCACTTGGAGATCCCATTGGAAAATCTTGCATTATGCTATAGATGACATAATCACGTGCCGGAGTTAATGGCGTATAGATCAAAAGTGATAGCGCAAGGACAATTAGCAGATTTGCCTTGTTTATCATAAAAAACTTCCTTGTTGCAGGTTGGTGATACTACTTGTATGCACCTGTATTCATAGCATTTGTCGGAATTAATCAAAAAAAGATTAGGAATTTTTTTAAAAAACTACTAGTTTTTAAATAAAAATCATTTCCCGTTTATGATAATCAATAATAAATGATTGATTTGACAGACAAAAAAATAGGTATTAAATAGCCTTCATAAAAATTTCGATAATAATCATCGTGTTATTTGCTGGGAAAAAAATGCCGATATTGAGATATCGTAGGTAAAAAATACTGATTTTAAAGAACTTTTTGCATTTTTTTGCTTTGCGTGATTAAATATAGTTTGGAAATTAAACGATAAAACATTTAAGGATTTTTTACGTGATATATCAGAGGACAATAGCCAAAAAAGTGTCTGTCACTGGAATTGGAATTCATTCTGGAAAAAGAGTTACTTTAACACTTCATCCAGCTAGTGTTGATCATGGTGTTCAGTTTCAGAGGATGGATGTAAAAAATGCCCCAGTCATAAAAGCAAGTTACGATACTGTAATTGCTACAGAGAATGCAACAACAATTGGAACTGGTGCGAGCGCTGTTCACACTATAGAGCATTTGTTATCTGCTTTTTATGGACTTGGAATTAATAATGTTTTTTGCGAAATAGATGGCCCGGAAGTTCCTATTATGGATGGTTCTGCAGCCTCATTTGTTTTTTTATTGAAAGAAATTGGAATTACTAATTTGAGTAAGTCTAAAAATTTTTTAGTAGTAACTGATGAGGTAGAGGTGTGTCTCGATGATAAATGGGCCAGAATTTCTCCATCTCCTAGATTAGTTATTGATTCAACAATTATTTTTCCTCACCCTGTAATCAAAAATCAGAAGAAGATTTTTGATTTTTCATGTGAGAGTTTTATTTATGAGATTTCTCGTGCAAGAACTTTTGGTTTTTTGCGTGATGTGGATATGTTAAAAAAACGTGGTCTTGCTCGTGGTGGATCATTAGATAATGCCGTTATTCTCGATGATTTTAAAGTTGTAAATCCAGACGGCACTCGTTTTGTTGATGAGTTTGTTCGACATAAGATTCTTGATACGATCGGAGATGTTAGTTTACTTGGACATGAACTGGCCGGAAAGATTACAACTTTTAAGTCTGGTCATAAGTTGCATAACATGCTTTGTCGTAAACTAATGGAAACTTCTTCGGCTTATAAAATTGTATCTGCAGCAGAGCTCGAAAAAGAAACTTTGATGGCATTTGATTTGCCTCTTAGTATTGCTCCTCATTTTCAATAAAAATTTTACAATCACTCTTTAGAATATAAATAGCAAATAACTGGAAGCTTAAATGACAAATTTTGAAATAATTATTGGTGTTCACAGTATTACAGAAGCGTTAAATAACCCTGCAAGAAAAGTAGATAAATTAGTTGGAGTAAAGGATTCAATTACTGATATCAGAAAAAAAATTATAAATTTTAAAGAGGTAGAACCTTTAATTTGTGAGACAACCCCTCATGATGTGCAAGAGCAGGCGAAAAAACTTTATATTCATCAAGGATTTGAGTTCCAAAGAATACCTTCTAATATTTTTGCAGTTGTATCTCGGTTGCCAGAAATAACGGCTGATCATTTATATAAAGATGTTCAAGCATTCAAGGCAAAAAAAATTTTTTGCCTTGACCAAGTTACCGATGTTCACAATGCTGCTGCAATAATGAGAACTGCTGCTTTTTTTAATGTTGATTATCTACTGGTTCCAGGAAAAGGAAGTTTTGGAATAACTCCATCTTTTATAAGAATTGCTTCGGGAGCTTATGAACATGTAAAGATTTTACATTGTAGTTCTTTACCGAGAGTTATTACAAAATTGATTGAATTAAAATGTCAGTGTATTGGTTTTTCTGAACATTCAGAGGATTTAGGGCCAGAGAGATCCTCTAACGATCCTATAGTACTTGTGGTTGGCGCTGAGGATGTTGGTATTTCACATGCTGTTTTAAGACAGCTATCACATGTTGTATCGCTGAATTCTTTAGGAAAAATAAAGTCGCTTAATGTCTCTGTTGCCTCTGGTTTGGCCATGCAGAGATTTTTTAACTAACTTTTATAAAAAAAATCTTGATTTTAAACAAATCTAAGATTATAAAAAGTAATCCATGTGCTTGGACCAAACTTTTTTTGCTGGCTTAGCTCAGTTGGTAGAGCAGCTGTTTTGTAAACAGCAGGTCGAAGGTTCAAGTCCTTTAGCCAGCTCCAGTGTTATTGGTTGGTGAATGGGGTGGATTTTTTTGGTGAGGTTCCCGAGTGGCCAAAGGGAACAGACTGTAAATCTGTCGGCGTATGCCTTCGGTGGTTCGAATCCACCCCTCACCACCAGATTTTTAAAGTGTGCAGGTGTAGCTCAGTTGGTAGAGCGCAACCCTTCCAAGGTTGATGTCGCAAGTTCGAAACTTGTCACCTGCTCCATCTTTTTGTCACTTTTGGTACAAAATCATTGGAAATTTAATTGAGGCCATGAACGATTGTTGATCGTTTTTTTTTGATTCGTGGCATTTGCTCACGTGGCTCAGGGGTAGAGCACTCCCTTGGTAAGGGAGAGGTCACGAGTTCAAATCTCGTCGTGAGCTCCATTTTTTACTTGTCAGTGATGCGTTTTTTTTGCATACTTGGCAAGTTGTTTTAATAAAAAAAACAGTAACATAAAAATCTGTTCAATCATAAAGATGAAGGAGGCCTAGAATGGCAAAGGAAAAGTTTAACAGATCAAAACCGCATGTAAACATCGGTACAATTGGACACGTCGACCACGGTAAGACAACTCTTACAGCTGCGATCACTATGTGTATGAGCAAGCATTCAGGTCTTGCAGCAAAATCATATGCAGAGATTGATTCTGCTCCAGAAGAAAAAGCTCGTGGTATTACAATTAACACAACACACGTTGAGTATGAAACTCCAAACAGACATTATGCTCACGTTGATTGTCCTGGACATGCTGACTATGTAAAAAACATGATTACAGGTGCAGCGCAGATGGATGGAGCAATCTTAGTTGTTAGTGCCGCTGATGGTCCAATGCCACAAACTCGTGAACACATCCTTCTTGCTCGTCAAGTTGGTGTTCCTGCTATTTCTGTTTATTTAAACAAAGTAGATCAGGTAGATGATCCAGAGCTTTTAGAGCTTGTAGATCAAGAAGTTCGTGAACTTCTAAGTAAATATGAATTTCCTGGGGACGAAATTCCAATAGTTTCAGGTTCTGCTCTTGCCGCAGTTGAAGGACGTGATCCTAAAATTGGTGCTGAGTCAATCGATAAGTTGATGGCAGAAGTTGATCGCTATATTCCAACTCCAGTAAGAGAAATCGATAAGCCATTTTTGATGCCAGTTGAAGACGTATTCTCAATTTCAGGTCGTGGTACAGTTATTACCGGCCGTGTTGAGCGTGGTGTTGTTAAAGTTGGCGAGGAAGTTGAAATTATCGGTATTCGTGAAAAACAAAAAACAGTTGTTACTGGGGTTGAGATGTTTAGAAAACTTCTTGATGAAGGTCGTGCTGGTGATAACGTTGGACTTTTACTTCGTGGAACAAAACGTGAAGAGGTTGAACGTGGTCAAGTTGTAATTAAGCCAGGAACTGTTACTCCACATACAAAATTTAAATGTGAAGTTTATATTCTAACAAAAGAAGAAGGTGGACGTCACACTCCAATCTTCCCAGGATATAAACCACAATTTTATTTTAGAACAACAGACGTTACTGGTGGAGTTACATTAGGCGCTGGTGTTGAAATGATTATGCCAGGAGATAATACATCTTTTGATGTTGAGCTAATTACTCCTATTGCTATGGAAAAAGGACTACGTTTTGCTATTCGTGAAGGTGGTAGAACAATTGGTGCTGGAACTGTAGCAGATATTATTGCTTAATATTTTTTTTAAGTAATAATTTTGTGCTTGTTTTAGGCCGCTTTTTAATGGAGCGGCCTTTTTTATAAACAGGATGTTTTGTATGTCGCCGAAGCACGTGATGTGCGAGAGGCGGCGATAAACAGGATGTTTTGTATGCCGGCGAAGAGCTGGATGCGTGAAAAGTTGGCGATTGATGGGCGTATAGCTCCAATGGTAGAGTGGCTGATTCCAAATCAGTAGGTTACAGGTTCGAGTCCTGTTGCGCCCGCCACTTTTTTATAGTTTTTTTAAAAGTTGCTTGTTTAATTGTATTAATAATGGTAAGGGACACCTTCTACTTCTTGTTTTTTTTATAAAAAATGATGGTTGGTGAATTAAACCAGATTGTTTTTTTTTGTATGTAGTTAATAGAGGATGATATGGGAATGATCAAGACCGAGCACAGCAGAAGATGGATAAATGCACTTTTGGCGCTTGCTGCCTTAATTATGGGGTTTATTGCATTTAAGTTTTTAGGTCAACTTGGTGAGTGGTTTGATTTAGAATCAAAAATCAGCAACTACATGATCTATGTTCAAGTCGCAAGTGTTTTGGTTGGAGCACTTACTTTTTTTATAGTTTTAAAAAGTGAAGTTGCGATGCTTTATTTAAATGAAGTTTATTCTGAACTTGTAAAAGTAATTTGGCCGGAGCGAGATCCTACTATAAAATTAACAGTTGGGATTTTAGTTGCAGTCTCTATTACCGCAGCAGTTTTTGTTTTGATTGATTATATTTTTAACGCTTTACTATCCCTAGTTTATTAATTTTTGAATTGGGAAGAACTTTTTATGATGAATGACAACAGTGCCGATAATATAAATGATTTAGAAAATAAAGAATCTATAGAAGTGGATTCTGTGAAAAATAGTGATCCAACAAAAATTTTTCGTTGGTATATTGTAAAAGCATTAACAGGTCAGGAAGGTAAAGTAATGCGTTCTTTAAAAGAGCGTATTATGAATTATAAATTATCTGAGTATTTTGCAGATATGGTTGTTCCAGAAGAAACCGTTGTTACTAATGTTAATGGGAAAAAGAGAACTATTAAGAAAAAATTTTTTCCAGGATATGTTTTAGTAAAGATGGTTATGTGCGAAAAATCATGGCATCTTGTTAATGGGACAGATAAGGTAACTGGTTTTGTTGGTGGAACGGCCGACAAACCAACACCTCTTTCAGATGAAGAAGCAGCAGCGATGACTCATCAGATGGAAGACGGATTTAAAAAACCTCGTACAAGTATTAATTTTAGCGAGGGAGAGACTGTTCGAGTTATCGAAGGTCCATTTGCTTCTTTTGTTGGAACAGTTGAAGCAATAAATGAAAAAGGAAAAATTCGTGTTAGTGTTTCAATCTTTGGAAGACCGACACCTGTTGAGTTAGATTTTACACAAGTAGAAAAAGTTAGTTAATAAATGGCAAGGTAAATTGCGAGATTTGTAGGAGTAAGTTGTATGGCAAAAAAAGTTATTGGATTTATAAAATTACAAATAGCAGGCGGCAAAGCAAATCCATCACCACCAATTGGTCCAGCTCTTGGTCAAAAGGGTGTCAATATTATGGAATTTTGCAAAGCTTTTAATGCAAAGACTCAAAAAACACCTGGTGTGATGTTACCGACAATCATCACAGTATATTCAGATAGAACTTTTACTTTTATCACAAAAACTCCACCAGCCTCATATCTTTTAAAAGATAAGTTAAAACTTGAATCTGGAGCTAAAAAACCAGGTCATGAAGTTGCTGGAAAAGTAAGTAAAAAAATTGTTGAAGAAATCGCAAAAACAAAAGAGCCAGATTTAACTGCGGCCAGCTTAGGTGCTGGAATGAAAACGGTTGAAGGCTCTGCTCGTTCAATGGGATTAAAGTTAGATTATTAGTTTTATTAACCATACGGGAGATCGAGTTTTTTCTTGATCGTTTGAACCGAAGGAGATTTATATGGCAAAAAGATCAAAAAAGTATCTAGAAGTTGCAAAAAAGGTTACTTCAAGCAAGATTTATTCTGTAGAAGAGGCATTAAAGCTTGTTAGAGAGGCTTCTTTTGCAAAATTTGATGAAAGTGTTGACGTTGCATTCCGTTTGGGAGTTGATCCAAGACATGCAGATCAAATGATTAGAGGGTCAATTCCTCTTCCAGCTGGAACAGGGAAAACAATTCGCTTAGTTGTTATTACATCAGGTGAGAAAATTACAGAAGCAGAAAAAGCAGGAGCAGATTTTGCTGGTGGTGATGAATTAATTCAAAAAATTCAAGGTGGATGGTTGGAGTTTGATAGAATGATTGCTTCTCCAGATATGATGGGTAAGTTAGGAAGAATTGGCCGCGTTCTTGGGCCTCGTGGACTTATGCCTAATCCAAAACTTGGCACAGTAACAACAGATATTTCAAAAGCTGTTTCAGAACAAAAAGCAGGTAAAGTGGAATATAAAACAGAAAAAAGTGGCATTGTTCACGTTCAAATAGGTAAAAAGTCTTTCGATGCTGGAAAGCTTTTAGAAAACTTTAATGCTGTAGCAAAAGCAATTTTAAGAGCAAAGCCAGCAAGTGCTAAGGGAACATACTTAAGAAGCCTGTCTGTCAGTACGACAATGGGACCTAGTGTAAAAATAGATACAAATGAAGTTATTGGTTTAGTTTAAATGTTGGTCTGGGGTTGAAGAAGGTCGGTTTTGTCGTTTATATACATGGATGTGTGATCGGTAATATAATTCCTGCCCGAAATCTCCCTCCCAAAAATAAAGGAGGTGCGAAATGTTGAGACGCGAAGAAAAAGAAAAAATCGTAAGCAGTCTTAAAACTGAAATCGACAAAGCACAAGCCGTTTTTCTAACGAACATTATAGGTGTTACAAGTAATGACGCAAATAATGTACGAAAAGCGCTTCGTGGAGTTGATGGTAAAGTGATTATTGCAAGAAACACTTTACTCAAAAGAGCTGCTGCAGGCACAAAATGCGAGAAGATGCTTGAGAATGTAACAGGTCCTTCTGCATTAGCGTTTGCTTACAAGGATCCAGCAGCTGTTGCAAAAGCGCTTAAAGATGCTGGAAAGGAATTGGAATTAATTTCAATTCGCTCAGGTGTGCTTGGAACTCAGTTTTTAGGGGCAGACCAAGTGAAGGCCCTTGCTGATTTACCATCAAGAGATCAAATGCTTGGAACGTTACTTGCCACCTTTTTGGCACCAGTTTCTGCATTTGCTCGTGTAATGCATGCAATCAAAGAAGAAAAAGAAAAAAACGTTTAATAAAAAAATAATTTAAGAAACTAGTAAGGAGTAAAATATGGCCATTACAAACGAACAATTAATCGAACACATCTCTTCAATGTCAGTACTTGATTTAGCAAATCTTGTAAAAGAGTTAGAAACAAAATTTGGAGTTTCTGCAGCACCTGTTGCTGTCGCTGGAGCTGCTGCTGGTGGAGCTGCTGCTGCACAAGAAGAAAAAACTGAATTTACAGTTGTTCTAGCAAGTGCCGGAGATAAAAAAATTAACGTTATTAAAGAAATTAGAGCAATCACAGGTCTTGGTCTAAAAGAGGCAAAAGACATGGTTGAAGGTGCTCCTGCAACAGTTAAAGAAGGTGTTGCAAAAGCAGACGCTGAAGATTGGAAGAAAAAACTTGAAGCTGCTGGCGCAAAGGTTGAGCTTAAGTAGTTTGAGTTTATTGTTATTTAAGGTGCAGCATGGAGATAGTGTAAAACTTCTCCATGCGCATTTGTGTTTTTAAGTTTTTATTATTAAAAAATTACAAGTGTTAAACGAGAGATTTAATGCTTGAGTCGCGAAGGAGACCTAAAAATGACAAAGGTTTTCTCTCCAAATGAGTGGCATCGTCGAAGTTTTTCTAATACGTCTATGCAAATAGATACTCCACCTTTGATGCGTCTTCAGATTGCATCTTACGAAGAGTTCTTACAAAAAGATGTACCTCCAAATAAGAGGGCAGATGTTGGTTTGCAGGCAGTATTTAAATCTGTGTTTCCTATTAACGATTTTAATAACACAATTTCCTTGGAATTTGTTAGTTATTCGTTAGAGGAGCCAAAGTACAATGAAAAAGAGTGTAGGCAAAGAGGTTTATCCTATGAATCTCCTCTTAAAGTTGTTGTCCGCCTTGTTTTTTATGATGTAACTGTTGATAAAGATGGCAATGAGCATAGAACTGTTACGTCTATTAAAGAACAAGAAGTTTATTTGGGTAATATCCCGCTAATGGCAGCTACAGGATCGTTTGTTTACAACGGAACAGAGCGTGTTGTTGTGTCTCAGTTACACAGATCTCCTGGGGTCATTTTTGAGCATGATAGTGGGAAAAAACATTCAAGCGGTAAACTATTATATTCAGCAAGAATAATTCCTCATAGAGGTTCTTGGCTTGATTTTGAATTTGATCATAAGAATGTCCTTTTTGCTCGTATTGATAGAAAAAGAAAAATGCATGCGACTGTCGTATTAAAATCGATGGGGTATAGCACTGAAGAAATTCTTGATCTATTTTATGAAAAAGAGATTATTCATTTAAATAAGAAAAATAAATTTTTACGAGAACTTGATTTTAATTTACTTGTTGGTGCTCGTGCAACAACAGATATTTTAGATCCAAAGAATGGACAAGTTCTTATTCAGAAAGGTAAGAAATTTACAAAAATGAGTGTTAAAAAAATTCAGGATTCTGGATTAAAAGCTCTTGATGTAGATATTTCTGAGTTGGTTGGAAAAATTGTTGCGGAAGACATTTTTAACGATAAAACTGGTGAAGTTTTATGCCAAGCAAATGAGTCCTTAACCGAAGCAAAAATTCATGATTTGATTGCTGCTGGAGTTTCGAAAGTAAAAATCTTATATATAGATATGATTAACTTTGGTGACCAGATAAGAAATACCTTGCTTCTTGATAAGGTCAACACGAAAGAAGAAGCGTTACAAAAAATATTTGAAAGATTAAGACCAGGCGAGCCACCAACTGTTGAAGCTGCGGAGATATTATTTTCTAGTCTGTTTTTTGATAAAGATCGCTATGATCTTTCTCGTGTTGGTCGGATGAAAATCAATTACAAATTTGGGTTAAATATTCCGGTTGAGAATACAGTTTTAACTCGAGATGATATTGTTATCACGTTACGTTACCTTGTAGAATTAAATAACGGTAAAGGTAAAGTTGATGATATTGACCATTTAGGTAATCGTCGAGTTCGCGCTGTTGGAGAATTATTAGAAAATCAATTCAGAGTTGGATTGGTGAGAATGGAGCGGGCCGTAAAAGAAAAAATGGCAATCCAAGAAATTGAAACAATGATGCCATATGATCTTGTTAATCAAAAGCCTGTTGCAGCCGCTGTAAAAGAATTCTTTGGAACTTCTCAGTTATCTCAATTTATGGATCAAACAAATCCATTATCTGAAGTAACCCATAAAAGAAGATTATCAGCTTTAGGCCCTGGTGGTTTGACTAGAGAAAGAGCTGGTTTTGAAGTACGCGATGTTCACAACACTCATTACGGAAGAATGTGTCCTGTAGAAACTCCAGAGGGACCAAACATTGGTTTGATTACTTCACTTGCAACTTATGCAAGAGTTTCTGAGTATGGATTTATTGAAACTCCATATAGAGTTGTAAGTGATGATAGGTCTTTGCAAAAAGATGTAAAATATTTTTCTGCTTTCGAAGAAGAGGGAAAAATTATTGCTCAGATGGATAATAAGTTTGCTCAGGAGCAAAGGATTTTTGGAGAGCATGTCGCTGCAAGAAAGCAAGGGGAATTAGCATTAGTTGATGCGTCTGAAGTAAATTTAATGGATGTTTCTCCGATGCAGATGATTTCTATTGCAACTTCACTTATTCCATTTTTGGAGCATGACGATGCAAACCGTGCTTTGATGGGATCAAACATGATGAGACAGGCCGTGCCTGTAATCAGAACTGATGCTCCGATTGTTGGAACAGGTGTTGAAGCTGTTGTAGCAAGAGATTCAGGTGCAGTTGTTGCTGCTAAAGCAGATGGAAAAGTAATCTTTGTTGATTCAAATAGAATTGTTATTCAAAGAGATAAATTTGCTGAAGGTGAATCAGGTGTAGATATTTATAAGCTTGTAAAATATCAACGCACAAACCAAAATACTTGTAATAACCAAAAAGCACTTGTAAGAGAGGGTGATAGTGTTTCTGCAGGTATGATAATCGCAGATGGGCCTGCAACTCACATGGGAGATTTGGCCTTAGGACAAAATGTTCTTGTTGCGTTTATGCCTTGGGGTGGTTACAACTATGAAGATTCAATTTTGATTAGTGAACATATGCTTGCAAAAGATGTGTTTACATCTGTTCATATTGAAAGTTTTGAGGTTGAAGCAAGAGATACAAAACTAGGCAAAGAAGAGATTACTCGAGATATTCCAAACGTTAGTGAAGAGGCTTTAAAAGATTTGGATGAATCAGGAATTATTCGTGTTGGTGCGATTATAAAGCCAGGCGATGTTCTTGTTGGGAAAATTACGCCTAAAGGAGAGAGTCAACTATCTCCAGAGGAAAAACTTTTAAAAGCAATATTTGGAGATAAAGCGGGAGATGTTAAGGATACATCATTAAGAGTTCCTTCATCTGTTCGTGGAACAGTTATTGATGCAAAAGTTTACAGTAGAGAAGGTGTCGAACTAGATTCAAGAGCAAAAGAAATTATAGATACAGAAACAACTTTAATTAGAAGAGATGAAAGAATTGAAGTTAAGGCAATTCAAGTTTCTGCAATTCAAAAAATTGCAGCAATGCTTAAAGGCGCTAAAACGACAGATAAGTTAATCTCTGAAGATGGTTCTACAGAGCTTCTTGCTAAAGGTGTTGAGGTTACTGCTGAAGTATTACATTCAATTCCATTTGAGCTAATTGGCTATTTACCTCTTGAAGCAAGCCTTGAAGAAAAAATTGGTGAATATTTTGCTGATGTACGAAATAGAATTAATCGTGTGCGTTCAAAAGCAAACGATGAAATTGCCAAATTGTACAGAGGTGATGAGTTACCTGCTGGAGTTATCAAAAAGGTTACAGTTTATATTGCAATTAAGCGTAAATTACAGCCTGGTGATAAGATGGCCGGTCGTCACGGTAATAAGGGCGTTATTTCAAACGTGTTACCAGCAGAAGATATGCCATTTTTGGCCGATGGAACTCCTGTAGATATTGTTTTAAATCCACTTGGTGTTCCTTCTCGTATGAACATTGGACAGTTATTAGAGCTACATCTTGGATGGGCCGGTCGTGGTCTGGCAGAAAAAATCAAGGTGATGCTCGAAGAGCAATATAAAATAAACGAATTAAAAGATTTTATCTATGCTGTTTATAAAACAGAAGAGGTAAAAAAATGGCTAAGTAAAGCATCAGATGAAAGGGTTATGGAAGTTGCGAATCAACTTTCAACAGGTGTTCGTTTTTCTACTTGTGTTTTTGATGGAGCATCAGAGCATGATATTGAAGAAATGTTAAAACTTGGTGATCTTGATCCAAGTGGAAAAACAGTTCTTTTTAACGGATTAACTGGTGATGCATTTTCTGAAGATGTGACTGTTGGAATTATGTATGTGTTAAAACTTCATCACCTTGTTGATGAAAAGATACATGCTCGTTCTACAGGACCATACTCTCTTGTTACGCAACAACCTCTTGGTGGTAAAGCGCAATTTGGTGGTCAGCGTTTAGGAGAGATGGAGGTTTGGGCCCTTGAAGCATATGGAGCCGCTTATACATTACAAGAATTCTTAACCGTGAAGTCTGATGATGTTATCGGGAGAACAAGAATGTATGAGTCTATTGTTAAAGGTGAACATATTTTAGAGCCTGGTCTTCCAGAGTCTTTTAATGTGTTGATACGGGAACTTCAGGCGCTATGTCTTGACATTAAGCTGGTTGAGACAATAGAAGAAGAAAGTTTTAATTAATAACTTTGTCAGTGAAAGCATGAAGGAGCTGGCAGTATGAAAGATCTCTTAAATTTTTTCGATAAACCAAAAGATCCTGTAAGCGTTGAAGCTGTTTCTATAAAAATGGCATCACCAGACACTATTAGAGAGTGGTCGTTTGGTGAAGTTAAAAAACCAGAAACAATTAATTACCGTACATTTAAACCAGAAAGAGATGGTCTATTTTGTGCCAAAATTTTTGGTCCAGTTAAAGACTATGAATGTATTTGCGGTAAGTATAAGCGAATGAAGCATCGCGGAGTTGTTTGTGAAAAGTGTGGGGTTGAAGTAACTCTTTCTAAAGTAAGACGTGAAAGATGTGGACATATTGAACTTGCAACACCTGTTGCACATATCTGGTTTTTGCGTTCTCTACCATCACGACTTGCGGCACTTTTGAACTTAACTTTAAAGCAATTAGAAAAAGTGCTTTATTATGAAGCTTATATTGTTACAAGATCTGCAACAAATGATGTAGATGGTGGTTTAGAAATTGGTCGTGTGATTTCTGAGCAGCAATATAACGAGCTTAAAGAATCTGGTGTTGATTTTGATGCTGGAATGGGTGGCGAAGTTATAAAGGAAATGCTAAAAAAACTTGATCTTGATATTGAAAATAAAGAACTACGCAAAGCTCTTAAAGGTGTTAGTTCTGAAATGGGTCGATCAAAGATCGTAAAAAGACTAAAGGTTATTGAGTCGATTTTAAAATCAGAAAATAAAGCAGAGTGGTTTATGATGGATGTTATTCCTGTTTTACCACCTGATTTGCGACCTCTTGTTCCTTTAGAAGCTGGTCGTTTTGCTACATCTGATCTAAATGACCTATACAGAAGAGTGATTAATAGAAATAATCGTTTGAAGCGTTTGAAAGAATTAAATGCTCCAGAGATTATTATTCGTAATGAAAAAAGAATGTTACAAGAAGCTGTAGACGCTCTTTTTGATAATGGTCGTCGTGGTAAAGTATTTACAGGGGCAAATAAGAGACCACTTAGATCTTTATCTGATATGTTGAAAGGAAAGCAAGGTCGTTTTAGACAAAACCTTTTAGGAAAGCGTGTTGACTATTCTGGTCGTTCTGTAATTGTTGTGGGGCCAAATTTAAGATTACACCAGTGTGGTCTTCCAAAACTTATGGCGTTAGAATTATTTAAGCCATTTATCTATAATAAGCTTATTGATCGTGGACACTGTACAACTATTAAAGTTGCAAAACGGATGGTTGATTTCCAAAAACAAGAAGTTTGGGATATTTTAGAAGAAGTTGTAAAAGAGCATCCAGTATTATTAAACCGTGCTCCAACTCTTCACAGACTTGGTATTCAAGGATTTGAGGCGATCTTAATAGAAGGTAAAGCGATTCAATTACATCCTCTTGTTTGTACAGCATTTAATGCGGACTTTGACGGTGACCAAATGGCCGTTCACGTTCCATTATCTTTGGAAGCGCAAACAGAGTGTCGTGTTCTTGTAATGTCTACAAACAATATTCTTTCTCCAAAAGATGGAACACCAATCATTGTTCCTTCTCAAGATATTGTTTTGGGTCTTTATTATATGACAAGAATTCGTCCTTTTGCTCGTGGATATGGAAAAATATTCTCATCAAAAGAAGAAGCACAGTTTGCTTACCATACAGGTAATTTACATTTACAAGCACCAATTAAAGTTCGTCTAGATGGTGTATTGATTGAGACAACTGTTGGTAGAACATTTGTTTATGATGCAGTTCCTTCTTGTTTGAAATATGAAGATATCAATAAAATTTTGAGTAAGAAAAATCTTGGTAAACTAATTGAGCAAGCTTATCGCGTTGGAACGGAAAAAGAAACAGTGCTTTTGGCCGATACTTTAATGAGACTTGGATACGAGTATGCAACAAAGGCCGGTATTTCTATTAATATTCACGATATGACAATTCCTGCAGAAAAAGAAAAAATTCTAAAAGCAGCATACGAGGAAGTTGGTAAAATTACCGAAGAGTATAACGAAGGTTCTATTACAAACGGCGAGAGATACAATAAAGTCGTCGACGTTTGGGCGCAAGCAAATGAAAAATTAACAAAAGTTGTTATTGAAAGTTTGTCTGTTCAGACCTTTGAAAATGATAAAAATGAAAAAATTGATGCACCATCATTTAACGCTCTTTTTATGATGGCAGATTCAGGTGCGCGTGGTTCTACAGCGCAAATGAAGCAGCTTGCAGGTATGAGAGGATTGATGGCAAAACCATCAGGTGAGATTATTGAAACACCGATTACTTCAAACTTTAGAGAAGGTCTTTCTGTGTTACAGTATTTTGCATCTTCACATGGAGCAAGAAAAGGTTTAGCTGATACAGCGTTAAAAACAGCAAACTCAGGTTATTTGACTAGAAGATTAGTTGATGTTGCTCAAGATGGAATTATCAGAAATGAAGATTGTGGTGCAACAGATGGGATTATTTTAAATTCTCGTATTGAGAGTGGAAATATCGTTGAGCACGTAAGTGAAAGAGTTATGGGGCGAGTAACTGCTCAAGCAATTATTGGAATAAACGGAGAAGAAATTATTCCAAGAAATTATCTTCTAACAGAAAGAGATGTCCCTTTGTTAAAAGAACATCAGATTGACCAAATAAAGGTTAGATCTGTTTTGACATGTAAAGAGTCTTTTGGATTTTGTGCTGCTTGCTTTGGTCGTGATTTGGCCAGAGGGAAAATGGTAAGTATTGGTGAAACAGTTGGTACAATTGCTGCCCAGTCAATTGGTGAGCCTGGAACTCAGCTTACAATGCGTACTTTTCACGTTGGTGGAACTGCTACAGCAGGTACTCAGGTTACAAAAATTGAGGCAAAAACAGCAGGTGTTTTAAGTTTTAACAATGTAAAAGTTGCAACGACAAGTGACTCTGCAATGGTTGTGATGAATAAAACAGGTGAAATCGTTGTAAAGACAGCACAAGGAATAGAGAAAGAAAGATTGCCTGCAATTTATGGTGCTCGCATTTTCTTTAATGATGGAGATAGTGTTTCTGTTGGTGATTGTATTATGGAATGGGATCCGTTCTCTATTCCAATCCTAACAGATGTTGCTGGAACAATAAAATATGAGGATATTTTTGTTGGTAAAACAATTAGTGAGCAAGTGGACTCTGTTACTGGTCTTACTCATAAGGTTGTTATTGAGTCTAAAGAGCAAGCGTTGCAACCTCGAATTGTTGTTGTCGACGAAGCAGGAAAGCCCGTCTTGGTACCAGGAACAAAACGTTTTGCAGTTTATCGTCTTCCTGTTGGATCAAACATCGTTGTTAGCGAAGATGAAAAAATCGGAGCTGGTGAAGCAATTGCAAAAGTTCAACGTGAAACAACAAAGACAAAAGATATTACAGGGGGTCTTCCTCGAGTTGCTGAACTATTTGAAGCTCGTAAGCCAGGTATGGCCGCACAGATTGCCGATATATCTGGAACAGTAGAATTTGGAGCAGAACTTCGTGGAAATCGAAGAATAATTATTCGTCCAGAAGATGGTTCAGATCCTGTATCTTATACTATTCCAAAAGGTCGTTATGTTATTGTCAATGAAGGTGATTACGTTCGTGCAGGTGATGCAATTATGGACGGACCAAGTAATCCTCATGATATTTTGCGAGTTTTAGGAGTTAAGGCCCTTGCAAGATATATCGTTGATGAAATTCAAGAAGTTTACCGCTTACAAGGTGTTAAAATTGACGATAAGCATATTGAGGTAATTGTAAGCCAAATGCTTAAAAAAGTTGAAGTTACAGATCCAGGAGATTCACTACTTGTTGCAGGAGATTCTATTACAAAAGCAGAATTGATGCAGATTAATAGTGAGTTAGAGGCCAGAAACGAGCAACCAGTTCAGGCAAGACCGCTTCTTTTGGGTATTACAAAAGCGGCCCTAACGACTGAGTCTTTCATTTCTGCAGCATCTTTCCAAGAAACAACCAAAGTTTTAACTCAAGCCTGTCTTGAAGGAAAAGTTGATTGGTTGCGTGGACTTAAGGAAAATGTGAGTATGGGAAGATTAATTCCTGCTGGAACTGGAATTTCTAGATATAGAGATTTTGATGCGGTTGCAAATATAGAAGAGACATCTGCAGAAGATTCTGCTATGTTAACCGTGTAAAATAAAAAAATTACTTGTATTCGCTAGTTTGTCGTGTTAGACAGACTAGCTGGATATAGGGCTTTTAGATTTTTAGTTGTTGTTATAGTTATTAATGGTTGTGTTTAAGGAGTATTCTCGATGCCTACGATTAATCAGTTAATTAGAAAAGGAAGAACTGACAAATTTACAAAAACAAAAGCGCCTGCGCTTAAGGCTTGTCCTCAGCGTAGAGGAGTTTGTACAAGGGTTTATACAACAACCCCAAAAAAACCAAACTCTGCTTTAAGAAAAGTTTGTCGTGTTAAGTTAACAAGCGGATTTGAAGTTACATCATATATTGGTGGAGAAGGACATAATTTACAAGAACACTCTATCGTTTTAATACGTGGAGGCCGTGTTAAGGATCTTCCTGGGGTTCGTTATCACACTGTCCGAGGGGCATTGGACTGTGCTGGTGTTGATAAAAGAAAACAGCAACGATCAAAATATGGCTGTAAAAAACCTAAAAAATAATTAAAGTAAAGATTAAGCGGAGTATATATGGGTAGAAAGCATAAGACACTTATTAGAGAGATATTACCAGATCCAAGATTTCAAGATATCGTTGTAGCGAAATTTGTGAACTGTTTGATGGAGCAAGGAAAGAAGTCAACAGCAGAAGGAATTTTGTATAAAGCATTAGATATTGTTACAGAGAAGACTGGTGAAGAAGCTCTAAAAATGTTTAAGAAAGCATTAAATAATGTTAAACCAGCAATCGAAGTAAAATCTCGAAGAATTGGTGGAGCAACATATCAAATTCCTGTTGAAGTTAGACCAGTAAGAAGACAATCTCTTGCTATTCGCTGGATTCGTGACAGTGCTAAAGCTCGAAGCGGTCATACCATGATGGAAAAATTAGCTGAAGAGATAATAGATGCAGCTAACAACCGTGGTGGAGCGATCAAGCAAAGAGAAGACGTTTATAAAATGGCAGAGGCAAATAAAGCGTTTGCTCACCTTAAGTGGTAATCATTTAAGATATAAATTGTTATGTCTGCATCAAGTATCGAAAGGATTCGCAACATTGGCATTATGGCCCACATTGATGCTGGCAAAACGACAGCTACAGAGCGTATTCTATATTACACAGGTAAAAACTATAAAATTGGTGAAGTCCATGATGGTAATACTACCATGGATTGGATGGTTCAAGAGCAGGAGCGTGGTATTACCATTACTTCTGCTGCTACAAATTGCGAGTGGCTAAATCATAGCATAAATATCATTGATACTCCTGGGCATGTTGATTTTACAATTGAGGTTGAACGCTGTTTGCGGGTTCTTGATGGGGCCATTGGGGTATTTGATGCTGTGTCTGGAGTGGAGCCACAATCTGAGACAGTTTGGGGTCAGGCCGACAAGTATAAAGTTCCTCGTCTTGCATTTGTTAATAAGATGGATCGTGTTGGGGCAAATTTCGATAACTGTATAACAGAGATTAAAGAAAAATTGGATAAAGTTGCTTGTGCAATTCAAATTCCAATTGGTGTTGAGAATGATTTTTTGGGCATCATCGATGTAATTACAATGAAGGCCTATGTTTGGCAAGGTGATGATTTAGGAGAGAGTTTTAAGATTACCGATATTCCTTCTGAATTAGAATTAAATGCGCAAGAAGCAAGAGATCATTTGATCGAAAATCTTGCCAATCTTGATGATAAAATTGCTGACTTATATTTAGAAGGAAAAGATATTGCTGTTGATGATTTATATCTTGCAATAAGAAATGCCGTTATAAAAAAGATGTTTATTCCTGTTTTATGCGGAAGTGCTTTTAAAAATAAAGGCATTCAGCCATTACTGGATGCTGTTGTTCGCTATCTACCATCACCGCTTGATAGAGGTGAAGTTCATGGTGTAAGTGTAAAAGATAAAGAAAAATCTGAAATAAGAAATCCAGACACAAAAGATCCGTTTAGTGCGATTGCATTTAAAATGGCGGCAGATCCATTTGTGGGTGTTCTAACATATATTCGTATTTACTCTGGAGAATTAAAACAGGGTCAAACTATTTTTAATTCGATTAAAAAAAAGAGAGAGCGAATTGGAAAAATTCTTCGAATGCATGCAAATAAAAGAACGGAAATAGAGAGTGCTGGAGTAGGTGAAATTGTTGCCGTTACAGGTCTTAAGGACACAACTACAGGGGAAACTCTTTGTGCTGAACATAAAACAGTTATATTTGATTTAATGGAGTTTCCTGTTTCTGTTATCTCTGTTGCAATTGAACCAAAGACGGGAAATGATGAAAAGAAATTACTGCCATCGCTTGATTCTTTGGCAATTGAGGACCCATCATTTCACTATCAGCACAATAAAGAGACTGGTCAGCTTTTAATTTATGGTATGGGAGAGTTGCATTTAGAAATTATTATTGATCGACTTAAACGAGAGTTTGGAGTTGGTATAAATGCAGGTTCTCCACAAGTTTCTTATAGAGAAGGTGTTAAAGGCCAAGCGTCTGGTTCTCATAAATTTAGCAAAGAGATTTCTGGAAAAATTACATCAGCAGGTTGTACGATTCGAGTAGAAAGTTGTGATTGTCAAACAGGAGTGCTGTTTAAATCAAAAATAGCAAAATCAAAAGTACCAGCAGATTATGTTAAGGTTATCGAGGAAAGTATTAAGAGTACCTCTCTTGGAGGAATTATTGCAGGATATCCAATGCTTGACATCTGTGCATATCTAGAAGATGTTGAGTATAACGAGCTAGAGGCCTCAGATATTGCTTTTTCAGTGGCCGCTTCGAATGCATTTAAAGAGGCATGTAAAAATGCTAATCCAACGCTATATGAACCATTAATGGATTTAGAGGTCATTACTCCAAACAATTACACTGGCGATGTTATTAACGATATAAATTTAAAACGTGGAAAAATTGTAGAGATGGGCCTTAAGCAAAATAAAGATCAGATTAAGGCAATTGTTCCGCTTTCTGGTATGTTTGGATACAGCACTGACTTGCGATCAAAAACTCAAGGTCGTGCAAGTTTTACGATGGTATTACATAAATATAGTCCGATGGACAACGCGATTGCAAAAGCCGTGTTAGAAAAAAAGGGAATTTTTATCTAATATGGATGAGCAACTAAAACGAAAACTTTTTCATGATGTGAAAGCTTCTTTAAATGGAATTTCGCTTTGTCTTGAAACCCTTAAAGAATCTTTAGGAAACGAAGAAGAGAAAAAAGAAGTAGTAGATGTTTTAGATAGGGCAATGATAAAACTACAAGCAAATTGGCAAAATTTAAAAAAAGAAATTTCTTAATTAATTCTAGAATCGGCAAAAAATAATTTTATCTATTTTTTTAAAAGTACATTAGAATATTCTAGTTATACCAAACCCACTAAATAATGTTGGGAGAGAAATGGCAAGTTGTGATGAGATTTTGTTTTTAAATTTTAGCTAAAAACGCAGGCGTAGCCGTTGTTACGTCGAGTATTTTAGCAAAATTTAAAAGCAAAAGATCGTTACAAATCGGCATTTTAAAACCGACATTATTTAGTGGATTTGGTATTAGATCCCTATTTATAATAATTATCAAGACAAGAGGTGTTTGTGAATTTTAATTCTTGGAGCTTAAAAACAAAAATAATGGTTTTAGTTGCTATCCCTTGCTTGCTATGTGCAGGAGCGGCCTTATTTGTTTCTGGCTATATGATTATAAAACAAGGAGAGGATGGCCTTATTGCCAAGAGTACTGCGATATTAAGTAGATTAGAGGCCGTAAGAGGATATGTTGCCAATCAGGGAATGCTTGATAGTGTTGTAAAAGAAGCGGCAAAGAATGCATCAAATGGTGTTATAACAAATGAATATAGAGAAAAAATAATGAAGCAGGTTCCGATTGTCTCTGCATGGAAAGTTGGAGAAGAGTCTGCTGAAAAAGAAAATTATAAATTTCAAGTTGTATCTGATAATCCAAGAAATCCTAAAAATGCACCAACTGCTGAGGATGAAAAATTTTTAAGAGAGTTTGAAAAAGATGGTGTAAAAACAATTATTCACAAAGATAAAAAGACTAATTCTATTATTGTTATGCGGCCTGTAATGCTCGATGAAAAACAGGGTTGCTTAATTTGTCATGGGACACCAAGTAGTAGTCCATTTAGTAATGGAATGGATATTTTAGGGTATAAATTAGAGGATTGGAAAGATGGTCAACTTCACGGAATGTTTAAAATTATATCTGATTTAGGTCCGGTACAAAAGCAGGCGTGGATTGCTATTTTTGAAATTATCGGTGTGGCGTTACTTGTTATTTGTGTTGCAATTTTTATAGCAATGTTTGTAATAAAAAAATTGATGATTGTTTTTGGTGATGTTGTACATTCTAGTAAAAATGTTGCGGATGGTGATTTAACAAGTAATGTCGATGCTGGAGGCCTTCAAGATGAAGTTGGTGATTTGGCCGTTAATATTAATAAAATGGTTGAATCTTTAAATTTATTGATTGGGCAAGTGAAAAATACTTTAAAAAAGGTCGGCGATGCAACAGGAGAAATTCAGGCAAGTTCACAACAAATTGCAGATGGAGCAACTCAGCAGTCAGCATCTTTTGAAGAACTATCAAGCACTGTTCAGTCAAATGCAAACAGTGCATCTAAGTCAAGTGAGATGGCACAGCAAACGTCTAAAAATTTAGAGATGGCATCACAAAAAATGGAGAGAACAGTTGAGGCGATGTCGGCCATTGAAGGAAAATCAAAACAGATTGATGAGTCGATAAATGTAATTACAGAAATTGCAGATCAAACAAATCTTTTGGCATTAAATGCAGCGATTGAAGCGGCACGAGCAGGGGAGCATGGAAAAGGTTTTTCTGTTGTGGCCGATGAAGTTAGAAAATTGGCAGAAAAAAGTGCTGCCGCTGCAAATGAAATAAGTGCATTAATAAAAGAGAGTTCTCGTCTGGCCGATGAAGGGGCCAAACTATCTCAAGATGCAGGACTTGCATTAAAGCAGATCTTTTCAGATATTTCAGTGATATTGCAACAGATTCAAATTATTTCAACAGCAACACAAGAGCAAGCAGCAGCAATGGAAGAAAATACGGCAGTAATATCTTCAAATGCGGCGGCGTCGGAGGAGTTGGCAGCTTCAGCAGAAGCATTGTCAACACAGGCCGGAATGCTCGTTTCACTCGTTGATAAATTTAAGTTAAAATAACAGTGATCTTCTTACGGGTGAACATCTTCAGCAGGCATTGCTAAAGCATCGGTTGCTAAATCAAAAAACAGTTTTTGATAGTAATTCTTAAATTGCTCAACGATGTTTTGTATTTTGATTACGTAGAAATTTTCAAAATTTCCATTAAACGCATTGTTTGTAAAATTACCTGCACCAGTAAAAATAAAATCATCACTACCATTTTCAAAAATTATAAACTTATTGTGATGAAGAATGCGAAGGTTGTGATTGGTTTGCATATAGCGCGGAGTAAGACCTTGTTGTTGTAAGCGTTGAACATTTTTGTATTCTTGATAAGTATTAAATCCTAGAGGGAATTTTTTATATTTTCCAATCCAGTATAAATCATCGTCGGCAACAAGTTTTATGTTTGTTAAAGGTTCTGTTTGTAATTTTTCTTCCAGTAAATTTATTAATTCAGAATGTAAAAAGCGGTGTGCGGCAATTGAGATATTTGCAGAATTCTTGATCCCGTTTTTAATATGGGCAAAAGCTTGAGGGCCTTCTCCCGGAACAATATAGAGCTTTATATCATCTTCTTGGGGATATGGAATCGATGCGCGACAAGTTTTTATAAAATTTTTAAATTCGCTTCCAGATTGAGCATGATCGATCATTCCATTTACAAGACAAAGATGTGCCTGTGTAAAATAGGTATCAGAACCTGTAGTGATAAAGTGCCAATTTTCAAAAAATAGTGGGGCCATAAATGTTAAGTTTGCACTACTAAATGAAATTCTTGTAAGGTCTTGCTTCGGATTTATTATAACAAGTTTTGTGTGAGAAAAAACAATTCCTGGAGTATTGCCCCTAGTTAATACTTGCGGCAAATTAGGATTTGTGAATTTTTCATCAGGCTTGCAATTAGCAAGTTCGTTTGCAGCACTCATCGAAGATTTTTGATCAAGAATAAGCGTTACCTTGATATTGCGCTCAAAGATTGCCTTGCAAAGCTCATCTTTTATTTTATAACTACTAAAACTAAGATAGGACATGATGACTTCGTTTGTCGTTGGATCAGATATCCACTGAGTTAGTTTTGTGATTGGTGAGTTTAAAAGATCCTGAGAGCGTAAAATATCATCTTTTGTGCAGTATACGTTTTGTGGTTTTGAATATAAAAGCTCTTTGTTGTTGGCCAAGACTGGTTGGTTGTAGTTATAAGTTTGGCACTCTGGCATGGTGAATATTAAATCGTAATTATAAAATTTGTGGTTCTGTAAAAGGGCGGCAAAAGCATTGATAGAAAAACAGCAAAGGAAAAAAGATAAAGAAAAATAAGCAAGTTTTTTTTGCATATAAAACACCACGGGGGGAAGAAGTTATTTGTTATGGAGAAAACACCATAGAATATGGAGAATGTAAAGGGGGTGGGGAGATGTTATAGGGTCTCGATGTCGTGTAAAATTTATCTGTTAAATAAAAAAAATAATATGAAAACAAAAAATAGTGTATGTTGTTTTGAAATAAATATTTTTAGGAGGAAAAGATGCGAAATATTGTAAGTGCGTTGGTAATTGCAGTTGTTTGTTGTCTTGGTTTTTTCTTTAAGTATCTGCCGAATATTGGGCATAATTATTATGCGTAGTTTAAATAATTTTTTTGTTATATTTTTTATAATTACAAACCTAATAGCGTGTACAAAAACAAAGGAAGATTCTCTACCTATAAACGTATATTTTCCATATCATTCCAGTTCTTCTGAATACGACCCTGTTAAAATTGTTTTTTCTTATCATTATCATATTTTAGAAAATATCTATTCTCCGCTTATTGAAATAGATACAAATGGATCGTTGATTGGTGGATTGGCGAAATCATTTTATTGGAAAGAGAACGAGGCCCATATAGAGCTTAGAGATAATTTAAAAACAATCGACGGTCATGCGATAACGGCAGAGGATGCGGCCTACTCTTTAAAAAGAGTGTTGTTGCTTAAAAGTAATACACATGGAAATTTAAATGCCATGCTGTGCGGAATTCACTCTTTGAAAAAAATTCAAGATGAGTGCGAGGGAATTGTTGTACGAGATAATACTCTTATTTTAAAAACAGATGCAAAAAAGCCATTTTTGTTTTCAATGTTGGCAGCGATAGATTTTGCAGTAATTCCTAAAAGCTCAATTGCACATGATAGCTTAAAAATAACGGATTATAGAAATACTTCCGGTCTGTATTTCATATCAAAATCAAGTGATGATCGCTTGGAATTCGAAATTAATAAAAATCATTATCACTACTCTGCAAATATCCCGGCAAAAGTTGTATTTGCGAAGCATGGAATTGAAAAAAATGATTCGGTAACTGAAGGAATCTTAAATAAAAAAATTGATCTTGCTTCAACGGCCTCCGCTCCAATTATAATGGACGAAATACTAAAAAGTGGCCAACATTTGAATAAAATGAATCTACATAAAACTATTGAAATTATGTATCATGTAGCATTTTTTTCAGATCAAGGAATGAAAAAAACATCGACAGATGAAAGACTTTCTATATTGCGAAAGTTTAAAGAAAAATATTTAGAAGTTTATAAAAAAGAAGATGGCTATGTTGATGTCTCAGAGGTTTTTCCATCTTTTGGAGAGGCCGGATTAGATACGTTACAGAAAAATTTATGGAAAAAAAATATTGAACGTATTGGCACAGTAAATGAGTCGGTACAAAAAACACTGGTGCTTGGAGTAATTAGCAATAATTACGAAATTATTAAACAAATTGTTTCAAGTATTTTTCCTGATTGGAAGATTGTTAACTTACGAGAAAAAAACACAATTGCCCCAGATATTTTAATTGGTCAATTAGATACAGGATTTATGGAAGACATTGGCCTTTTATCATTTGCAATTAGTTTTGATGTTTTAGGAGTTGATTCATTAGAGACAAAGGAATGGCTAAAAAAATATATGACAATTGATTCTAAAGAAATGAGGATTAAACAACTTAAAGAGTTTCATTTTAATTCTTTAATGGCCGGAAAAATAATGCCTCTTGTTGCAACCCCATACTTTTTTATTTCTAGTAAAGAATGGCAAATATCATTGTCTCCATTTTATTCGAATTTACAGTTATGGAAAATTCACAAGTAGTTTTCAAGTGGATATTAAATAATATATCTACACTAGATGCTTCTATTACTGAATTTACGTGGTGTAAAAAAATATGGCCTCATAGTACAGATATTGAAATTGAGCTAAAATTAGATGGTGATAAATATATTGGAAGAGGATTCTCTTTTAATTATAATCATGCATTGGTGAAGTCATTTAGTGAAGTTTGTGAAAGATATACAAAAACAGTAAAAAATATAAAAAAAATTAGTGGGGTTGCAGTACATAGTGATTACGCTTTGGCTTGCCAGAATGCGATGTTTGAAGCAATTGAACGAGATGTTTTCTTTTGCCATTTTTTTACTAAAACTCCAGGAACTATAGTACAAAAAAATCAATTGTCGTTTACTAATTTGTTTGTGCTTGATTTTTTATCAAAACAAAATATAGAGATTGTTTTGGTAGAACTATCAACAATTGATAAAGTAAAAACTGTTGTTAGTATTGCGATTGGGAATAATTCAGAAAAAAAATTTGGCATAATTTTAGGATTAGGATCCAGCTTGCAGCTAGATGATGCCATACATAAAGCGCTGGTAGAGTGCTTGCGCAATGTAACAGGATATTTAAACTCTGATGTATTTTTTAATGAAAAAATAGATTTTGGTCCAAAAGTATTAGTTAATAATATTTGTTATGGATTAAAACTGTCGGCAATAGACTCTATTTCTTTCTTTTTTAAAAACAGCGATAAAAAAATATTTGGCCCATTAATTAATGTTCACTTCCAAGAATATCAAGTTTTTTTAGGTAGGAAAAAACCTCCTGTAATTCTTGCTGTTTTAAATTGTGATTACTTAATTGATTTTGTATCAGATTATGGCCAGTTAACAGATAAACATATTAAAAGGTTGCATTATTTTTTAGGAAATTCGAATAATATAGATTTAAATAAGTTTCCAGTTTCTTTAGGGTAATTTTATGATTCAAGAAAAAAAGTGGCTTGTTAATATTTGGTTATATTGGGCGTTTGTAAATATAGCGATGGCCACGATCTTGTTTATAACAATGATTTTTATTAATAATTATTATAAGAAAGTATTGGCATATCAATTAACCGGTATTGTAAAAAATGACATATTGTCGGGTGATATAAGGTCTGCAATCATTAGGTTAGAAACAACGAGCAGTGATAATTTTAATTATATTGTTTTTTTAAAAGAAGAAAAGGAGCTTTATCGCACAACAATAAAAAAAAGTAATAAAAATTATTTTGGTAATTTATTTGTAAATAAACATGAATTCAAAGTTTTATTTAACGGGTCTGTTATACAGACAAACGAGACTGGTAAAAATGAAAGTATAGTTGGTGTTATTATTTTTTATTACTCTCAAACTTCAATTTTAGTGCTTGCATCAATTTTAACCGGAGTTTTTTTATTTTTAAGCGCAGTTATTGTTTTAATTGTAAGAAGAAATACAATTTCTATTTTTAGAGAACAAACAAAAATAGAGCAACAAATAAAAATATTACATATGGCCCGTCAAGTTGCCCACGACATAAGGTCGCCACTTTCTGCTTTAGAATCTCTTGATAAATCAATTATAAAGCTTCCTGAATGCGATCGAGTATTGATGAGATCTGCGATTAATAGAATTAAAGACATCGCAAATAATTTACTGACGAAATCTCGCGAACAAAAAAAGATTGATAATAATTTAGGTCCATACTCTGTTTTAGATATTATTGATTCTATTATATCGGAAAAAAGATCTAGCTATAAAAAGACCAAAAAAGTAAATATTAGTTTGCAAGGGCAAGAGCAGGTGTATGGATTATTTGTTAATGTAAATGTTGTAGAATTTAAAAGAGTATTATCGAATCTTATAAATAACTCCATTGAAGCTATTCCTGATGATAGGGAAGGAGTGGTTGATGTGGCCATAACAAAAAATGATTACAACCAGTGTCTAATTACAATTACCGATAATGGCCGTGGTTTAAGTTCAGAAATTATTTCAAAACTTTTTGTTGTTGGGCACTCTTTTGGCAAAGAAGCAGGTAGCGGTCTTGGTCTAGCACACGCAAAAGAATGGATTGAAAAATGGGGCGGCACAGTATTATTAGAGAATAATAAAGCGTGTGGCGCTTGTGTTAAGGTCGTATTACCTCTTATTAATCCTCCTTTGTGGTTTACCTCTGAAGTAAAAATTACAAGTAAAAGTATTGTTGTGATTTTAGATGACGATGATTCTATTCATAAAGTATGGGATGAGCGTTTTTTGAATTATACCAAAAGTGGTATTACTGTTTTGCATTTTTTTAGTGAAGAGCATTTGTTAGAATGGGTTGGTGATAATGACAAGGAAAATGTTGTCTGCTTGTTTGATTATGAGTTGATTGGCTCCAAAAATACCGGCCTAGACTTATTAGAAAAATATTTTATCGAAACAAAAAATAAAATGCTGGTAACAAGTTATACTGAAGATGAGCATATAAGACAAAAATGTATTGATTCTCAAATAAAATTATTATCAAAAGATATGGTTGGATTCATCCCAATAATGTTGAATGATATTGATGCAAAAGAGTCGACTTCTTTTTATGTATTACTTGATGATGATCCAATAATTCACACAGTTTGGAAAAAATCTGCAAAAAAACACGATGTGAACTTAAACATTTATATAAGCAGCGATGATTTATTAAAAGAAATAGCTTTATTGAATAAAGAGACTAAATTTTACCTAGATGTTGAACTTGGTGGAGAGCTTCGTGGAGATGAAGTTGCAAAAATATTGCATGCAAATGGTTTTTTTAATATTTATTTATCTACAGGGCACGAAAAAGAAGATTTTGCAAATATCTCATACATTAAAGATGTAGTATCTAAACAGCCCCCCTGGGAGGTTTAAAAGTTGTTGAAGATTCTTGATCGATTGAAACTTTGTTTTTTCGATATGCAATTGTTTGATGTGCAAATCCTATGTGGATGTATGGAACCTCTTTAAGTATTTCTTTGGATACTTCTTGATAGTGAGGTGCGAGTCGGTCTCTATCAATAATAGATCTTCCAGATTCAAGCAATTGATTTATCTGTTCTTTATATGTCATTGGCGAAAAAATTGCTCCATTTTTTCCTAAAGCGTGGTAAATCCCATCTGGATCGCCATTTAAAACTGAAAATCCTGCAAAGATTATATCTGGTTCATATGTTTTATAAAGCATTCTGGTCATGGTAACAAAATCGACTTCACTGTGATTTTCTGAAAAATTAATTTTTTGATTTATTAATTCTTGTTTTAGCGCTTGATGTAAAATGCCACCAATGGAAATAAAATATAGAGGGTGTTTTTTTGTATCTTCTTGTAATTTTTTAAGGTCTTGTTCTGGAACAGTAATTAAGTCATTGACAAATTTTACAGAGAGTCTTCCTGCTTGATGCTCTAAATATGTTTGAGGATCAATTATTGAAAATCTTTGTTGTAATATTTTTCGAAATTCAGGGTTTTGTCGCAAAACTTTATGTACTATAAACTGCATTGCTCTTCTATGTTTTGGGTTGGAAAAAAGACGTCCCTTGAGAGCATTAAGATGCATTATTATATGATTGGCCTCTTCACCAACACTTAAGCCAATGCTGTCATGATTTGTTAAGTCATAAGATTGAGCTGTTTGTAGAACATCAATACTGCCATCTAATAAGGCCCTCATTCCATCTGTTTTAGGGATGACTTGCAGAGATATGTTTTTAAAGAAGTGATCACCTTTCCAGTGCGGATTTGGTGTTAGTGTGGCAACTTTTTGATCATCTTCTTTTATAATGTAAGCACCTGTTCCAATATATTCATTGTTTATATTTTTAAAGACGGACAGTCTTTTACCTGTAAGATGGTCTAGTCCTATTCGAAATGGTTTTTTAAATTTTATAGTTAATTTATCTTTACCAGAAATTGAAACTCCTGCTAATTCTTTCGTTGATTGAAATTCTTCAAATCCAACTACGAAATAAAAAAAATCGTGCAAACTTTGATTAGCTGCTTTTTTTTCTAGAAGTAGTCCGTCTTGCCAAGCTTTTTTAAAATCAGCTGCACAAAGATAACTTCCGTCAGAAAATTGCCGATTGGTGTCGATTGTAAAAGTTATTGAAGTATAATCAGAAGAGATATCCCATGATTTGGCGGCCAGTGGCTCTAAAACACCAAATCTTCCCCGTCTTACAAGAGTTTCAAATTGATTTTCAATTAGTATTGCACCATAGAAAGTGTGCTGAAGTGGAGGGATAAATGATCCCCAGTATCCAGGGAGTGCGATTTTTAATGTGTTGTTAGATTGTTGTGTCATATGTTACCAAGGAGGAGTTTTATCGATAATGTTTTTTATCCAATGAGGCTTATTAATTAATTCTTGGTCATATCCAGTTGTTAAAGTAATATCTTGAAAACCTAGGTTATAAATTTCTTCAGAGACGATCTCGCCCTTAATGCCATCTCCAAGTGAAGAGTCTATATATATACTTGCGCTTTTATTAATGTTTTTTGCATCTTGGAAAAACTCTTGTGTAGAAGAATAAATTTTTAGATTTACACCTTTCTTTTTGGCAATGTTTTTCCAGTTAAATTGCGTGAGATCATCGTCGTCGATGAGGATTGATTGCAGATGCTGAGAAGATAAATTTAAAAAAATATCGACACAAAAAGAAATATTTTTTGGTAATATTTTGATTCCATTGTTTTGACATTTTTTTACTATTTCAGTATTTTCAAAATGACTTGTTACCAAAACAGATTGATTGTTAATCTTAAGCTTATTAATAAGCTCAATTCCATTTGTGTGACTTCCTATAAACTCATAATCAATTAAGAATAACTTTTTTTCAGTAGCACTATATGCATTTGATGTAAAATATAACTCGATTTCCTGAGGATCTACAAAGTGATGGATTTTGATATTTGATTTTGTTTTTTTAATGATTTGAGATAAGCGATTATCCCATATTTGATGGATGCTAGGATCATCGTCTAATATAATAATGTGCGAAATATCATTTAAAATTAAACGATCCGTAAACCAGTCAGGATTTGGTGCTAAGGGAATAATAAGTTTTATTGCAGTGCCAATATTTTCTTGGGAATCAATTATAATTTGGCCATTTATTGTAGACATTAAATTGTAGGCATGGAAAAGGCCCAGCCCATTGCCATTTTTTTTATTATAACTAAAAGATTGGGTTCCTAGTTTGCTGATAATGTGCTTGGGAATTCCTTTCCCGTTATCTGTAATTTCTATTATTGCGGTATCGTTATTTTTTGATAATTTAACTTCAACTATTCCGTGGCCATTGTGAAAAGACTCAATCGCGTTATTAATTAAATTTGAGATCATGCTTTTAAATTCTGTGGAATTTATGTTTACAAAAATATTGTAATTGTTTTGATTCACTTCAAAGTTTATTTCCATATTAATTTTGGTTCTAAAGCATTGGCGTTTTTCAGAAATGATGTCCTCGATAATTCTAACCAGTAAGATATTTTGTAAATGAATATCATTACTTTGCTCTTTGATCTGTGAATTTACTTGTGCACGAACCTTTTTGTTACTTGTTAATAAATTATTTGCGATATCGTTAATTCTCTCTGTTGCTCTACGAATTAAAAGCCTTTGGGCCTCAGGAATATCGTTAATTTCTGCAACAACCGAATTTAAAGCTGCTAGAGGAGATCTGATATCGTGTGCAACTTGAGAAGATAGTGAAGCGATAATGCTGTCTTCTTGTTTTTTTTTGTTTTCTAATGCAAGTGAGTTTATTTTGGAAATTAAAGAGTTTATTTTTTCATAGAGATTTATAAGTGTGTTGTTTCTTACGTTTTTTGGAGGATTAATACAGGGGTTGTTGATATCAACATCATCAATTGATTTTAAAAAAACATTTATCTGTTTAAGAATGGTAGAGAAAAAGTAAAAACAAAAAATTCCAAATAAAGATATAACTGCAAAGAAAACAAGAAAAGATATAAATAGCCAGCGACTATTTGTATCTGAATTGACAGCGTAACAGTACTCTATATGGCCAACAGTTTCGCCGGTATAAGTAATTGGAATTTTGTTTTTATATTCTGGTAGACAAGCTCTGCTTGTGTGGTTTTTATATATAACATAATTTCCTGTATCGGTAATTTGATAGGAAGATGCATTTTGGGCCATGAAAGACTTATTCGTTGCGCGTTCAATAGAAGGTAAATCTAAAACCTTAAGATTAAATGCTATTGTATCAGATAATTGAATTGCGCTTGTTAAAAAAGAGTGCTTAATGTTTTCTCGATTACTACGCTCTTGTTGCATGTAAAATGCAACAGAAGAAATTGTTGCAGCGATAATAGAAAATATAAAAAAAAGAAAAAATGAACGGAACTGTAATGATTTCAAAGTGGGCCTCGAAAAATATTGTTTTTATCAAAATGTATCTTATTTATTGGTACAACATAAGTTTTTCCTATTGCTTGAAAACCTGCATTAGGGAGGATATGGTTTCTCATTATGGGATTATGGGAGTAGGTATATACATCACTATTACATTGATTTACACAGTAATTGATCATCTTGTGTCCAAGGCCTAACTTTTGGAATTCTGGTAATATGCCAACATTAAATAAAAAATTATTATTTCTGTCGGTTTGAAAGGTACTGGCAACGCCACACATCTTATTTTTGTAACTTATTATCCAAAATTTAGATCCAGATTCATGAGCGAGGGTGTCCATTTTTTTGTAAAAAAAAGATGTTGTATTTGCATCTAAATTAAAGACTTGTTGAATGATATATACAAAGGACCTTAAATCATTATTTGATATAACCTCAAATCCATAAATACTTTCACTAGTTTTAAAACTACTTTCGCTATTAAAAGAAAAAGCAAAATATTCTGATAATTCATTACATAAATCATAATCTTGATGATCAATAGACATAAAATGGCCATATAAACCATTCTGTTCGTAGAGATTTGCTGCAATTTTAAGATCACTTTGAGGGATTTTAAAATTTTCATTTGTTGAATACACCATATTCCAGTGAGGAATTTGATTTGATCCAGAAGTGTAATAAGCGATAGATTGATTACTGATTTCTTTGTACTGTGAAAATTTTTTAAAAATACTTTGTTCTTCAGATATAACATTGTAAAGTTTTTTATTTATAAATGTCATTTTACATACTCCAGTTGATCTGTAGTTATAAAACTAGGAGACTCTATTGTTGTTTTAAAAGCTTTATATTTATTGCTATATACTGCAAAGTGTTCTGGGGTAAAAATTGGTATGACTGTATGAAGATCTAGAATATGTTGACTCAGTTTAAGGGCAAGATTATGTTTTTTACTTGGATCATTTTCTAGTGTGTATTTCTGTAATTTATCAATAATGGTTTTATCGTTTTTACAGCCAAGCGAAAAGGATGCTAATGGATTAAAAAGTTGAAAAATATCTAAAGTATTGTCTGCTTCTATAAAACCGAAGAAAATATCTATTGTTTTTGAATTCCATTTATCTAGAATTTGATCCATTGGCATAATTTGAATGCTTGCGCTTTTGAAGTTATGACTTAAAGTTTCCTGAATACATTCTTCGTTTCCAACGCCGATGGCGATTGCAATAGTGAGATTTGGAAGTTGATATTTTTTTATATTTAAATTAGTATTGATTCGGTTGTGTTTTTTATTTAAGTGTCCTAAAAAACCTCGAGGAATAATGTCTTGAGTCGCAGTGTTATTTGGATAACAGTTGTTGATTATCGCTTCTTTGTTTAATATTTTTTTTACAGAATATCGATCTTCTGTTTTAAGGGTAGTTGAATTAAGCATTAAAGAAAAAATACGGGGAATTTGTAGTGAGAAAAAATGCGGATTGTTTTTTAGCTGCTTTAATTGATTATAGTCAATGGAATATGCAAACAGATCATGAAATTCTGCAGCATTAAATTTTTCTATCGCCGTTGTTTCATTGGATTGTTTATATATTATTTTTTGAGGGATTGAAGATTTGTTCAATGCTACTCGACTTAAAATAACAACATTATGATTAATTGTTTGTAGTTTATAATCTCCTGTGCCGATTTTATGGTCTCCATCGGCTGGGACTATCGAATATCGAAACTCTGTTAGTGCGTGTAGAAGATTGGGTTGTGGTTGATTTAAAAAAATGTCAAAAGAATTAGAGGACGTTGCGATAAATCCTGTAATATTAGCGCGCTTATTATTAATAAAATCAGAAAATCCTTTTATGATAGAGAGTTTGTCATAGCTCAAAACTTTACTTTTAATTGCTCTCTCAAGAGATTTGATACAATCTTGCGATGTTACCTTTTTCCCGTTATGAAAATTTAATTCTTTTAACTGTATAGAATATACTGTTTTATCTTGCGAAACGGAAAATGTTTTAGCCAATTCTGGTATCACTTCGCCATCGCGACTTTTAAATAGTGTTTTGTGAATATGATATATCATGTTGATACTATATATATCTATTGCGGTTATGGGATTAGTGTCATATGGTAAACTTGGAACAGGTTTTACATGAGTGCGATTTATGGATTCTGCATTTATATTTACAGTGTAGAATATAAAAAAAAAGGAAAAGTATAGCATTATGTAAGGCTTATAAAACATTTAATTTCCTTTTTAGAGTTTCAATAAACTCGCATAGGTTACATGGAGATGTCATTCTGGGAGACAGAGATTTTTCATCAAAATTAATGTTTCTTAATCTTTGATGAAAATTTGATTTTTTACAATCAATATAAAAAGATGAATGATATAATTGATCTAAATTGTAAAAGGATACATCTTTCCAATTGTTATTAAAAATATTATTAGCACAGCAGTGACTAAACCCTTTTTGCGGGATAAAGGATAGTGTGTCAATATTTGGGCAGGTTTTGCTTAACACACTGTTGTCAAAAACGTCATATCTGAATTCTGAGTTTGTAGAATAGGCCCTACCTGATCCTTCTATTTTTTGAAATATAACATCGCAATCGTATGTGCTTTTAGCTTCAACCGCAAAATCGATATCTGAAAATTGTGACAAACAAGCGACAAGAACAAAATCTATTTTTTTTTCAAAGCAATAATTTTTAAATAAAAATGGCAAGACAGATTCTAGAGTTTGTCCATGGAAGCGGTCAAAAGAAAGCTGAATTAAAGAAAGATTTTTTATAGAACCACAAAAAGAATCAACATCTTTCAGGTTTTTAGCACTAAATCCGTTTGTAGTTAGTATTGTCTTAAATGGAAACACTAGTGAATTTAATATATCCAAAAGGTCTTTTTTGTATAATGCAACTTCCCCGCCAGTAAGGATTACGTTAGGTGGTTTTAAATTATTTAATTCTTTTATTAGTAATTCTTTTTCAAAGTCAGAAATTCGATTCTTGTGTGTAGGACTAGAATTGGTTGCGCAGTGCTGACAAGCCATCGTGCAATTAAGCCCAGGTATAATATTAAAAAACTTGATGCTCATTATCGACTGCTTTAATTAATTACTTTGTTTTTTATTTAACAGAGGAGAGTATTCTTTTACTGTAATAGTTGCTGCGCGCTGTGCTTGATAGATATTGCTATTTTTAATTTTTTGCAATAGTGTCACTGTTGATTCGTTATAATTGTTTTCTATAAAATGCATTGCTGAAGTTAAAGAAGAAAATAGCCCAATTAGAACTAAGTAATTTGCATAAATATTTTTTTCTTTTTTACTCATGTGATAACCTCCTAAATTTTTGTCAAAATGTAGCAAATCTAATATTTTTTTCAATACAATAAGTAAAAATGTGAAATTTATTCAAAAAAATAATACAATACAAGGTGTATTGTGATATCTCAGAAGCATTCAAATAAACTTAATTTTTATTCACCATGTATTTTTTTTAAGATGTGAATAAAGAGGTGTACTTGTATATGAAATTATTTGCTCCGCTAAATATAAACAACAATCAAGAATTAGAAATCGATCTATTCAACCAATTAGAAAGATTCCTCTCAATGGCCAATTATTTTATCACTTTCCTTTCTAGTAATCTAGGAACAGACACTGCCAATTTTTTGCAAGAAGTAAAAAAAACAATTCAAAAACCAGCATTATCTGCACCTTTATTTTTAAAAGACAAATATTTAGAAAAAAGTGATTTCGAAAAAAATATTATTGCACATTACTTGCAGTTAATTTCATTTGAAAATAAAAATTTATCTTTAAGTAATAAAGATATTGTAAAAATAAAGGCAACAGATTTTTTGCGAGGTTTTTTATTGGTACATGCAAGCTTGCTAGAGTGCTTGGCAAAGGTTGTTGGTAAAAATATCGCTATTGATCTTTTTAAAGAATGCATTGATTTGCATACAAAAGAGATGAGAAATCATGTAGTGGGCGATTCGCTGGATATTTTTTTGTTATCTGAAAACAATCTGCCTCAACAATTTATCGGTGCTTTTGATGCAAAATGTTTTGATTTAAAAGACGGTAGAGTTGGGGCAAAAATTACAAAATGTAAATTTGCAGATATTTTATCCGAAGTGAAGTGTCCAGAGTTTGCGTATGCAATAGCTTGTCATTACGATTTTATTGCTTGTAGATGCAGTAATCCTAATTTTTATTTAACGCGCACAAAAGCTTTAACCAAGGGAGATTTATATTGTGATTTTATTTGGCATGATGTTCGAATAAATAAATCGCTAGAACATCCTAGTGAAAAATTTTTTAATAACCTATAACGCTTAGTCATCTCGGAGATCTTATACATGAACCCTATAAATGCAACTGCACCTGGTCATAAATTTGCGCCATCATGGCCTACAACTTATGTCGAAGTAGAAGTCAAAAAAATAGAATCTAAAAATTACTATGGGCTTTTTGCCCGGCAGTTTATTGCAAAAGGTATGGTCTTATACAAAGATGGAGGTGTTGCTATATCGGACATATCAAATATTCCAAAAGATAAAGAGTACGCTGTTGAAATTGATAAGCAGATATATATTGTACCTGATGATTATAGTAATATGTCTGAGTTTTGTTACATGAACCACTCTTGTGATTCAAACGTTGGAAGAATTGGTGGACTTATTTACTATGCCAAAAAAGATATAGCACCAAGCGAAGAGCTTGTTTGTGATTATGCTCCATTTGTGACAGGTGTAAAAGATTGGAGTATGGTTTGTAATTGCCAAGCAAGTAATTGCAGGAAAATGATAACCAGTTTAGATTGGCAAAAAGCAGATGTTGCAAAATTATTATGGGATGAGTGGTTGCCATATATTCAAAAGAAAATATTGCATAAAAAATTATAACGCTCACAAGGTACTGTTGTTTGTTTGCGGAATTAATTTGTTGAAGCTAAATAATTCTTAATCTCGTCTGATCAGAATGAACTAGAAAAATATCAAATACCGATTATGATATTAAGACACGATAAATCTTTATAAGGAATTAATATGTTTTTTTATTTTATAAAAAATATTTTTTTGTTGGTATTTTTGTCCGCATTGCTTGCTTGCGGTTAGCACGACAAAAAAGAAAATTTAACGACAGTTATGTTTGATTTTTCTAATCTGCCTAATCACGCAGAGAAAAATTTTGTTGAATTACTTGATAGAGCAGTTGTTGAGCCTGTTTCTGTTGCAGAGATGGACTGCTTTGCCGTTTTTGTAAGTTATCCAGAAATGCCTTTTGGAACTGAGTGCAAAAATTCTTCAGGACTTGTGCTTTTTAATGCAGTTGGAGCCGCTGGACTTATGGGTAGATCAAATCCTCAGACAATGGATGTTATTTCTGGGAACGGAAGAGTATTTACACTTATTGGTTTTAAAAAAGATGGAGCATTGTTACCCGCGTGTCCATATTTGCCATTCACTTACAGCAGTTATTCGGCGGCCCTTTCCAGAGGATATGTTTTGGCCACAAAGATGGTTAATTTGCTTCCAGGTAATCAAGAAATATCATTAACAACAAACTTTAATGCTAATAACTATATTAGTTCATGCAGTGGTTCCTTATTTCAAATGACTCTGACCAGTAGTCCTCCCGCGATTAATAATTTAAAATTATGGTTAGATGCTTCTGATACAAGTACTCATTTTTCAAATGACGGATGCAGTACTTTAGTATCGGACACAGCGACTCCGGTAAAATGTTGGAAAAATAAAATAATTGCTACACTACCAAATGCATTGAATGCCACTGCAAATGCGCCACTAGTTTCAAATACAACTTATAATGGGGTAACAAAAAAATCGTTAGTTTTTGATGGAACAAAATATTTATCTATTGCAGATCATGCGGATTTTAATTCTTCTACATATTCTATTGCGATATTTTTTGCGCCGTCGACAATAGATGCATCTGTCCATTTTTTGTTAGATAAATCAGATGTCTCAAATAGGCATATACAACTTTATTCTGGAGCATCGAATACCATTCTATATGCTACAGGAACTTCATCAAATAGTGTTTTTTCATATAGCGCAAATACCCTTGCCGTCCAAGGGCCGGAGTTATTTGTTATAACTTTTAACTCGGCCACATCTCAAAAAATGTATCGTCGATCAGGACCGTATGATGAAGAAGTATCAGATACGCCTTTTGCCATTGAATATACAACATCTCCTTTATATATAGGTCAAAGTGTTAGTTCATCTGATAAATTTTCTGGACAGATATATGAGGTGTTATATTTTAATACAGAACTAACAAGCGCACAGGTTAATGAATTAGAAGCTTACATAGAATCAAAGTGGTCAGTGAATTTATAATAACGCATTGACCTACAAAAAAGTATCACGTACCATATAAATATGAAGATTTTTGAAGAATTAGATGAGCTTGATGATAAAGAGATGGAATCTCTTTATGCAAATTTTGTAAAAAAAAATGGCGCACTTGCCGATTTCGTTTTTAGTTACAGCGATGGCCTTGGCGATGATTTGCAAGAGTATGTGTTAACCACGGCCCTTGGCATTTGGCTTATTGTAATTGGGGATGAAGAAAAGGAATTAAATATTTCTGAAGAATTAATTGAACAACATTTATCAAAAAATCAAAAAATTTTAGACAAGATGAATCCTGATTCAGATAGTGAATCATGGATGGACAAATTGCCCCGAATTGATTTGGTGCACTTTATTTTAGAAGAACTTTTTGATGAAGACGAAAGTGATGATAGTAGTGAAGATAAAAATGCAGGAGTTGCTCTTTTGATTCTATTAACGACACTAACGGTTTTAGACTCTATTAAGTAGGGAATCAAATGTGCGTTTTATCATCAAAAAAAGTATCTAAAAATAGAAACATTGTTGTTACAGGTGCAAGAGGGTTCGTTGGTAAACATCTTGTTGCCTTGTTGAAAAAAATAGGAAATTTTGATGTATATGAATTTGATGTAACAGATAATTTTGATGAGTTAACGATTAAACTAGATCTCGCAGATTATATTTTTCATCTTGCGGGAGTGAATCGGCCAACGAATCCCCAAGATTTTATCGCTGGTAATTTAATTTTTACTCAAAAAATTTTAGACCATCTACGATCACGAAATAAACAAAGAGTGATAATTTTTTCATCTACCGTTCAGGCCGCCTTGCAAAATCCATATGGTATTTCAAAAAAACAGTCAGAAGATGCGATTTTTAAATTTCTAGCAGAAACAAATGGCCAAGGATTTGTATATCGTTTGACTAACGTTTTTGGGAAATTGTGTCGACCATTTTATAATTCAGTAGTTGCAACATTTTGTTATCAAACAATTAATGGGGAAGTCCATCGCATTGATGACCCGACAAAGCAGATTGAATTTATATATGTCGATGACATTGTAAAAGAGTTTGTAGATATTATAAATGGCCATTTACCAAAGGCAGATATAGATTCTTTTTATTACATTCGACCAAGCTATAAAGTAACGCTAGGAGAGTTGAGTAAAAAAATATTATCGTTTAATGATCGCAGGATCTCTCAAAAAACTCCTCTGTTGGTAAATGATTTTGATAAAAAATTATATGAAACATATCTCGGATATCTTAATTTTGATTTTAGTGAAAAGGTGAAATAATGACGAAATTAAAAGTAATGACGATTGTTGGTACCAGACCAGAAATAATTAGATTATCGCGAGTGTTATGTGCACTGGATCGTTCTTTTGAACACATCCTTGTTCATACAGGACAAAACTATGATTATGAATTAAATCAAATATTTTTTGAAGATCTTGAACTAAGAAGGCCAGATATATTTCTTAACGCTGCTGGTGATACGGCCGCAGAAACAATAGGACGTATTATTGAAAAAGTAGACAGCGTATATGCCCAACATAATCCAGACGCGATTTTAATTCTTGGAGACACCAATTCATGTTTATCTGCAATTCCTGCCAAGAGAAGAAAAATACCTATTTTTCACATGGAGGCCGGAAATCGTTCATTTGATCAAAGAGTTCCTGAGGAAACAAATAGAAAAATTGTTGACCACATTTCAGATATCAATATGCCATATTCAGATATTGCTAGAGAGTATTTACTTAAAGAAGGCTTGCCTGCCGATAGAATTATAAAAACAGGGAGCCCAATGTTTGAAGTTCTTGGCCACTATAAAAACAAGATTAATGATTCTAAAATTTTAAGCAAATTACAGCTTAGTGAAAAAAAGTTTTTTATGGTGAGTTGTCATAGAGAAGAGAATGTTGATTCTTTAGTTAATTTAAATAAGTTTGCAAGTAGTTTAAATGTTATAGCAGAAAAGTATAATTTACCGATTATTGTATCGACTCATCCAAGAACTAGAAAAAGAATTGATGAGGCAAGAATAACTCTTCATCCGTTGGTGCAAACATTAAAACCAATGAGTTTTACTGATTATGTAAAACTACAACTATCTGCACTTGCAACATTATCTGATTCGGGAACGATTACAGAGGAGTCTTCAATTCTTGGAATACCTGCAGTAAACATTAGAGAGTCTCACGAACGCCCAGAAGGAATGGAAGAGGCATCTGTTATAATGTCTGGCCTTTCTCCTGAAAGAGTTATGCAGGCCATAGAGCTAACACTAAGGCAGCACGAGCAAAATTGTACCATTTTTCAATTAGTAAATGATTATAAAATGCCAAATGTATCCGAAAAAGTTGTAAGAATTATCTTAAGCTATACTGATTATGTTAATCGGAATGTTTGGAGAAAAAACTAGCCAAGAATTTCTTTTTCCGAGCAAGTAAAAGATTGAGAGAAGGAAGTTAAAAGATTGTATTTTATGATACACCAAATGGCAGAAACTCCATCTTTCCAGCCAATTTTTTTTCCTTCCTCATACGTTCTGCCATAATAAGAGATAGGAACTTCGTAAATTCTGACCTTTTTAAGCTTTGCAATCTTTGCAGTCATTTCTGGCTCAATGCCAAATCTTTGGGATTTTAAGACCATACTGCGAATGATTTTCCCGCGAAATACTTTGTAACATGTTTCCATATCAGTAAGATTCAGATTAGTGAACATATTTGAAGCCGTTGTTAAAAGCGTGTTTCCCATCATGTGCCAAAAATATAACACTCTACTCACATCTCCTTTAAAACGTGAACCATAAACAACATCGGCCTTATTTGCTAATATAGGTTTTAATAAGACGGAGTATTCGTTTGGATCATACTCAAGATCTGCATCTTGCACTAAAACAACATCGCCAGTAGATAAAGAAAAGCCTTTTGTAATCGCTGCTCCTTTCCCTTGATTTTTATCTTGGAAATGGAGTCTTATTTTTTGATGATTTGTAAATTGTTTAGATAATATCTCCCGAGTGTTATCTTTTGAACCATCATCGACAATAATAATTTCCCAATCAGAGATGGATGAAAGTTTTTCTAAAGAATTAATTACTGCACCGGTTATATTTAAAACGGTGTATTCCTCATTATATACTGGCATAATTACACTTAGTTTCATCGCAATAAAATCCTTATCATAATACTAAAAATATTTTTGTAATAATAAAATATGACATAGTGTTTTAAGCAATTCAATAGAAAAAATTGTACTGACAAATTAATCACGATAAGGGATAACAATTAATACCAATAATTTTGGACTTGAATCTTATGTATAAATTATTAGATATAGTTTATCCGGTTATACTAATTCTATCGTTTGGATTAATTCCAATACTAGCTATGTATTATAAAAAACATAAATTTATGATTATGTGGCTGTCTCTAGGGGCGATGCTTGATATATTTAGTTATCAGAAGTTTTTTAATATCTCTAGCTTTAAAATTGCAGGAATTCTTTTTATCTTTTGGAGTATTTTTAATATTCGAGAAATTTTTAAAACAGTAATCGGGAAATTAATTTGCCTTTATTCTTGTTATTTAATTTTATCGTTTATTTTTTTTGTTTTAATTTCCCCCTGGCCGGTTGAAAATATTGAGACATTGTCAACGATGGGACTTACATTTTGGAAAGGAGCAAGGCAGCTTGTTACTCAGTTAGGCGAGATGGGTATTATCGCATATCTTGGCCATCTTTTTAAAGATGAAGACTTGGTAAATTTTTCAATCAAGGCATTATTTACGGCATGTGTTGTGGCGGCAATAGGTGTAATTTTGGAGAGATTTTTAGTTTTTGATTTTTTTAATTTTGTTACTCATGGAAGGGCCCTATTGCTTGAAACTAGGTTTCGAGGATTTAATTATGAGCCACGAGCCGCGGCCCAAACCATTGTTTATGGTATTTTGTTGGCCATGATATATCAGTCTCTTAATATTTATGTAAGAGTCTTGGCCTCTGTTACTCTGCTTATTGCTCTAGTTTTTGCTGTATCAACTACTGGCTGGATTCTTCTTGTATCTGGTGTTTTTATATCTTTTATTCTTATTATTTTTTTTGCTGTGCTAAAAAAAATATCTTGGAATCGGTCATATTATATTTCATGTGCTGCATTTATCATTTTTGGATTTTTATTGCTTTTTGTTGGGGCCAGTTATCTTGGGCTAGAGAAACAGCAAAATGCAATAAAGGAAAATTATAAAGCTCGTAGTTATGTAATAAACGATAAATCGCTTTTAAATAAGTTTGAAGTTTTTGATGCGGCCGCATTAAATGTCTACGTACATAATCCAAAATACTTATTCTTTGGCGTTGGTACAGGTCAAATGTCTTTTTTGTCTAGAAACTATGTCATTGCTCGCGATGCTCCAATTTGGAATAATCTTGCAACAATAGAGTGGTTACCTACTACAGGATTTGTTTTGCTACTTGCAAATGGGGGAGTTGTTTTATTGCTTATTTTTGTAAGTATGTGCATGGTTTCTTTTTATAATGTAATTAGTGTTAAAGAACTCATTAATAGACGCTATTTACAAGATATTGTTATTTTGACATTTGTGATTTTAACTCTTTATTTTTTACAAGTTAGATTTATTTATCCATTTGCTCTAGCGTGGGGATTATCAAGCGAATATCGCAATAAAGGCCTATAAATGTTTACAGAAAAATATCAGTCTATTGTTTTTTACGCTACCTGTTTTATACTTTGCATAATTACTGTTTTTGCATCAACCTTTTATAAAGGTAATGTGCTCTACTATTATATTTTTTCACTAGTTTTTAATCTTTTACTTCTAAATGGTTTTTTGAGAAATAGGATGTTTTTTGATCTGTTTATTGGAGGATTTCTTTGGCTTGGTTTTTGGGCAAAATTCACTTACATGGTTCTTTTTTATGATAGTAAAACCGTTGAACCATTAGGTTTTTTTACTGAAACACCAGAAGCGTATGATCTTGCCTTAAAAATTTCGATTGTAGGTGGTGCTGCTTTTTTACTGGCAAGTTTTTTATGGAGTAAGTATAAATTTTTAAGAAAAAAAAATCACGAATTCATGTTTCACGCAAGTTTAAATTTCTATAATAGATTTCGTGTTTTATTATGGATGTTATTTATATTTATTTCTTTTGGTATTTCAGTAAGTAATTTTGCTTTGGGCATTTATCAACGAGGAATGTCTCCAATAACGGTTTTACCGTTTGGGCTTGGCGGTATATATACTTGGCTTTTATTGTTTGGGCTATCATCTATTTTTTGTTGGCTCTTTTATCTAGAAACAAAAGCAACAAAAAAAATTTCATACTTATTTGGTTTTTTTGGCTTGTTAGAACATTTTTTATCCAACGTGTCGATGCTTAGTCGGGCAATGCTTTTAAATTCTGGGGCCTTTATTTTTGCCCTTATTAAAGAGTGTACAATAAATATGAAAGTTTAAAATTAGCGTTCTTGTTTTATTTTTAATAATGTTTATATCATCTATTCAGGTGGTAAATGTTTTGCGAATGTCAAAGTTTCATGATGTTGCAATCGAGGATGTTTTATCTGATTCTGGGCTTAAGTCACGACTTCCACAAAAAACAGGATCCTTGATTTTTATGCGTTGGGTTGGAATCGAAGGAGCACTAACACTATCGATGTATCCACATAAAGATTTTTCTCTTTTAAAAGAGGCGTTAAAGGAAAAAATGGTTCGTGTTGGAACAAGCTTTTATGATAAGCGTATTGCGACATCAGGATATATGAATTTGTCATTAAAGCATCATCACTTTATTACGCTGCCAGGAATCATCGGTTTTTTATTCTATAGTGGGTCTTATATTTTTTTATTTGTCTCAATTTTAGTTATTGCATGGATCTTTTTTTATGTAGAGACGCTTACGCGATGTTTTTCAGGTGGTAATATCTATCTATGCTCTTTAATTGCACAAGTTCTGGCCTATCGACTAGCACATTTTGGTTATGTACCTGCACAAAGCTATAAATTAATTGGCTCCATTTTTATAACAGTGTTTGCAATTTATTTCCTAGAGCTATTTTTGCGTTTTTTTGGGTTTAATCAATCAGCAAACAGTCAATATTAATGAACGTTACTTTATAAAAGCTTTTATTGAATATATTTCTTGTCGCTTGTGAGAATTCTTCTGTCATTGAATCCTGACAATTTGATTTTATCTTTGTAAAAGAAAAATTGCCACTGGCATTTGGTAGCACGACGTGTGTTATTTGATATTTTTTTATAATTTGTAAGTACTCTTTTTTTGTTAGTGTTTGTCCAAACAAAGCAGAGTCTATGGGATAAAAATCCCTGTTAAATGTTAGCTTATTTCTTAGACCAAATAGCACTTTTGCATTTTTAGGTAAATTACTATTTAACCACTCATTTGCTGCATGACCGTAGGCATATTTTAATAATGTATTATTTCTAAGCTTAGAATTTATTATGCCCGGAGTGAACATAAAAAACGCCATGACAAGGATCACTAGCTTTAATCCAATTTGGCCACTAATTAAAACTTTAAAAACATGAGGAAATTCACAAGCATTAGCACTTGATAATCGATAAATTATCATCCATAAAAAAGGGGTTAAAAAAAATCTGGAGGTATTTTGAGTAAATAACAGTAAAAACATTAACAGCACCGCGATAAATAGAAATGTTGGAGATGTAATTATTTTTTTTATAGGTCGAAGAAAAGCAATCCAAAGAACGGAAATCATTCCAATGGTTGTTGTAATTTTACCAAATGATGTTGGGATAATTAAAAACAAAGGAAATGGTAATTTACTTTCAGAGTATGTTTGAAGATGGTGAAGATACCATTTTATTAAAGGTGTAGTATCAGTGATTGATGCCAGTAGTGGAGATATTGGATCAGAAAATATAAAAAATTTATACAAGTGTTGAGGGAATAGTAGTAGTAAATATAGAGACAAACTAAAAGAGCAAAAGAGTAATAATTTGTTACTGCGTAAAGCGTAGAAAAAACACCAGATGCAAATAAATGCTCCAGGAAGATAAAAGGAATATTTATGGCCCATTGAAAGTATTGCCATGCCCAATGCGGCAAATAATCTATTGCTTGTGAATTTTTCTTTACACTGCAGTCCAAAATAAAAAGATGCAAGCATTAGTGCTTCTGGAAGTAATTGATGCTTTTGTGATGGAATTAGAAATAATAGTGCAGGAGTGCTAGCAATACATAATTGAATCCATCTTGTAGTTTTAAATTCACCAAATGAATCAATAATTATAAGAATTAAAAGAAGCCCCATCCATTGTAAGGCGGCCCCAAGATTATCAACCCCCATGGTAAAACCAAAATAATTTAAAAATTCTCCAGTTCCGATAGTCCTTAGATGCGGCCAAGAAAAAACGTATGATGTGTCATAGTTTTGGATTAATAAAGGAATGCTTAGATGATAGTCAAAGCTATCAGAATCGGTTGGAGGAGAAAGAGATATGAATAGATATAAAACTGTAATAATAAAGAGTACGACGGTTTGCCAGTCATTTTTATCAGTAACAATTATTCTACAATAAGAAATAATATCTCTAAAGCCTGTTGGGACGCCTAGTAATAAAATAAATCCAAAAATTCTTGCTATAAAAATAGAGTTTTCTTGTAATGGAGATAATATTAAAAGCAATTGGCCTATGAGTGAGAATATAGTGCAAGAAATAATAGTTTTTAAAAGAGCATTCGGCGATTTTCTCATTTTTATAATTAATTTTAAGCTCCACCCCCATGAACCGATTAAAAGTAGCATTGTCATTACCGGAATCACCAATGCAGGTAGGAGCCAATCACTATAGTACTTGAAAACAGTAATCATAAAAGAACCGCAATACCCTATAATTTAAGAGGAGAATAGATATGATTTTTATATTTAAATATGTCGTATTTTGCTTTAAATTATGTTTGAATACAATCTTTTTTATTAAACAATGGAAATTGTAGAACTAGAATGAAAAAGTATATATTTTCTCTTATGGTGAGAAGTTTTGTAACTATAAGCGGTTTTTTAGTATTTTTAATTAGCGCAAAAATGTTCGGTCCAGAAGGGCGTGGCATTATTGCATACGGAACATCCGTTATTGCGTTTGTTGGAATTAGTTTATCTTTAAATTTTGGTCGATCATTTTTATTACTAACAGAAAAGAATGAGGATTTAAAAAAAGAGTTGTTATTTCCTTTTTTGTTACTAACTCTAGTTTCTTTTGTGTTGACAGCGACGGCCGGTTTGATATTTTTTTCTTTTGTTTCTTCGGCAAAAGAGATTGTCCCTATTGAGTTAGCTTGGACGTTTTTACCTCTATCTATATTTTATGTTTGGAGCGTTAACGGCAATGCTTTTTTTGCGTCTTTTCAGAGGACTTTTCAGCAAGAAATCGTAATCTTTACGATACGAACAATATTGATGGTAGTTGTTATTTTCTTTATGTTCCAAAAAGAAGATGATTTGTCTGATTTTATTTATTGGTATTCGCTAGTTCTTGCAACAGGAACTATTGTTGAAATTTCAATTTTAAGTAAAGATGTTTTTCCCTATATTCGTTATTCCAATTTTACTTCTTTTTTTTCAATACTTCGCTCATCTTTAATCCCCCACATAGATTTTTTATCCTTCAATCTTTTTCCTCTATGTTTAATGATTATTGCTGGATGGGGGCTTGATAAGTCTTCGATTGGTAGAGTTAACTTTGCCATTCAGGCAATTAATGTTGTGTTTTTGCTTTCAACTACGGCAGGAATTAGAGTTAGTTCATATGTTTCAAATTCAGGTTTTAAAGTAAAACTAGCTCAAATAAAAAAATTATTTATTGGAACAACGATTATGTCTATTATTGCTATAATATGCGCATACTCAATGTTGGAGTTGCTGACAAGTAAGCATTTACTCGTATCGTTTTCGGGAGTCTCGGAACTGTTTTTATTTATTAGTCTATCTGTTCCAGGATATATGTTATATCAATTTTTAACACCAATCTGGATTGAGATGAAGCTTATCAAAAAATCTGCATATTTAAATTTTGCTATTTTTATTTTGGCAATTATTGCAAGTTTAAGCCTTATGCCATACTTTTCTGAAAAATCAATCACGATATTATTTTCAGGATTTCATCTGCTTTTATTTATTGGGCAACTGTTTTTGGTTAAAAAGTATATATAGTTTTTGAAGAGAATCAGAGTATCTAAATCCTAGTTTTATCAATTTACAAGATGAGTACTGTCTATTTACTACTTGTGTTTTTTTTCCAGATAGTAATCTTAGAAAATATGGAACAAGAGGCGAGATTTTTATTTTCAGATTAAGTATGCTTGCGAGTGTATTTTTTTGCATTTTTTCATCGCTTGATACAATCAATATTTCGGGACGAGAAAAATAGTGTTGAGATAAAAAAATCGCAGCTTTTGCAACATCGTAAACATGTACATGTTGAACCAATTCTCCCGATCTGATTAGATATTTAATACTATTAAATAGTGATTTTTTTTTGTAGGTTTGAAAAAATGTGTGATCTGAAATTACGTTTGTAGGTCTTAAAATAACAACGGATGTCTTTGGCCATTGCGTAGAGCTAACCAATTTCTCGGCCTCGTATTTTGTTGTTTCATATTTATTTTGAGGTAAACAAGGTGTTGATTCATTAACAAAAATGGAACTTGTTTTTCCGATTACTCCAACGCTACTAAAATGGCAAAAGTATTTTAAAGAAGTAGATTTGGCTGCATGGTCTATAAGATTTTTTGTTCCATACACGTTGGTCTTTTCCATTATCGATTCATTTTTTATCTCTGCTGCGGCATGGAATAGATGAGTTACTCCTTCAAGAAAATATTTAATTACTTCAGGATTTGTTAAATCACCCTCAATTACTTCAACCAGTTTTGATGAAAATTGCACCTTCTCTTTATTTCTGGTTAAAATACGAACAGTGATATTTTGCTCAAGAAGCATTTTTGTTAAGTGTTGCCCAATGAGTCCTGTCCCACCAGTAATTGCTGCTAAGTGCATTTTTTATCCAATTAGGTTGCGTATTTTTGTTGGTAATAGAGTTAGCATCGCAACAAGCGACTTACATTTTATTTTTATTTGCTTGCTGTGTAGTAAAATTTTTAGATAGTTATCAAAAACATCGAGATCCCCATCTTTGTGATACATTCTTGTCTTGCTGTATAATAGCGTTAATTCAATTTCTTTTTTTTCTGCATAATTGGTGATTTTATGTAAATGACGATTATACAACGCTGTTAATTTTGTAGCATACCATTTTGATGGCCTTGAGATGTTTTGCCCATTAACCCAATATGCACCAAGAGTTTTTGGTATATATTTAAACATTGTTGTTACTTCTGATATTCGAATCCAAAAATCAAAATCTTCTACTCCAAAAATGTCATCGTCCTGAGAGACTCCACCAACGGTAGTTGCGATTGTTTTTCTATATACAGAAGCTGATTGTGGTATTGGGTTAGCGTTTAATAGCATATCTAAAATAAATGGCCTTTTGATTTGTCGGCCACGAAAAATTCTGCCAGTTGTTCCTTCTGGATTGTGCACTTCAAGATCATGGTAAATTACGTCGTAATTATCAGTGTATTTTGATACCTCTTCAAGCTTTGTTGGGTACCACCAATCGTCAGAATCAACGGCCGCGATAAATTCTCCCTGCGCATTGCTTATACCAACATTTCTTGCAACCCCTAAATTACCACGATTATTATAATTTATTACTTTGAATTTAGGATTGTTATATCTGGCAATAACATCAAGAGTGTTATCTGTGGAAAAATTATTCACAATAATAACTTCATAGTCGTTAAACGTTTGTGCCTCTATCGAATCTAGAGTTTTTGAAATCAAATGTGCGTGATTATATGTGGTGATTAAAATTGAAAACAAAGGTTTGTTACTCATTTACCTAACCACTCTTTTACTTGAGTACCGTAAGACACTATTTCTTGTTGTATATTTGTTCTGGGCATAAAGCCAGATGAAGCAAGTTTTGATATCTTTGCATCGCATACAGGATGTTCAGATCCACGCATCCCTTTTCTATCAAAGAGTAGTAGCCTAGGGTCGCAATTTAGAGCATGACACAACAAAACGAGAAACTCTCTAAGCTGAATTCCTTGTGAAATGGCACCATTAAAAATCTCTTGTCCATTATTTTTTAATATGTCGACAGCTAGGTGGTGATATATCTCACTTAAGGTTTCTACATGAATAAAATTACGAATCTGAGTGCAACTTGTAAGTTCGAAACTTTGATTATTTATAATGGACTTGACTAATGATGGCAGTAGCCTCGTTTTTCCTTCGTAAACTCCAAAAGGATTAAAGATACGTATAACTCTTATCGGAAGATCGTGCACTTTCCCTAATCTTACCGCCTCTAATGATTCTTGAAGTTTCGATTGTCCATATGGTGTTCTTGGATGACAAATTTCATCTTCATCGTGACAAATATCTGAATCTGAATACTCCATACTGGTTCCGCTGACAAGCATTCCAGAACATCCATTTTCTTTTAGGTGTGGAATTATGTATTGAAGTGGTTGGACGTTAATTTTTGTTGCGGCCTCCATGTCATAATCAAAACTGCCATAATTTTTTACAAATCCAGCATGATGAATCCAGAATTTTGGACGTATCAAACGAATTATTCGTAAACATTCTGATTGATTTGTTATATCTAATTCAAGTGTGTTGATTTTAGATATAAGTGGGTCGAGGCGCTCTCTATAATCACCAGCATAGGTCGAAAGCTCTTTGCCTAAAGTGCCGTATACTTCAAAGTCTTTAGAAAATCGTTGTGCAAGGTGATGGCCGATAAAACTAGAGATCCCTGTAATTATTATTTTTGGTCTCATTTTTAACAATGCTTTATATCCCAATTATATGGGATTGATTTATCAAAAGGATCAAGTCGACTTATTTCAGAAGGATCATGAGAGATCGAAGCACAGTTTGCAACAATACTCATTTCCTCGCCAATTCCTTTAAACCCATTCCAAACGAGTGGAGGTACTGTTACAAGGCAATAATTTTCAGGGCCCATGAAAATTTCTTGTACTTCTCCCTTTGTCGGGCTGCTTGCACGGTCATCGTATAGTACAAACTTTATTTTTCCATGCGGAACAGCGTAGTTAAGAGTCATTTTTGTATGAATGTGCCAACCCTTTATTGCTCCTGGATGAATACATGAAAAATAAATTTCACCAAATCCTTTAAAGAATGGAGCATCACTTCTAAGCATATGCATGATCTTTCCTCTTTCATCAAGGATTTGTCGTAAAGGGGTGATAACTACTCCATCAATCATATTTTTTCCTTTAAGAAAGTGTTTATTTGTTTCAACGTAACTTGCATCATATCGCCATTGCCAACAAATGCCTTATACCAAGAGATCGTTTCAAAAATAGTGCGTTGAAAATCCCAGCATGGATTCCAATGAAGCACTGCCTTTGCTTTGTCGCAACAAAGTTGCAATATTGCAGCTTCATGTAATTTGCTCGCATTTTCGCTATATTTAATTTCCCCATTGCCCCAATTTTTTATCACCTCTTGTGCTAACTCTTTAACTGTTTTATTTGAAGAAGATTCTGGGCCAAAATTAAAGCTACCACTATACTTTTTTGGATCATCGAAAAGTTTTGCTGCTAAACTCATATATCCAAAAAGCGGTTCTAACACATGTTGCCATGGTCTTGTTGCGCTTGGATTTCGTATAGGAATTTCTTTGTTATTCATTAGAGATCTAATACAGTCAGGAATAATACGATCTTGTGCCCAGTCACCGCCACCAATAACATTTCCTGCTCGTACACTCGCTACACCAAGTTTATCTCTACTATCAAAGAAAGATTTTTTATAAGATTCAAAAACAATTTCTGCAGCAGCTTTTGAAGCACTATATGGATCATATCCGCCAAGCTCATCAATTTCTCGATACCCAAATTGCCACTCTTTGTTTTTGTAGCATTTATCGCTTGTGACGTATATAAGGGACCGAACACTGTGCACATTTCTAATTGCCTCTAATACATGAATCGATCCCATGATGTTTGTATTAAAAGTCTCAACAGGTTTGTCATATGAAGGTCGAACAAGAGCTTGTGCCGCAAGATGAAAAATAAAATCAGGTTCAATTTCGCTAATAACCTTTTTTAGCTTATCCGCATTTTGAATATCAATAACACCATGCTCAATTATGTTTTCTAGCTTTAATATCTCAAACATGGAATTTTTATATTCTGGAGAGAGAGAAATGTTATAAACTCTTGCTCCAATATGATGAAGCATCAGCGCAAGCCAAGCCCCCTTAAAGCCTGTTGCTCCAGTTATGAAAACTTTTTTCCCTCGGTATATTTCAAGTTCTTTTGGAATTACCAGATTTTCCATGGGGCCTCATTTTTTTCATAAAGAGAGTTTAATAGTTGATACTCTCTTGCCGTGTCCATCGGTTGCCAGAAACCGTCATGTTCATAAATCATAAGCTGGTGATCTTTTACAAGAGCACGCATTGGCTCTTGTTCAAATATTAACGATTCTTTATCATCCATATAATCAAAAAGCTTTTGATCGCATACAAAAAAACCACCAGAAATTCTTCCCCCTGTCGCTTGAGGTTTTTCATTAAATTCAGTAACAAGACCATTTTCAGATGCAAGTTCTCCAAATCTTCCAGGAGGTCTTACTCCAGACACGGTTAGAACTTTGCCGTGAGATTTGTGAAATTCTATTAGTTTTTTTAGATCAATGTTTCCTACGCCATCACCATAAGTAAGAAAAAAAGTCTTCTCGTTCTTAAGATATTTTTGAATTCTTTTAACCCGAGCGCCGGTCATGGCCTTAAGTCCTGTATCTGCAAGAGTGATACCCCAGTCGGATTCTTCAATTTCTGTGTGGTAATGAATCTGTTTGGCGCGAGAACTTCCACTTCCTAGCTTTATGGTAAAGTCTCTTGTGCTAGTTTCATAATTTAAGAAAAAATTCTTAATAATTTCTCCCTTGTGGCCTAAGCATAAAACAAAATCAGAATGGCCAAAGGATGCGTAGTATTTCATGATGTGCCATAATATTGGATGACCGCCGATTGGGATCATTGGTTTTGGAATGTCCTCGGCCACATCTCTAATTCTAGTCCCATATCCGCCGCAGAGTATCACTGTTTTCATGAAAGGAGTCCTTTAAAATTTGATAATATGCTTGATTCTTATAGCATTTATAGGTGTTTTAGGCCATATTTTTTACTTGTTTATACAGGAGACTTTTCGGAAATAGACAGAGAGGTGGTAAGTGAAAAAGCAAATTGTTTTAGACTGTACTTTAAGAGATGGTGGATATTATTGTAATTGGGATTATTCAAAAGAGTTAGTTGAAAAATATTTAAAGGCCATGAGTTTGGCCAAAGTTGATGTTGTTGAAATTGGCTTTCGTCAAAATAGTAGCAAGGAGTTTTTAGGGCCTTACGCTTTTTGTACTGATGATTTTTTATCCACCTTAGATATTCCAAGCAGTTTAGAAATCGCTGTAATGATTAATGCTAAGGAGTATTTACTTAAGGATAAAAAAAGTATTAACGATTTACTTGCAAGAAAATTTGCGCCAAGAATAAAGTCAAAAGTTTCTCTTGTGCGCTTGGCGTGTAATTTTGAAGAGCTTTCTCATATTGGACCAATCATAGATTTTTTAGTAAAGGCCGAATACAAAATAACTGTGCAGCTTATGAAGTGTGCAGGAAAGACAGATCATGAAATTATTGATGCAGTAAAAATGGTTTCTTCTTACAACGGAGTTGATGTTTTGTATTTTGCTGATTCATTTGGAAATTATGGCCCGGAAGATATCGCTTCAGTTGTTAAAGTTTTAAAACAAGGGTGGTCAAAGGAGATAGGATTTCATGCTCACGACAACAAAGGTCTTGCCTTACATAATTGCTTAAAAGCTTTTGAATGCGGAGTTACTTGGCTGGATTGTACGGTGCTTGGAATGGGGCGCGGGGCCGGAAATGCTAAAACAGAATTACTGCTTTTAGAATTACAAAAAACATCTTCAAGATATTTTGCAGAAAGTCTTTTCCCGTTAGTACTTGGTGATTTCGCGAAACTTCAGCAGCAATATCAATGGGGAAATCATTTAATGTATTATATTTCGGCCATTAACAATATTCACCCAACATTTGTCCAAGAGATTCTTGCGAATTATCATTTTGACTACTGGCAGGTAATTAATATTATTAATCGATTAAAAGACCAAGACTCATCTAGTTTTTCTCAAGAAAAGTTAGAAGATGCTGCGTTAGGCCAGAACTGGGATTGTGAAGGAACATGGAATCCGCAAGAATTGATTGAAGGCAAAGAGGTTTTAATTTTAGGTCCTGGTGATGGTGTAAAAAATCATAAAGATGAGATTATTCGCTTTATTAAAAGAAAAAAGCCGATTGTATTATCGCTTAATATTAATTCTCAAATATCATATGAATATATTGATTGTTATCTGGCATCCCATCCGATGCGTTTTTTGCTAGATGTTGATAAGTATACAAACTTAAAAAGGCCAATTATTGTACCGCTAGATATGTTAAAAGAATTTACACATCACTTGCCTGAGAATTTAAAGATATATAACTATGGTTTAAAAATTTCATCAGAGAGTTTGGCCGTAGGTACAACGACTTGCTCCTTACCTTCTCCACTTGTTGTTGGATATGCATTGGCCGTGGCAAATAGCGGTAGGTCAAGTAAAATTTTTGTTGCAGGATTAGATGGCCATAGTGTTGGAGATCCTAGACAACTAGAGATGAATCAACTTTTAGATTCCTACTATTTAAATACATCTTTAAACAAAGTATACGCAATTACTCCTTCGACATATAGACTTGATAAATGCTCTGTGTATGATCCAGAAGTTTAGCATTTTGTAATGCAATTATAATGTCTATTAGCGATTCATAAACAAAAAGAGGTAGAAATGGTTACGGTTTTTAAGTATTATTCTGATTGGCTATTACCTGCTCCGCTACTTTCCATTATGTCAATAGCTTTACTTTTTGGCATTTTTGGATGGGTTTGTTTTATAAATAATAGATTAAAATATTTTAACAACAATCTTGAGTATTTTTTTGTAACGATGCTTGCGAGTGGACTAGTTGCTCATTTATCTTTTTGCTTATCTTTTTTTGATTACAGTTCAATTATTATAATACGGATTTTCGGGTTATTGATTTTAATTGGCTCTCCAATGGGGATAATATGTTTTTTAAACCGATGTAAAAGTGCTGCAAAACATATTAAAAATATGGATAAAGTATCAATACTTGTTTTGCTTATTTTAGTATTGTATTTATTCTTATCCCTAGCTCCTCCAACAGATGCTGATAGTTTTGATTATCATCTTGCTTTGCCTCATATGATTATGAATAAAGATAATTCTGCTTGGAATTTTTGGTTACATTTACGGACAATTGGAGTTGGAGAATATTTAAATTTATTTGGGCAATTCATGGGGACTGATAACTTTGGTTCCATTTTACAGTGGTTTTCGTTATTGGGATGCACTGCATTGTTTTATCGCGTTGTATCTATAAAATTTAGAGCATGGATTTGTTTAATTGTTGTGAGTACGCCTGTCTTGTTGTTTTTAATTCCAACACAAAAACCACAAATGCTTCCGGAAGTAATGCTTTTATTTTCTTTTTACTACTTATTTTTTGATGATAGTAAAAGAATGCATCCATTATTGTTGATCATAAACGTATATCTTGCGATGGCCTTTAAATATTCATTTTACTTGTCAGGAGCTGTTCTAATTTTATGGATGTTTTATCAGTTTGTTAAAAAGCATAATTTTTGGCGTGTAATACTTTGGATGGTTCTTGTTTATTTATTATTTCTTTTTCCTTATCATGTGTTTAAGTTTTATTATTTTGGTGATCCAATTTCCCCTTTACTTGAAGGTTATACAAATAAATCTTCCCTTTTATTATGGTATGCCAGTCATCTCGCAAAATTTACAGAGAGCACCCTACCTTTCCCACTCTCTATCGTACTCCCATCTTCTTTTGGCAAAGTGTCTACAGTGTTGGGTTTGATTGCTTTAATTTGGTTATTGGTGTCTGACAAGCTGAAGACCTTTTTAAAATATCCAAGTATGATAGTAACGATTATAGTCACTCTTTTATACGCTCTATTTTCACAACATACTGCACGATTTTTTTTGGGCTCGACACTCTGGGGACTATTAAGTATCTGTGTTCTTTTTCGAGATGATTTTGATATTAATAAGAAATGGAAAGTTTGTATTCTGGGACAGTCATTCATTATATTTTTGTTTTTAGGGTATGCGTTTTTTATGATCTCACCAGGAATCTTTACAGATGGGTTGAGAGATAGAGTTATGAATAAATTTTCTAACGGTTATTTAATCTCCAAATGGCTAGATAAAATATTACCAAGCAACGCGCAAATAATGACAAGTTTGCGTTATAAATTGTTTTTGCCGCGAAATTTTCATCCGATAGATGGAGTATTGAATGCAGACAGTATGGATGCAAAAGAATTTGTAAAAAGAGTCGTTAATTTCAAAATTTCTCATATAGTTATTTCGGGAGATGGCACACTGCCTTTTTCTTCGCTGATTCCAGGCTGTCTTGCCGCAGAGAATACAAGGCATTTTAAGTCGGCAGTAAGGAACCCATTTAATAAGAGTACTTATACGATTTCTGTTGTTCCGATCTCGTGCTACGAGGTAATGAATACAAATTAAAAAAAATGGATGCGAGATCAAATATGTTTAATAAGATAATGAGTTATTGGGTGCGATCATTTTTTAAGTACAAGTTTGAAATGTTTTTATTTACGAGCATGATTTTTATTTTTTATTTTTTATTAAATCTAGGCCTCGATAAAGAATTTTGGAAATTTCAAGAACATTTTGGAGATAATGGACAATATGGGCTTGTTGCGAAATCTATTAGAATGTTTGATGTTACAGTGTTGGATGGTTTTTATAAACACTTCTGGGGCCTTCCGCTAATTGTTGCAATTGGAAGTGCCTTGCTAAATATTGCTGAACAATATGTCATCCTTCTCATCTCTTTGATATGCGGATTTGGGACATATTGGATAATTAATGTAAGGTGGGGCAGGTGGGTTGCACTATGGTTTATGATTGTAAATATCGATTGGATTCAAAGATGTTTGTTGGGAGGTGCTGAGCCGATTTTTTTATTTTTGATTTTGTCCGGATTTTTATTATTTAAAAATAAGTACACTTTTTCCATTGCATTATTGGCAATTGCGATGACTGTTCGTCCTTTAGGTTTTTTTGCGGTTTGTGCGGCCCTTGTAGTAAAATTATATGATAAGAGATATAAGGAATTTTGCAAAGGAATTACTATCGCGATCACTATTGGCTGTGCGTATTTATTGTTGATTTATGTGGCAACAGGAAATCCTTTTGCAAACTTTCAAACATATCAATCTTTGGACTGGAATAATTCTTTACCTATACATATTCCTCTAATGAATCTTTTCGGAAGTTTTTTTCATAACTCCTATTCAGTGTCTACTTTTTTAAAGGTTATAGTTTGGGTTATTTTATTAATATATGTAATGTTGCTTCAAATATATAAAAAAAGTATTCGATCTTCTTTGTGGGAATCGAATTCTTTGGATCTGATATTTTTTTGGTTATATGGAATTTTTTTGTTTTCATATAATTCTGATAAATGGGCATGGGTGACATTCCCAAGATTTATTTTACCAGTTTTGCCATTTATTTTTTATGTATTACGTAGGAATTTGCTGAAAAGTCGGGCCGTGTGTTTTTTTGTTGGTATTGCAATGGCAGTATTAGCGGCACTTTCAACAGTCGGAGTGAGTGCTGTGATGAGTAAAGTTAAAATTTTTTTATTTTAAGAATATTATAGGTAGTCGAAGTTTACACTTTAATCAAATGCGGGCATCCGAATTGAAACTGTTTTAGTTTTTGATTCTTATAAAATAAAACGCGACAGGAATATTAGCATGAAAGTTGTGAAGATTAAAAATGATGTAGATAATTTGTGCATGTAAAATTAGAGTGTAATTATGAATGAGTACTTCTTTTATTTTTAGGAGTTTCTGTGATTTCTGAAAAACTGGACAGAGTTAATAAATATTTCCAAGAATGTTCTTTGCAACTTGGTCGAAAAAATCATCGATTGTTTTATGCCCAGTTTTTTTGGTTTTCAGGTAACGCATTTAATGAGCAGGAAAATACGTGGATTATAAATAGAATCTTAAATCGCTACAATCGCCCATTTTTGATTCATGCAACTATTTATTTTATAAAAAATGTTAGCATGCTTTTTAAAGCGTTATTTTACCAATTAAAAAACTTCATTCCACAAGTAAAGATTTTTGGTGCATTTAAAGATTCGACAAAGCATGTTATTGTTACATGGCTATACAAGAAAGATATCGGGCCATTTGTATCTAATAATATTGATGGATATTGGAAGGATTTATATAAGCAGATCGATTCTTTTCAGGTTGTTGTTGTTCCGGTGTTTATACCAACCAAAGAAGATATTTTAAAAGTAACATCAGCAGGACATTTAATTTTAAGCATGGATTATGCCGTTTGCTTTTTAGAAACGATAAAAGCATTTATGCAAATTGTTTTTTTAAAGTTATCAATAAGTGACAAACTATTGGCATTTATTTCTGTTTTGAATCCACGATACTCTAAAACATGTTTATTAGAAAAATTATTAGAAGATCAGTTGCCTAATAGGGCATTAAACTTATTTTTGCCTTGGGAAAACCAAGCAGAACAAAAGGCCATCTGTAGTATTGCAAACAAGAAAGGATATCGAACTTATGGATATATTCACTCATCTCCAACCAACTTTCCTGGACATTTATTAAAACCACAAAACGATTGGACAGATGTTTATTACCCCACACACATATTACATCATAGCACTATTGTGCGTGATTTCTTCTTGCAATATACTGATTATCCCAAGGAAAGGATTGTTGGCATTAGATCTCAGCGCTTAAATAAAAGACCCGATCTTGATTTTAAGGGGAAAATGTATTTACCATTTAATCGGGCACATGCGGTGTTTTTTTTAAACTATGTAGTGTCGCTACAGCGAGATGGTCGTGAAATCTCTATTGCTCAAATTGTTCCTCATCCGATATACGCAACAGATCAAAAGATTTTGAATTTAATTTCACAGATTAAAACAGATATAAGCGCTGATGCAGTAATTGTGGCAGGATTTTCAACCATAATGTTTGAGGCGCTCGAAGCTGGTTTATCTGTTATACAATTAAGCATTGATCCTAACGACTTATGTGATGAAAATATTTATTCAACTCTCAAAGTAAAAAAAATAGATAGGTTGGCGTATCAATTCGATTTGAAGACTACTTCCTTTAACAGTTTACTTGATTTCAGAGAGGAAAGTTTACGTTTGTCTGTGTTTATTAATTCGCTTCCTCAAAAAAAACCGGCCTTATTTTTAGATAGAGATGGTATTATCATTGAAGATAAGGGATACCCATATGAAGAAGAAGATGCTGTTATTAAAGATGATATTATTCCGATAATAAAAGAGGCCAATAAACGTAATTGGCCAGTTGTAGTGGTGTCTAATCAGGCAGGCCTTGCGAAGAACAAATTTTCTCTAGAACAGTACTTTGCTTTTACAAAAATTATTGAAAGAAAGCTTGTTGATAGAGGTGTAATTATAACGGAGTGGCTATTTTGTCCTTACCATAAGCCGGCCATAAATTTAGAATATCAACGTGATTCTTATTGGCGCAAACCAATGCCTGGTATGATTTTACATGCTTTAAAAAAGCATGACATTGATTTATATCGATCATTTATGATTGGTGATAAGGATTCGGATAGGATACATATTAACGGTCTACGAACCTGTATTTTTAAAGGTAATTATCGTCTCTCTGGTGAATTTTTTAATGATTTAGACTCAATATCGAGTAATTTATTTACTAGCTAATGTAATTGTTTTATTTGCAATTTTATTAAAACTGTCCTTATGGCTAACAACGATAATAATAAAATCTTTCATAATTTTTTGTAAATTTGTGATAATTGCTGATTCTGTTTCTGAATCTAAATTTGCAGTAGCTTCATCAAGAATTAATATTTTTGGATGACGCAAAAGTGCTTTAGCAATTGCTAAACGTTGTTTTTGTCCTGTAGATAATTGTGTTAGTTCATTAAGCTCTTCATCTAGCTTTGATTTAAGATTTAAAATAGTATCCTTAACCTCCGCTTTTTCTAAAGATTCAAATATTAATTCATCAGTTACCGTAAAACCATTATGATGTGCGTATAGCATATTTTCACGAACCGTTCCTGGTATTAAATATGGCTCTGGTCCAACATAGGCGATATGGTTGGCAACAACTTGGCGCGAAAATAGTTCTATTGGTGTGCAATTTATTTTAATGTCTCCCTTTTGGGGTTTTATTAAACCCAAAAGAAGAGCAAGTATTGTGCTTTTCCCAGATCCGGACGGGCCATGAATTAGTAAGAGTTCTCCTTTATTGATTTGCAGATTTAAGTCAATTAAAATGGGATGATTTGCATCATATGAAAACGATATGTTTTGTAGTTCTATTTTTGAAATTTCATTAATGGCCTCAGTTGGTTCTAGTTGTACAAGCATTGCTTTACTTGTTGTGCTTTTGACATGCTTTTGATGCCATCGATATAAAATCTTTAATGATATAAAATGCAAACGGATTGATGCAACGGTTGTACTTAATAGGCCACAGCTTTGTGCGATGCGAATAAATAGGTAGAAAAATGATAACAATTTGGAGCTTGGAGTGTGAAAATAATTTAGTCCCAAATACATAGAAATGCTGATAATAATAGTACCAACCATCATTGGGATGCCGTTTTTGATTACTGATGCTTGATAATATTTTTTATAAACATACTCCGTATCGATGATTGCCTTCTCGCCCAAGAGAAGTTCTTTGTCAAGTAACCCGTATGCTTTGAGTATAAAACTATTCTTATAAGCACGAATAGCTATTTGATTAATTTTTTCGACACCACATGTGATTTGGTTTCCATAAAAAACAATACGAGTATTGAAATATTTTAGTGGTAGGATGAAAATGACAAGGATTGTTAAACTTATAATTAGTTCGTACGGGGCTATTTTTACAGCAAATATAATTAATAAAAATGTACTTGTTACCCCAATGATAAGATTAATACATCCTTGAATTACATAATAACTTGCTTGTTGAAGATTGTCCCCTAAAAGAGTTATGATTTTGTGTAAAGAGTGAATATTTGCTTGCTCTATACTATTATTTAGAATATTAATTCTTTGGTTTTTTATAAAAACCTGAGTTGTTAATCCAGAACAATAGTCTTTCATCATGTAAATTATTGATCGAGCAACTCCAAAAGTAATTAACAATAGAACAGAGCCAAGTATTGATGTTTGAATAAAGCTTGGCAACATGGTCTGATCTTTACTTAAAAGCCCAAGAGCAACGAGAAAAAACTGTAGAACAAATACAAACATTGATTCAATAGCAAATGTAGCAATTCCAATTAAAGTTGCTATAGCACTTAAAATGATTGATTTTTTACCAATAAAAGATAAAAAATTATGAATTTTTATTTTTGTGATTTTCAGCAATAATTCCTTTGTGTGTTTTTCAAAGTATTATCATATTGATTGAATTAAAGTCTATAAAAAGTCTGTAAAAAATATTTTTTAGATGCATCATTATTGCTTCTAAATTATTACTAGTATTATTATATTGCTCGAATTAAAGTATAAATGAATATGATTATTCGCTTTATCGTTGGAGAGAATATGTCGTCAAAAGTATTAATTATTGCAGAAGCTGGAGTAAATCATAATGGAGATATGAACCTGGCCGAAGAGTTAATTGATGTTGCGGCATCTTCTGGTGCCGATATTGTGAAGTTTCAATCTTTTAAGAGCATCAATATTGTCACGGCCGATGCCCCCAAAGCAATATATCAAAAAGTTTTAACAAATGAGAATGAGTCTCAAATTGAAATGTTGAAAAAACTAGAGATTGGCGAAAAGGATTATGCTCGTTTGATCGACAGATGTAATAAAAATAAAATAAAATTCTTATCAACCCCTTTTGACGTTGAGAGTTTAAAGTTTTTACTTTCTTTGAATATCGATTTAATAAAAATTCCATCCGGTGAAATTACTAATTATCCATTACTGCGAGAAATAGGAAAAAGTAATAAAGATGTAATCATGTCAACAGGAATGACGACAATAGATGATATAAAATCTGCATTGGATGTATTATCTAGCTTTCGAACAAGTGATATTGCAAAAGTATCTTTACTTCATTGTACAACAGAATATCCTGCACCATTTAGCGACATTAATTTATATGCAATAAGAACCTTAGCACAGGAGTTTCAATTACCTGTAGGCTATTCTGATCATTCTGAGGGGATTGAAGTTCCAATTGCGGCGGTTGCCCTAGGAGCAAGGATTATAGAAAAGCATTTTACATTAGATAAAACATTACCCGGACCAGATCATAAAGCATCATTAAATCCAGATGAGTTAAAGAAAATGATTAATGCAATCAGAAATATTGAAATCTCTCTGGGAGATGGTAAAAAAAATATTATGAATTCTGAAAGAAAAAACATGTTAATTGCAAGAAAAAGCATTGTTGCCTCAAAAGATATTTCCCAAGGAGAGAAGTTTAGTGAAGACAATATTACAAGCAAACGGCCAGGAATTGGTATTTCGCCGATGAGATGGAATGAGGTATTATCATTAAAGGCAAAGAGAAATTTTAGGAAAGATGAGCTAATTGAATTATGAAATATAAAGTATGTGTCGTAACCGCAAGTAGAGCGGAGTATGGAATATTAAGTCACTTAATTAAAAACTTAAATAGTGATAGAGAGATTGATTTACATTTAATTGTAACAGGAACCCATTTGTCTGTTAACCATGGATATACGGTCAAAGAAATACAAAAAGATAATCTTGAGATTTTTGCCGAAATAGATATGGAATTGGGCAGCATAGGTAATTCAGAATCAGAGATTTGTCGATCAATGGCCTTGCTATTGCAAAAATTCTCTGAGTATTTACAGGAAAATCGGCCAGATATTATTTGTATTTTAGGAGATAGATATGAGTTATTATCAATAGCAAATGCCGCAACGATTCATCGCGTTCCGGTTGCCCATATTCACGGCGGTGAGGTTTCTCATGGAGCGATTGATGATTTAGTTAGACATGCCATTACAAAATTATCGACGCTGCATTTTGCTGCAACTGAAGAGTATCGTAAGCGTATTATTCAACTTGGAGAGTATCCAGATTTTGTTTTTAATGTAGGAGCTCTTAGTTTAGATAATTTAAAATATTTACAACTTGCATCGAAAAATGAATTAGAGATTGTTGTTGGAAGAAAGTTTAAAAAGAAAAATTTTATTGTTACATATCATCCTTGTACAAATAAGCAGTTCCAAGAGAAAGAGTGCAAAGAGTTGTTGTGTGCTATTCGAAAATATTTAGATAAGCATGATTGCTGTTTATTTGTTTTTACATATTCCAACGCTGATTGCGGAGGAGATTTTATTAATAAATTAATAAGTGATTTTGTTAGTGATAATTCAAATAATGCAGTACTGATTGGTAGCTTAGGGTATTTGAATTATCTTTCCATGTTACAGTTTGTGGATGCCGTGATCGGTAATTCATCGAGTGGAATTATAGAAGTCCCATCGTTTAAAATCACCACAATCAATGTGGGTGAAAGACAAGATGGCCGCATTAAGGCAGACTCGGTTTTGGATACTCGATCTGATGCGTCCGATATTTTAACTGCTTTTAATATGCTGGATTTAGAAGAATGGAAAAACAAAGTTAAGGGAACCGTGAATCCTTATAATAGCGGACAAAATGCAGCAGAGATGATTATTTTACAAATAAAAAAGTATTTACAGAAAACATATAACCAAAAAAAATTTTATGATCTGTAGGTATTACTTCATAAAATCTTTTTGGGCCTTACCGTAATCATCTAATTGCCCAATATCGATCCAATATTCATGAATGGGAAATACATTGATTGTTTTTCTTACTTCAAGTAGTTGCTCGATAAATGTGGTCATATTGTAGTGATCGTTTTCTGGAATTAGTTCTAAAACATCTGGATTAATTGTGTATATACCAGCGTTTACAAAAAACTTATGGTGAGGCTTTTCGTCAATGCTTAATACTTTATTGCGATCTGTTTTTACGACTCCATAGGGAATTTGTAATTCATACTGCCTTATGGCCATTGTGATGTCTGCTTTTGAATTTATATGATTATCAATAAGTTTAGTAAAATCGACAGAAGTAATAACATCGCCGTTCATTACGAGACATGGTGAAGATATTTTATTTTTTAATAGAGACAGAGCTCCTGCTGTACCGAGTTTTTTATCTTCATATTGGTATGTTATTGTAACGTCAAATTTTGATCCATCTTGAAAATAGTTTTGAATAATATCGGCCTTGTAGTTAACACAAAAAATAAAATTTCTAAAGCCGTGGTCTTTAAGATTATTAACAATTATTTCTAAAATAGGTCGATCGCCAACTTTTAGCATTGGTTTAGGGCAATCATGTGTTAGGGGGGCAAGTCTTGTTCCTAGTCCACCTAACATCAAAATAACAGGAATATCTTTATTATCTTTTTCGACAAGGAGTCCTTCAAGCACATCTAATCTAATAATTTTTCCTGTTTCATCAATTATAGGCAATTGTGCAATAGACTTTGAAACCATCAACTCCAGTCGCTCTTTTTTTGTTGTGGTATTAAGAGATGTTATTGGCTCTTTGTTCATTATTCTTGCGATAGGCGCTTGCAAATTAATATGATCGAGAATTCCCCTACGAATATCTCCGTCAGTTACTGTTCCACATAGTTTATTGTCTTTATCTATAACTAGGAGTATTTGCATCGCAGATATGTCTAATAAACGAAGAGCTTCGATAATCGTAATACTGCCATCGACACATGTTCTTTTCCAATTTTTCATATAAAGTAAAGCCTCGCTCGAAGATATGATTTTAAAACTAGATTAATTAATTTCCCGTATATTGTATTTTTATCAACGTACCTTATTAATGGCCAAAAAAATTTATTAACATAAACATAGTATTGGAAATTTGAGTGAAGGTGCTGAAGTGAATCAGAAGATACTTTTAAATTATTTAATTGACTGGGATTAATGTTATTTCTTGAGTTATCCAAGCCTTTGATGTTTTCATCTAGCATATTGTGCTTAACAGCGTAATCTCGAAGACTAGTTCCTTCCCATGGTTGAAAGAAGCTAACAAAACAGTGAGGAGGATTTGCATTATAATTTAACTCAATTGTTTCAAAAATCATTTCTTTTGTTTCTTCTGGAAATCCAATAATATTAAAAAGATTGCAACTAATATTATGTTTTTTGACCAAACTTACTGTCTTAATTGCTTCTTCATTTGTAAAAAATGGTTTTTGACAAATTGTATTTCTAATATAGGAGTTTCCTGATTCTATTCCAAAACTAATACTCAAGCATCCCATGATTTTTAATAACTCTATTTTTCGAGGTGTAACAGAGCGAATTGTTGCCTCTATAATAAATGGAAGATCCACTTCTTTTTTATATCGATGAGCAAGTATTTCCATTTTCTCTTCAGACATATCTAAAAAAGATTCATCGTTGTAACGAATTAGATCAAGATTATGTGTCTTTTTTAGATAACTAATTTCTTTTATAATGCGGTCAATACTTTTTTCACGTCTAAAATCAGTAGGATTTTGATAACATCGTTTTTGAAATGGCCCCAAACAAAAGGTACAAGTATTTGGGCATCCTCGACTAAGTTCTGCATCTATCGCTCTTACCATTTTTCCATGATATGGTCGCCAGAAGCTCCTATCTTCATAAATTGTATAATCAGACAGTGGAAGATTGTCGAAGTCGCGAATTAGCGGTCGATAATCATTTTTTACAATAGTGTTATTATTGCTTTTGAACCATAAATTTTTTATTTCGGATAATTTTTTTTCGTCTTGCAAGTTATTTGCAATATCCAAAAAGGCAGTTTCTCCTTCTCCTCTGACAACCCCTGTAATTAGCGGATGCTTGAGGCATTCTTCTGTATCCCAAGTGGGGACCGTTCCACCAACAAAGATTTTTACATTATTCAAAGAACAGTTTTCTATTAATTTAAGACCAAAAAAGTATGAATGAAATTCTCCTGCAGCATGACGCTGGCATCCCCAAAATGAAAAGAATATTGCGTCAGGGGTAAAAGATTTTACGACTTCGTTTATACGATCTACAGCAAAAATGTTTTCTTTTTCAAGGCCAAATCCAGAAGTATTTACCGATTTGAAGACATTCAATTTCTTTACTTTGTTCGTATGCTCTTCTGGAAATAAGTCAGAAGGTAATTTATAAAATGTCGTATCAAGAAGTAAAACATCGTGACCATGTTGCTTTAGAAGAGCCGATATCAGGGCAATTGGAATCGACTGTCTGCCAAATCTTTCTGTATTAGGATATAAAATTAATATTTTGGCCATAAAAAATCCATATTATAAGAGATCGATACTATTATTTTCAATTGCTTCCTCAACCTTGGTAATTGCTTTTATGTACTGATCAATGATTTGCTTATCACTTACATAATTAAAGGTTGCAAAACTTAAGTGATTATCTTGAAACCAAGATGCATTTGGTAGGTCAACATCTGTATATTTTTTATGAGGACATGCGTATTTTGTATTTTGAGGAACACCCCAGTTATTTGAATCTTTAAAAAGTTGTGATCTGTGTAATGGCGGGGTAATTGTTTGCCTAATATCAACTCCCTCAGCAGACAAAAGTTCAATATAGCGTTTTATTGGAAAATTATTAATACCTAGATATATCGGCTTGAATCCGTAATATCCTCCTCTTAAAACATATTCCTTTGTGACTGGAGGTATAATACATTTAGAATGTTCTTTAAGTTTGAGATAAAAATAATCAAAAAGTTCCTGTCTCGCGCTATTATATTCTTTTAACCGTTTAAATTTTTCATTAGCTATTACTGCAGCGATTGGATGAATTCGATATTTTACAGCAAGGCCAGTATCTCCAAATTGTTTATATTCTGGAATTGTCAGGTTGCGCATCCTTGGCCCAAAGTCAGAAAAAACAATAGCTTTTTCGTATTGATCTTGTGACTTAAAAAGCATGATTCCTGCTTCCCCACTGGCCAATAGTTTATTGTTATCAAAACTAAAACAAGAAATATCACCAAAAGTTCCAATAAGTTTGCCTTTATATTTAGCCCCAGGTGAATGAGCGCAATCCTCAACGACTGGAATGTTGTGTGAAGTAGCAATTTTCATTATCTCATCCATTTCACATGGATGTCCCCATAGATGCGTTATGGCGATAGCTTTGGTTTTGGAAGTAATTTTTTTCTTAATATCTTCTGGATCAATATTTGATGTATCTCGCTGACAATCGCAAAGAACTGGAATCGCTCCTAATGATAGAAGTGGTAAAGCTGTAGCAGGGAAGGTAAATGATGGTACAATTACTTCATCTCCGGGCCCAATTCCAAGAGCATAGTACGCTGTATGAAGACAACTCGTTGCTGAATTTAGAGATAATGAATAGTGTGCAGAGTGATAATTTTTAAAACTATTCTCAAAAGCTTCTACCGGCTGCATCATTCCATTGATACCAGCCTTGGGGGCTTTCATGTAATTTGTAACAGCGTTGATATCTTCTTCATGAACACTTGGCCATACGAAGTGTGGATGTGGAATTGATACTGTTTTAGAACCGCCAAAAAATGCTAATTTGTTTTTCATTTTTGTTCCTTATTTTTTATTATAAATTCTGCAAAATTAAAATCTGAGATTGTATCAATATCGATGGCCTCATCTTGATTGATTTTTATAATACCGGTATTATTTGTTATAATTTTTGATTGGGTTATTAATACGTTTCGTTTAATAACATAGACGTTGCCAGATGGAACAAACTGTTCTTTCTTTGCAAATTCTTTTCTATCATCTAATTTGATTAGATATTTAAAATTGTTATTTTCTATTGTTCCTATCCACTCACATCTTTTATTGTTGTTGCATACAGTTATTACGCTATCAAAATTGTTTATTTGCGCGTGCTCAATACATTGATCAATCATTTGAGCTGAAGTAAGCGGAGATGTTGGCTGTAATAATACACAAAATTCATATTGAATCTTGTGAAGATTTTCCATAAACAATAGAGCATGGCGCATAACATCTTCAGATGTCGCTGAGTCTGTTGATAGTTCTGCAGGTCTAAGAAAAGGAGCCTCAACACACTGATTAATCGCTAACTCGCAAATCTCTGGAGAGTCTGAGGAAACGATAGTGTGGTAAATTTTTTTACTCTGTTTAGCTGCTCCAATGGCATAATTTATCAGTGGTTTCCCGGCAAGCGGTTTTATATTTTTTTTTGGTAATCTTTTGGAGCCAATTCTGGCCGGGATAATTGCTAAAATCATGGATACAAGCTAACATAACCTAATAATATTCGGCAAAATATTTATTGCGACTATGGAAATTGCAGATATGGATTATCTTTGTAGAGATCAGAAGGTTGTTATTATTGGTGCAGGAGGGCATGCCCGCGTATTACTTGATGCGTTATTACTGCAAAAGTGTAATGTCTTGGCCATGACAGATATTGATCCTTCGCTTATTGGAACCAATTGTGGAACTGTGCCGATAATTGCAGAGAGTGAGTTTCTTAACAAATTTAAAACGAAAGATTGTGTCTTAGTAAATGGTGTTGGGGCTGTTGATTATAAGGCTATTTGCACGAGAGAGCAGATTTATAAAAAATTTACAGCTTTTGGCCATAGATTTGGAATAACAATACACCCTTCGGCAATAATTTCATCAACAAATGTAAGTTTAAAAGATGGGGCCCAGATTCTTGCTGGGGCAATTATTCAAACGGGAGCAATAATTGGCGAAAATTGTATTGTTAATACTGGGGCAATAGTTGAACACGATTGTGTTGTCGGAGATCATTCGCATATTGCTCCGGGGGCTCTTTTGTGTGGTATGGTAAGCGTGGAAGAGAGATGTTTGATCGGTGCAAGATCTGTTGTGAAGCAGGGCTTAAATATAAAGTCAGAGATTGTTGTAGGTATGGGAAGTGTTGTACTTCAAGATTTAGTTGAATCTGGGAATTATGTAGGGATACTGGCCAAGAAAAATGGATAAATCACCATTAAAAAAAATTGTTTTTTTGATTAGAACGCCGTTGATGAAACGTGATTATGAGCGCTTTGGGTGTGATCTTCTATGTAAAAGAGGATTTAGGGTTGAAGTGCTAGATGTCACTGAAATGACCAATCCAGATTATTTGCAAGCAGTTGATGAAAAGGAGTTATCCAACGTCCCGATTGTTACTAAAATTTCCAATAACTCAGAGATTTCGGAGTATTTGAAACTAAATGCTAAGGATTCTTTTTTTATTGTTTTTACAGATGTGGATTTTTGCACAGCAAATATTTTTAGACTATTTAAAGTGTTCGGTATTCGCTATGCTCGCTGCAATGTGAACAGTATTCCAATGGATCTCTCTTTAATTCGTGGTAATAATCTTTTTGATAGAATTTCAAAAATAACCAAAAAGATCATTAAGCGGCAAATCAATTATAAGGAATCTTTTTTCGCCTTCTGCTTGCGGTTTAATTTTTTTAAATCCTTTTTTTTAGCACCGACCTGTGTTCTTGTCGGCGGAAAAAAGCATTCTGAAGTGAAATTACAAAAAGAAGGTATTACAAAAGAAGTCTATATTCATACAATGGATTATGATGTCTATCTAAAACAAGATAATAAAAATGTTCAAAATGGCCATGCAGTTTTTTTGGATGAGTATGCTCCATATCATCCAGATTACAAAATAAATAAGTCTTTTAAAGCACCTAATGCTTCGGATTATTACACAAGCATGTGTAATTTTTTTGACAATTTTGAGAAGATTCATAATATGAAAGTGATCATTGCCGCACATCCTCGTTCCGATTACTCCGACAAAAAATATGTATATGGTGGTCGAGAGATTCTTAAAGGGCAAACAATTGATTTAATCGCTAATTCTAAAATAGTATTGATCCACAGCAGTACGGCAATTAATTTTGCAGTTTTATTTCAAAAACCAATGATCTTCCTTACAACAAATGGTTTGGAGCAAACAAGCCAGAAACCAATAATTAGAAGTTTTGCAAAACAATTTGAACAGCAAGTTATAAATGTGAATGAAGTCAAAAAAATATATTTCACAGATGCTGACCATCTTAATTTAACAGCATATGAGAATTATAAAAATAATTATATCAAGGTAAACGGAACACCAGAAAAATTATTTTGGGATGTCGTTGCAGATTATATTCTTACGAAAAATTAACGATTACGCTGCTCGGAATATTCACTAACCGTTCTTCTAGCCATTTAGAATTTGAGAGATCGTCTTTTATTGCAGATTGAAACATGGGCAATTCGTTCATTAATTTCCATGCCGGACGAGTCATAACCTTGGCGTCGTTCGTCTCTTTTAAGAATAGATACTTTGCTTCTTTAGATGGAAGCAAAATTACGTTAAGCCAATAATTGGAACGCACCGTCGGTAATTCTTTTACTGATACTATCTCTGTACTAGCGAAGAAAGTATGGTATTGTTGTGCAATTTTTCTTTTGATCTTTATGTAAGATTCTATTGATTCAAGTTGAGCACACCCAAGTGCTGCATTTAGATTTGGAAGGCGATAATTAAATCCAATATGATCGTGATTAAACTCCCAAGGATGAGGCACTTTCGCTTGAGTGCTTAAATGCTTGGCAAGTTTTGCAATATTTTCATCATTAGTGAGGATCATTCCTCCGCCGCCAGTAGTCAAAATCTTATTTCCATTAAAGCTTAAGGTTCCCATTTTTCCAAAAAGGCCAGTATGCTGACAATCAATCGTTGTGCCAAGTGATTCTGCGGCATCTTCGATTAGGTCAATATTATGTGCAATACAAATTTTTGCAATTTCTTTAATTTTTAACGCAAGGCCAAAGGTGTGCATTGGAACACACGCTTTAATTCTTTTCTTTGTTTTATTATGTCGGCAGACTCCTTGATTATCTAAATATGTTTGCTCTTGCAGAAAACGATTTAGAGCATCTGGAGACATTCCCAATGTGTCCAGATCAACGTCAACAAAAATAGGGGATGCACCAGTATATGTAATGGCATTACAAGTCGCAATAAACGTAAGAGGTTGAGTAATAACAAGATCGTCTGGTCCGACATCGCATAAATGAAGAGCAAGGTGTAGTGCCGCTGTACCGTTTACAGTAGCAATAGCAAATTTTGCACCAGTGAATGCAGCAATATCTTTTTCAAAACGGTCAACAAATGCTCCAACGGAAGATACAAAACTGGAGTCAATCGTTTCTGTAACATATTTTTTTTCATTACCTCTAAAAACTGGAGCATGTAATGGAATAAAACCTGTCGGCTCTTGATATAGATCTCTGATAAATGATATTACAGAAGAGTATTTAGACATTGCTATACTTTTGGTCTGTGGGGTTTTTAAAAATCCCGTCTTTAATTGATTGAATGATTTGAGTTACTCCATCAGGAAGTCTTTTGGTTACTTTAAAATCAAGCTCATTGCTTATTTTTGCGAAAGAAACTCGATAGTCACGAGGGTCTTCATTTTTCTGGACGTATTCAACAACACCATCTGGGATCTGTTTTAAGATTTCTTTCACTATCGTTTCTTTTTGAAAATTTTCGCTTGTATCGCCAACGTTGAATACCTCAAATGCAACTTTAGAATCTGTTGAGTTGAGTACAATATTTACAGATCTTGCCAAGTCCACGACGTGACAATATGGTCTCCAAAATTTTTCACCGAAGATTACTAGCTTCTTACCCATGGCCAATTCTCTGGTGAATTCATTTACTGTTAAATCAAATCGTGGGCGTGGTGACAAACCGTATACCGTTGAAAAACGTAAAATTGTTGGAACTGTCGTTGAGTGATTCTTTTGTTCAAGCAAAAACTTTTCAAATGCAACTTTTGTTTCTGCGTATAGAGAGACTGGTCGCAACTCAGAATTTTCATCAACATAGGCACTAGGATCTGTCATTTTACCATAGTTGCTACATGTTGAAGCGAAGACAAAACGTTTTACGCCTTTTTTATTACAAATTTGAAAGACATTTTTTGATGCTTCAAGATTAATTGCTCGAGCATCATCAGGCTTTTTCGCACATGCCGGATCTCCAACAATTGCGGCCAAATGAACAACGCAATCTTGATCTGATATTGCCTTTTCAAGATCTTTAATGTTGCGGACATCGCCTTTAATAAAGTGAAAATTGGAATCGTTTAATAATTCAACGATTGATTCACCTCCAAATGATAAGTTATCTAAAACTGTAACTTCATTATTGTCTCTTAATAATTGGCGAACCAATACACTGCCGATATAACCGGCTCCACCAGTAACTAAAATTTTATTTTTTTTCATATATTTTTTCTCCATTTTTGATTTATTCAATTTGATCTAAGGTACAAGGTGTGCCACGTTTGATGTTGTACTTGGCTTTTTTCCCAAGCATCTGATAGATATATTTGGGAGGTAAACCAAGTCCCGGACGAATGTTTCTAATATTTTTAGAATTAAATGTTTCGCCTTTTTTTATATCTTGAACAACATAAAGAGATCTGCGATAAACTTTCGAAATTTCTTCATCCTTGGCGGCAAAGTATTGAACTTTTCCAATTGAGTCCTGCGCTCTTTGACATTCATCGACTAACATTTTTAATTCCTGAGGTTCGAGTGAAAATGCAGAGTCGACGCCTCCATCAGCACGACAGAGCGTAAAATGTTTTTCAATAACTGTTGCTCCTAGAGCTATACTGGCAATTGCGACACCAATTCCAAGAGTATGATCGGATAGTCCGACTTCTACATTAAACATTTCTTTAAGGTGAGGAATCGTTGCAATATTACTATTGCTTGGTTCTGCAGGATAAGTGCTTGTGCATTTTAGTAAAACAATATTTTCACAGCCATTATTTTTTAGAGTGGTAACAATCTCTTCTAATTCTGCAAGATTTGTCATTCCAGTAGAAATAATGACTGGCTTTTTTGTTTGAGCAACTTTTTTTAGTAAAGGTATATCTGTATTTTCAAAAGACGCAATCTTGTATATTGGAGCATTTAGCGTTTCTAAAAAATCCACAGCAGATTCATCAAAAGGTGTGCTGAAACAAATAATTCCCAGTTCTTGACAGCGTTTAAATATGGCGTGGTGCCATTCCCAAGGAGTATGTGCTTCTTGATAAAGCTCGTAAAGATTTTTGCCGTACCACAAACTATGAGGATCTGTGATTAAAAACTCATTTTCAGCAATATTTATAGTCATTGTATCCGCGGTATAAGTTTGTAGTTTTATGGCATCTGCACCGGCCATCGCAGCAGCTTCAACAATTTTTAAAGCACGATCAAGTGATTGATTGTGATTGCCAGACATCTCTGCAATAATGAATGGTTTAGAATTTATTCCAATTGATTTATTACCTAAATGAAATGACATTTTGTTTCCTTATGTTAACCAATTATTTCTTTAACATTCTTGATTACAAATTCAATTTCACTTTCTAGCATGGATGGAAAGAGTGGAATCGTTACGCATTGTTGATAGTACTCAAGGGCGTTTGGGAAATCGGTTAGTGGTATATTAAAATTATTTTTATAGTAAGGGTGCATCGGAATAGGAATGTAGTGCACGTGAGCTTGAATTCCATTTGACCTAAATTTTGTAATTAATTCATGTTTACTGATATTTAAGTTTTGCATATTTGCCAATAGAATATAGAGATGATTTGCACTCCGATCGCGCATGCCTATTTGAAGAGGTTTACCATTTTTTAAAGTAGAAAATTCTTTATCGTATCGAGTGGCAATAGAAACTCTTTTATCTAAAAAATTTGGCAGACGTTTTAGTTGTGATATGCCAAGTGCACACTGAATGTCTGTTATCCGATAATTAAAACCCAGATCTTGC
>CAZCDT010000003.1:0-71972 GCA_964497525.1 uncultured Bacteriovoracaceae bacterium
TTTGTGATTCTATGTTGTTTTGAAGTTTACCCACCATCAAGTTTCAAGATCCAGAAATCCCTTCTGGATGTACTCCTTGAGCTGCTTTGTTGCCCAGATGCGGAACTGAGTGCCTCTATGAGATTTTACCCTATAGCCAACAGAAATGATGACATCAAGGTTGTAATACTCAACTTGATAGGTTTTCCCGTCCGCCGCAGTTGTTGCAAATTTTGCAACAACTGACGTAGGGGATAATTCCCCCTCTTCAAAGACATTTTTTTATATGTTTTGAAATAACCGATTTGTCCCTTTGAAAAAGCTCTGCCATTTGATTCAGCGATAACCATACTGTTTCGCCTTGAAACTTCACTTCAATCCGAGCAAGGCCATCCTCTGTTTGATAGAGGAGGAATTGGCCATGACCTGAGTCCATTATAATAATATTTTTTTCTTTTTTCATTTCTAGTCCTTACTACAAGCATCCGAAACCAAGTGATTGGTTTTTAATTTTTTTATCAATTTTAAGATGCAAAAAAACAAACAACTTTGATTAAAAGTATATCATTGAAATTATTAATGTAAAAAAAGATATTAGTAGATTATTGAAAAATGGTCGACCATAATGCATCAGACCCGAAATTTTTTCCTCCAAGATCCATTCTTGGAATTCAATATTATCAAGGGTTTTGAGAAGAGAGAGGCCAAAATTGGAGGAAAAAAATAGTGGAGGAAATTTTTGGAGGAAAATTACTTTTTCCTCCGAGGATTTGCCTTTTTAGAGGCCTTCTTTGAGTTATCAGGGAGGGCCTTCGTATTATGGTTTTTTACCACCTGCGTCGTAACACTACAAAGCTTATCAAAGTCTGATTCAAATAGACGATCCTGAATCACTCTATACTTTTCAAATTCAGTTTCAGCGTGTTCCTTGGCGACCTTTGCACTTATTTTCCCAGCATGAGTAAGAATATTCCTGCGATTGATTTTTAAGATGTCGTTTAAATGATTGGCCCAATCATTCATCGTCATCGGAATTTTACGCTTGGCCATGTCCTCTGCGAAATCAAGATATCCGTTTACTATTTTTCCAAGGGCATCTACTTCATCTTTATTCAAATAATTTTTGGCGATCACAACATCCGATTTAAGAATCTTTCCAGATGGGGAGTTTTCCCATGTCGAAAGGCCCATGTGAGGTTTTTCATGACTGGCACGTTCGTAAATAACCTCTGCTGCTGTTTGTCCATGAATGGCGTAATGAAGTTTGTTTTGAACTTTTTTGAAAAATTCTTGAGTTGTCTCTGATTCCACATTGTAATCAACAGCAGTGGAGTAAATATCAGTCACCTTTTGATAAAACCGCCTTTCACTGAGGCGAATTTCACGAATTTCTTCAAGTAAATGCTCGTAATAGTCTTCTCCCAAGAATGCACCATTCTCAAGACGTTTGCGATCAAGAACAAAACCTTTTTGCGCAAACTCCTTTAAAACACGTGTGGCCCACTGGCGAAACTCAGTAGCCCTTTTGGAGTTTACTCTGTATCCAATAGAGATGACGGCATCGAGGTTATAAAACTTAAGCTGGCGACTGATCTCTCTTTGCCCTTCCATTTGAACTTGTAAGAATTCCTTACAAGTTGCCTCCTCACTTAGTTCTCCTTCCTGGTAAATCGCCTGTAAATGAATCGTTATATTTTGTGGAGTCACTTGAAATAATTCGCCCATCATCTTTTGAGTGAGCCAAAGGTTTTCATCTTCGTAACGAACTTCAATTCCCTTCTCTCTTGCTTGAGAACTGAAAATTAAAAATTCAGCGGTGCTGTTGCGAATGATTAAACTTTTTTTGTCTTTCTTCTTCATATATTATCCAATAACTATTTTGTAAGACATATCTGGTTGTTTAGAGGAATAATGATTGTTTATCTCACTCATTAAAATCTTCTTCTCCAATTTTGGATGTAATCAATTTATCTTTATTTCCTATTTCCACATCAATCCTTTGCCAAAAGCTCATTCCAATATAGATGGGGGCCATCCTTCTTTTTTCTTCATCTGTTTTATATTCCTCTAACCAGTCTCTTTTTTCAGAAATAAGTTGTTTGTTAAATTCGATATCTATTAAGGGGTCTCGAACTTTAAATACAAATCCAGATTTTGACATAATCGTAGAAGAAGAATCAGTTCTATCTATAACTTGTTTGACAAGAATTCCTTCTTTTTCTGCCAATATAATTCCATGAAGTGAATCCTCATGATTTAGAAATAACTGATAAATAGGAATCTTATTACCTTCATAAAGATAGAAGCCATCAGGTCTCGTACAATATTTATCGATTTCTTCCTTTGTTGCCCTGTAGATTGGCTCGTATTGTGTATCTGATTTTAATTTTTTTACAAACTCAGGATCTCTAGACATCCAGAAAAACATCTTCTCGATAGACATGTTTTTTTCTAGACCAAATTTAAGAAGTTCCAGGAAAGAATATTCCTTTTCAGGAGGTATGATTTCCAAAACTCTTGTAAAAATATATTCATCTTCCGATCTAGCAAAACCAGCTCCATATTCCTTTCCAAAACTAGATGGATAATGAACACCATCCTCTTTTACGAACATCTCTCTTTGGTATAACTTGTAAGAACCCCATAAGTTTTTTGAAAGATTATCTTTATTGTCTTCAAATCGACTTTCAAATGTTATCTGAGGGCGTAATCTCACCGCAGAGATAAAGGAATCATCAAAGTTTATCGGGATCGCTGAAAGAATTTCAGAGTCCAATGGTGTTTTGACGAGATTAGCTTTCCAAGCACTTTCAGCTTGTTCAACATACCGATCAAGATAATTATTAATTTTCGTCTTTAATTCTGATTCTTGATCAGGCCTAATAATCCCAATTTCTTGAGCGAGTGAAAAGTTTTTGTCTACCGTTTTTCTTATACTGTTTTCACTCTTATCAAACTTATAACTCATATTCTTGTGCAAATAAGATGTTTCGACATCTGCTACGGGTCTATCAGATGTAGCCGATTTAATTAACACTAAAGATAAAGCGTCATCCAAAAACTGATTTAACTGCATCCATTTTGCGCTTGGCTCATCATCGATATTGTCTATCTTTTCCCAATTATTCCATCCCCACTTTTCATCCTTGTCTGACCTAGAAATAGAAATAATTAACTGTATCGAAACTTGCAAAGAAGAACGAAAACTATTCAAGAGCGAGCGTAAGAACTTTAGAGAATCATCCTTAGATATTTTGATGTCACTTGCTTCATTATTAACTCCCATCAAAACTAATGATATTTGCCCAATGCAGATTTCGCTTCTCCAATTTTCTATTTTATTTATAAAGGATTTCCTTAATCGTAACATAGCAAGCCTTTCACTGCTGCTATCATCAAGCATCGAGCGCACTTCCATCATTTCAAGCATCTTTATGTCGTGCTCAATATTGTCATGCCTGTTCAAAGAGGGGTGCTTTTCAACTAACTTGTAGAATTTTGTATACAGGTCGTGGTCATTAAGAATGACCATGCATCGTAAATATTCTTGGGTAATAGAAAAAAACAATCGAACTAACTCAAGGGAGTCCTTTTTTATTAAATTGTTTTCACAATTTTCTTGAATTCTTGGGACAATTGCATATTTTGAAAAAGATTCCAACTTGCGTATTAAAGAATTTATTAAGTAATTAGCTCCGGCGTGTTTTACCCTAATTATGTTATGACACATTCTTAAGTTTGCTACAAGAAGTTGACGAGCACTTAAAATCTCAGAGCGATATATCATCTTCAAAAACAAAGAATTAGTCAGATTGATAATACCAAGGGCCATTTCTGGTTGATTTGAAAAATCATTTTTTAATGAAACTTCACCTGCTTCTTCGATAATATCAAGTGTCTTTTTTAGTGGTTGCCATTCAGAGTTTGTGTTAAAAAACCAATTTGTACTTTCTCCGGTCGCAGTTTTTAAATTGTATCGAACACCGAGAGAGTCAAATGCGTCCGCCAAAGAATCAAGCCATGCTCCTAAATATCTTTCAATTAAACTTAAATCACTTACATCTTTTTCTTTAACAATGTTCAAGAAACTTGTTCTCAGGTTGTTACAAAGATCCTCGTATTGATTTATCTCTACTCCTTGCTCTTCTGTGTTTTTAATATCAATACTTGAATCAATGATCCTTGTAGCAACATTTACATTAATCTTCTTGAGTGCTTGATTATAAATCTTCTTGTCTAAAAATAACTCAGCCAGAATTGAACTCGGGCCAACTTCTTGACCAGGGTAGCATCGCAGAGATAGTTTCACAGATGGTTCATAATCCTTTCTTTGTTCTTCTTCGTTTTTTAACATGTCAGATTTTGCAGCCGTAACCGTTGTTACCTTTGCTATCACTTCATCCAAAAAAGAAGTGATTTTTTTAACATCAATTTTATCAATAACACCGGCCATTCCAGATTCAAATTTTTTAAAAGAAGTATATCGCTCGTTTGAGAATGAAAATGGAGAATAATCTATCCCATATTTTTGATCATCTTTAAACCTTTCGATTGTAAGAGATAGGCCACCTCGTTCTTCGGCAGAACGCTTAATGCTTTTAAGAACCTGATGCTTGATTATTTTTTCTTCCTTCGTTTTCTTTACGCTTGGATCAATAACAATTCTAACAAGTCTATAAAATACCCAAGCAGATATAATGATAGAAACTGAGGCAAATATACTGCCTACATGAGGATGTAACTCAAACGAATTTCTTCCCAGACCAGCAAGCAAAACAATCCCAAGTGGCAATGCAAGAGAATAGCTTAAAAGAGTTTGTGATTTAGATGTCGAACCAATTCCATTGTTATCTTTACCATCAACTATAAGCAAAGCGACAGGGAAGAGAATTGAGACCGAGGCAGATGCGATTGCAATTCTATTTGCCATCTCACCGGATGCGTTGTCTGACACCCCCAAGAAGTGCATAAAGATGGTGTTAAGTAGTTCAATAATAAAAAGTGTTGCTACCCCTACAAATATTAATCTTCTTGGTTGTTGAAAGGCAAACGATGGGTCAAATTTCCCCTTAAATTCAACCAACGGCTTAACTAAAAAATCTTTGTTCTCATTTTTCTTATACGCTGGGGTATAAAATTCTTTTTTTCCCAAAAAAACGAGCACACCGAAATATATCAGCATCATAGTAGAACTTAAGACATGAGATGATAGATACTTAAAAACTTCTTGAATAACTGGAAACAGGAAAGCATACAGATTGTTAAAACAATCGACTAAAAAAAACCATGACGTCGTTATTATGCAAATCAATCGATCCAATTAAATCGTCCTTTTTATAGTTACACTCCCAACATAATCCCAATCAACTCCGCTTGATACGCGGTCTTCTCTGTTAATAAACAACGATATTTTAAATCCCTCTCAAGCGATTTAGGGATCTCTTCAAGAACCGGAATCCATTCTCCGAGATTTACTTCAGGTAAAGAAATTGGAGGTAAACCACTCAGCATTTCCAAATGCTCTTTTTCTGGTAAACGATGGCCTGTTTTTGAAAAAGCGATTTTTATTACCTTTTTGTGAAGAGCGCCCTTTTCTCCAAAAAAAGCAATTCGCCAAGCTGCCAACATAAATGGATCATCTTTTGTTCTCACTGCCACTGCCCTCGCAGAGGTTTTTCTACTTTCAAGGGCATTAATCATATGTACGACAATTCGATGATCAAATCCAAGTAATGATAGCTTTGTATCTTTATTGGCAAGTTCCCTATCAAAAGTGATCGGAGCTTTTGCAATACCAAGAGCAGGGTAATTAACCTCAAAGGTTTTTTCATCGATTGCTCTATAGTTGCCATCAAATAATGAAAGACCTGTTTTGAATGCTGTAAAAAGTCTTTTGGGAAGATCAATAGATGCATTAGAAATATTTTTATATTCAGATAAATCAAAACCTTCTAGGTCTTGGAAAAGTTCAAAAATAACGGCCCTAGCTGTTTTGGCGTTATCTATGGCTACCTTTAATTCAACTTGGGTTCTTTTAAGTTCAGGATCAGTAAGAGCATTTTTGTACAACTGATCATATGAAATCTGAGTGCCAAGCTGTCCAAGAATTTGCGAGCGTAAATCTTCAGCAACTTCGCCCTTCTCATCAACCTTTCCTAAAGTGGCAGCAATATCGTGAATTTTTTCTTCAAGCGTGATGTAGATATTTCCTTCAATCGTATCAATTGAGACAAAATTATAAACCTGAGATGTATCCTTCTGACCATATCGATGAATTCGACCAATTCTTTGTTCGATATCCATTGGATTCCAAGGCAAATCAAAATTAATTAATATTCTGGCATATTGAAGGTTGATACCTTCTCGGCCAGCGGCAGTACAAATCATTACTTGCGGGCCATCTTTGGATTTAAAACGCTTTTCTGCTGCAATCTTAGCGGAGTGATCTCCACCTTTGTAAATCTCAACTCTTTTGCCTTGAAAAACAGTCTCGATTGCAGTCTTGAGCATCTCGACAGTTCCAAGATAAGTGGCAAACACGACAACTTTCTCATTCTCATTTTCACGCCACAAAGTATTTAGGAGTTTATTTAATTCCTTAACTTTTGATTCCATTGATATTGGAAATGCTGCCAGAAGTTCATCTATCATTTTCCTTTCATCTGGCATAGCGGCTGTTGCCAGTATCGAAATGTCTCCCTCAATTGCCCCTGCAACTTGCTCATCATCGATAAGGGCCTCTTGTTCTTTCGCCTTCGCCCTTTTTTTGTGATGCTTAAATTTTATATCAATTATATATTTTTCGATTACAGCGTTGGAAAGGATAGTGTCTGGTAAATTATCTCTTGCCTTTAGCATACTTCTCGCAGCAGCAAGAGCATTGTCGTAATTTTTTAAGTTTTTATCTTCTTCAGCTAAGATGGCCTCATATATTGCCAAAGCAATATAACGATTCTGAAGAGTTCTTCGAACAGCAGCAAAAGAAGAAGCCGCAATTTTTTGAAAGATGCTCATTACAAAACCAATAGCTCTCGCTTCGCCAGTGGATCTTTGAGCTAAAGCAAAGCCTTCTCGCAAATAATTATTTAATCTTTCATAAAAAATCTTTTCTGTTTCGGATAAGTGAAAGGCCTTCGTTGCCACCTGTCTTCGAGCAAATAAAGTTTCTCCATCGGGGTCACAGGCATCCGCTTTTGTCCTTCGCAATACTACCGCATTTAATCGGTGCTTATTTGTGAGCATATCATCAACCGAAGAAAACAAAGTAGGGTCAAGAAGATGAATGAGTCTTAGGAATCTAAAATGCTCACCTTGGTGAGGAGTCGCACTTAAAAGGAGCAAATCTCTTGCGTGCTCTCTTACTGATTCTCCTAATAAATAGTTATCAGTTTTATGAACTTTATTTGCTCCTCTTTCAACGGCCGTTAGGTGATGGGCCTCATCAAACACGATGAGATCCCAGCGTGGAGCTTTTAAGATATTCTCAACTCTTTTGGGTCGTTTTAATGTATCAATCGAAGCTATTAATCTATTATGTTTTGCGAAAGCATTTGTCTTTCTATCTGTGACGTCACCATCAGCGCCAAAAACTTCAAAATTCAAATTAAAAACATCGTTTAGTTCTCGTCTCCAGTTTTCAACGAGACCTGCAGGTACAATCATCAAGGCCCTATTTAATTCACCTCGACTTGCTAATTCTCTTAGGAGTAAAGCTGTTTCAATTGTTTTTCCAAGCCCCACATCGTCAGCTATTAAAAATCTTCGCGGTGAGGAGTTTGCAATCTTGTGAACAAGTACAATTTGGTGAGGAAGTAAATCAACTTTAGCAGATGTCAATGAAGCTGCATTATCTAATAGTGGAAGCTCCGCTAATTCAGTAGAAAGAAAAAATTCTTTGATCCTATCTGTTGTGGAGGAAATACCATCAAGCGCTTGTTTGTAATTAGACTCTTGCTTTGAAATAGAATTTAAAGGTACAGATTTAGCACCATAGGATTGAAAAAATACCTCAATGTATTCTTCGTTGGTGGTTGAGGTAATTATCCCTTCACCAAATTCTCTGTGAATAACTTTCTGGCCGACTTGCCAATTAGCTTGGGTTTGCGACATGAATACCCCAAGGTCTTTTGCTCTCATCAACTTCAGAAACTAGAGTTTTAATTTCGTTAGCACGTCCACCATATAAAAACTTAACGATAGGAAGTGCCTCACCATTTTTATTTGTTGGGCGCCAAAAAAAGGCATCAGCAGAATGTTCAATAAAAGCAGTGCTACCTCGTTCAAAGAAAAATATTAAAGCACCTTCGTTTTCAAATTTATGATAAAAACTGAATACAAGAGGTTTGATGTGTTCCTTTAACCATTTTTCTCTCTGATCGTCTTCTAAGCTTTCAAGACAACCATCAAGGCCAACAACAACCATTGCTCGCCCCTTTGCCGCAGGTAGATCTTCTGGCCAAGAATTATTTTTTGCCATTCGTAGGGCAGAGCTAATCGGAGTAATCTCAGTATTGTCTTTTACCAATCGAGTAAGACAACGATTGTCCCAAATAATTGAACAACCTCTTTTAAACCATACTCCAGCTTCAACTTCGATTTCTTCCATAAATCCCCCTTATGAAAAATCAAAAAGTGTCATTTGAGCAGACGCCTTTTTGAATTCCCCATCAGTTTCCTTTATTTTATTTAACGTTCTTTCCAATGTTCTATATGCCATTCCGATAAACTGTTTGTATTCCGCTCCAAAGTGATTTGTTTCCATATATTTCAATAATGGAATGAGGGATGGAAGAAGTGATTTATAGTTCTGTTCTATCCAGTCTTCCAAAACAGCAGGTTTGCCATCAAGCTGCCTGTTCCCAACACAACAGTTTATTGCAAAGTGTGCTTGATCTAGGTCAGAAGTAAGTGTTCGTTTTCTCGACAAAGAATTCCATCGTTCGCCAATATTTATCAGAGCTGCAAACTTTTCTTTCCCTTTTTTGCTAACTTGAACCCAGCCAAGGCTTTCTATTTCCTCAAGACTTGTGCCAGAACCTTTCAATCTCTTCCTTGCGGCATTAAATTCAATTTCAACACCGTCTCGAAACAAAGAGAAAAGAATTTTAGTTTCGGGATCAACTGAATCAGGCACTTTCTCTTTTTCTGCAATTTGAAGCATTGATTGAGCAATATTATTCGCTTCAATCAAAATTTCACGAACCGACATTAAATCACCTGCAAGATTTTTCTTCACTTTTCCATAGTGGTACGAATACTGCTCTAGGACTTCTCCTCGAATAATAACCTCGAGATCCGCTAAATGTAGCCCCGACTCCTTATGTTGAGCGAGGAGAACTGATCTTGATTTAACAGATTCAAGAATTTTTTTTCTAAGCGTGGCCCAATAGATTTCTGAAGGTTCTTGATGTCTTTTTTTACAAACATGAACAATGTCATATTCAATTTTCTTCGATCCAAAATCACCGTCGCCTTTTGTTGAATCGGATCTAATCGGAAACGCAGACTCGACAATAAAACCAGCTTTAAATAATGATTCTAGTACATTGATCCAAGCGATATCTTTGTCGTGATGAAACGTAAAGGCCATAATCCCAGAATACTTTAAAACTCTATATGCCTCTTTCCAGCATAGAGTAAGCAACCTGTCGTATGTCATATCTGCTCTAGATTTTCCATCATCTGCCTCGCCTGGGTTGCGTGCTTTATTTGACACTGCTTCAAGAGCCTTGGGAGATTCTGGTGAAGTGAAAACTTGCGGAAATATTTTTGAGAGAGGCTTATGTAGCCATACCATAAAAAAATCTGCGAGTTCTGAATAGTTGATATTATCTCCGAATGGAGGGTCTGTTATTACAAGGTCAATAGTCTCATTTTGAATCTTATTTTTTAAATCTGTGGAGCTTTGACAAAAAAGTCTAATTTTATCCTCTTGAACCCAGTCAGAAGAAAATACTTTTTGAGATTTTCCTTTTTCACCATTGGAAGAGATACGCCTATCATAAGGCTCCCTCATATAATTCAATCCTTCTCTCACCATGCCATAGCATGAGGAAAAGTTTCCACTTCCGTAATCTGAAAACACTGAATTTTCCACTGTTGTGGATTTTGGATGATAATTATTGTTTGAAAAATGACCTTTTAATTGATCTCCGTACATGCTCCATATGGTAAACATGCAATTTTGCCTAAGATAATTCTGGAAGGCACCCAGCAAGTGACTCTTTACATTTAATTCCGCATTTGACGACATTATTTGATTTAAAATTAAGCAATGAATATATACCTGTCTTGGGTTGAACATCTTATACCAATGTGTGTATCCATGGTTCGGGACCCCCCCTTGCAGGTGATGCGTTTGGAATCCATAAAAAAGCTCCTCCGTTGGCATATACCCTGCTATATCAGTCCTTTGCTTGAACTCATAAAATGAATCTAAGATTTGCTTCATATCGGGGATATCGAAAAACTTTCCATTGTATTGAAATCCGTTGTCTTTTGCATCGGGATCAAACCCTTGAATCATGTATGGAAAAATATTTGCCAATCGGTTGGTTATTTTTATAGAAGACAATGGATCTTGCGCACGCCCACATTTGCCACAAACAATCGAACCACTTGCTTCGTCTTCAACATCTTCGTCTTTTTTTCCTTTTTTAATTTTTATAGATTTGTTCGAATGCCTGTATTCAACTGGAATTTCGCCACGAATTTCAATCAATTTTAACTTCGCAATTCTGTCGTTGAACCAACGCTCATCTTGCTCTTTCGACGCCCCCCAGTAACCACCATAATAGTCTTTAGATCTTGCAGTTATTCCTGACAGCCAGGATTTATCCAAAACTAGAGTATGGGTAACCTCCTTCGAAGTCGTTTTTTTATTTTGTCGTTGATGATTTATCCACTCATCTCCTAATGTGTTATTGCAAAATGGACAGCATATTTTCTTCGAAACTGGGTCAACCGAGCTAAAGCTCCTTTCGTTAGAGCTAAGTACGAAGTGAGCAGAAGGAGCCATTCTAAAATCACCGAACTCTAAATCAAAAACATCCATACATCTGGGGCAAACAACATTTTCTAATGCTTTGACTTTTACCGTCTTAAGAGCAACAACTGAAGAGGACATAAGAGGTGTTAAGTGGGTGCAAGACGGATCTGAACACATTATATGTTTTACCCAAAAAGTATGTATCACCTCTGGGCCCTTCCAATAATAATTGCGTCTTATTTCAGGAGATGCTTTTAGCATATCTACTGATGCTTTTTTATTCGTTGTTTTTTCAAACCAGGTCCCATTAAATCCTCTGGGAGATTTAGATATAAAAAAAGGCATCACTTCAGATTTTAAATTCTCGACAATCTCTTGATAAAGTTTATCAGCTTGTTCAACCTTAACCGAATGAGTCTCATTATATACTACCCACCAGGCTAAGGGACTAAGGTCTATCCCTGTAACATCAAATCCTAGACGACTAGCCTCAACAACAGTTGTCCCGCCTCCCATGAATATATCTAACACTTTTATTGACGAGAATTTCTTGTGTCCTTGGTGGTTTTTACGATAAAATTGCGACCATGTAAGTTGCGAATTCTTTGATTCGTCTATCGGCGCTTTGGTAGCAGCAGCTATGCATAGAGATCTAAAAACGGCAGAAGAACGACGCGCCCACCACTTGCTCATTTTGTAGATGGGCTTTCTGCAAGCAGGGTCTACTTCTAGCGAAGCTACCTGATTAACCTTCAGAATAGGAAAATCTACTTCAAGACAAGTCTTTGGACGATTGGGATCTGAAAAATCCACAGTATCAAAAACATATTTCTCTGCTTGTTCTTCTGTGACAGTTTCAACAGGATGAATCTTATCCAAATCCAATCCTTGGAATAGTGGGGCATCTTGTTGTTTGTTTTTTTTATCCGCCATTTTTATTTTCCTTGAGAGACTCTGATCATGGGAACAGTACATTCCATTAAACTTAATCCACCATGTGTTAGCACTGGAAATCCTCTATCACTAGGACGTATTCTTCCTACTGCCACTCTATAACTTTCATCTGTAGCTGTTGCCTTCATTTCCATCGTAGCAGGGGGAATTGTTTTTCCTGAACATTTTGCAATTTCAGACATTTTTTTCGATCGGGTATGACCTAAAATCTTTAATTCTTGGTGATGTTCACCTGTTGCAGGAGAAAAACTAGATGTGTTGCAATAACCATGATCGCTGGTAATTAAAAGTTCTCGGCCTTGAGTTAGCATCTTTATGCAATCAATAAAGCCATTAGATTTGATAATTTCTCCAATATGATCGATGAATCGATTAAAAGCATCATCTACGCTTCCAAGGTCATGTAAAGCATCGTCAGGCCAACCATGCCAAATAAAAATATTTTTTTCATTAGGGATTTTGCTTGATGTTTCATCAAATGGAATTTTAATAAAACTGTCCACAAAGGTTTGATCTGTATTTATTAGAATACCTCTCGGGATATTGTTTCGTGCTAAAGATGCACGTCCCGAAATACCAAGAGCATTGGCATAAATATCTGTTTCAGACGGGATCTCACTTCCCGATAATTCAAAACCTTTTACCGTTAGCCCTGCTTTTTTGATTTCTGTTATAATCGGATTAATTTCTCGCATCGATAATGAATCTAAAATGAGAACAGCTTTAGGCCCTGTGGTTTCATTCCAAAACTTTTTGACGTTATCACTTGCCCTTGGTGAGTCAGAAAAATCTTTCCACAAATCCCAGGCAGAAGAGGATAAAACATGATCAATATACGCAATATCTTCTTCAAGTGTTCGATACGATGTTTTAACATCACTTTCTTCTGTTGGGATAAGACCCTTTAAGTGTTTAAAGATTTCTACCCACGCTTCATTGGCATTTTTTGTTAAGACACTGTTGAGCCAGTCAGTAGAGAGTTTCATTTTTTATCCTCTTCCTGAACCAGCTTCATATTTATTTCACTTTCAGGTATTTCGGAATCGAGCGATTTTATAATTTTCTTTAATTGCTCTCCAGATAGAGAAGTAAATACGAGACTGACATCATGAAGTTTCGTCTCTTTGGCGACCCCCCATCTTTCTAGTTTATCTAAAATATCAAGAGGTGTTTGACCAAATCCTAGATCTCTCATTACGGTACTAATTGATGGAGATGAACCTTGTGTTCCTTTTGCTCCATTATCGCCGCTATTCTCCGTCGGATTCCATCCCCCTCCCGATATTGGAGGTTGATTTGTGTCTTGTGGAGCATCTGGAATTCCAGTACCTGCGGTTGCTCCAGTTGTTTCAACAACATGATAACTGTCCCATCTGTTCCACGCAGGAGGAGTGATTTCTCGTCGAATTTGTTCTGGTGGCTTGCTGGAAGATAATTGGACGATTCCACTATTTGTCTGAATGGCATACTGCCCGCTAGTTACACCTTCAATAATAACATCAAAGATGTGAGTCGGCCTGGTCCATGGAATAACAGCATTCGGAAATGGTCTTGGCTCCTCGATAATTCTTCTAAGCTGACTTAGTTTTTGTCTTTCAATGTTTTTAGATTTTACAGCATCTAAAATGAGAGCCTTAAAATCATCTATAGAAAAATAATCTTGCTCGATCTTTTCATCAATTTCAGAAAACATTTGGGATGGTTGCGAGGCAATATCAATCGATTCGAAAGTAATATTGTAATGGTTTTGATGATCCCACTGAGAAATTATTAAAACCTTTGAGAAAGCATTTGCGATCTCTTTTAGTAGCTCTCCCTCATAAAATCTTTTTAGACGATCATATTCTGGATCCTGCTCTTTCCATGAATCAGCAAAATGCAGTGCTCTCGCGTTGAGAAGAATTGCTTTGTCTTCAAAAATATTTTTGGAAGGAACCACAAATCTAATTAGATTTTTATAATTAGGAACATACTGGGTTAAAAAACGGCCCAGAGATTGCTTTAAGTTACTTTCATCAAGTGCTTCTGGAATAAATAAATAACAGGACTGCCCATCTCCAGCTTCAGATGGAGTTTTGCCTCTAAACTGTCCTTCAACGAATGGCGAATTTTTCCAATTTCGGCCGAGGATACAATATCTAAAACGACCTTTATCCACACTGTTTTTAGGTGAATATGCCCATTCCGTAATTCCAAGAATCTTGTCGAGGTCTTCACCTTTTTCAAAATACTTGCCATTCTTTGCATGTGCCAAAACTTTTGTTCGAGCATTTTCAGGAATATCAAAAAAGTATCTGTTATGCTTTTCATGGACGTTATAGCTGTTATCAAAAATTAATGCCCATTGATCCTTGAATTGATTATCATCAAACTTAGAATTAGAACTGATGTCCGCTTGAATTTGCTCTCTGGTGACTCCTTTCTGTTTCGAGATATTGAGACTTCGAATATAAAGTGCCGCTAAAGCCTTTTCTGTAAATGAAGGAATATTTTCTTTTAAATTCTCCCTGACAACCTCGACATTTTTAAAAGCAATCTTTGCAAGTTGGCTAGTCGCCGCATCATTGACCGCAACAAGTAACTTATCAAGCTCCATATTATTATCTTGATTTAATCCAAAATGTGCAGGGGTAATGACAGGTTCATTTTCGCCTGCTGCTTTATACAAATAGACCAAAACGAGAATTAGATCTCTTGTCCCTTGAGCTTTGGTGGCCAAGAGAATTTGTTCTTCCATTACATCAATCAAGTCAAGAGAGAATGGCCATATTTCGACAGCCTTGGATTCTAGCAATGTTCGCTCTGATCCTTCTTTTTGTAAAAGCCTGAACCACTCATTGAAATATGTTTCTATTTTTCCTTTGATTTGCTCGCTCGGAATTTGTCCTCTATTTTCAAAAATTCTATGGCTTAAAAGTTTGTGCCGATCATCCTTAGATGTTTTGCTTTCAAAATTTACAATTTTAGGTTGAAGCCGATGCAATTGACCGTAAGCATCGGTAGTTCCATCTCTGACTGAAACGACTAATTTTAAAAGCTCAGGATTTTCTTTCGCTATCTCAGAAAGTATTTGAATAAAATTGAAGGCCCACTTTTCTGGCTTATCACTTAAATTTGCATACCATGTTTGAAACTCATCAAAGATAAGTGCTACGGGTTGCACCTTCAATGCGGCGATCAAATCATTCTTAGTAGGGACAGGCATCGTTTCTCTTTTTGCTTCCCATTTTCCAGCAAGTTTTTGTCCTTCTGGGTGATGCTGAAAAATGGGATCCCATAGAAACTCATATCCTTGTTCATGCAATGGGACAGTAAGAGCAAGAAAATTAGATTGTGGCTCACTTATTGTTATTGAATGAGGTAGTTTGCCCTTCCAGTTATTGATCCATGACATAAATCTTTTGGGATCTTTAAAGGCATGATGAATAACACCCATAATATGAGATTTACCTTGTCCTCTTTCACCCATGATAACTAAATATCTATGATTATCTTGTCCAAAGCATGATTCAAGCGCCTGAATCAAATCTATCGATGGATAGGTTACTTCAAGTGCTTTCTCTGTGGGAAGATTGACAAATGATTCAGGCCTTGTAGGGTTAAGACTGACAACTGTTCCTGAAATTCTTTGATTTGCAAATTCTGATCTTAATTTAAGTCCTAACATAAAACTCCCGTATTAATTTTATTCGCTTTTTTTATTGGCATTGTTTTTCATCATTTTGAGACCTTTTTCTAGAGCCTCAGTGATGATGTCATTTTTCCTAAATAGATACTCACCATCGGGAACATTCTTATTATAGAGGTCTGTAACCTCGTCAACCATCTTACTGAGACGTTCCTTAAGCTCAGCAGTAATTCTGAATGAAAACTGAGGATAGTCAGCCGAAGTACGACTTTTTTTTCGCATAATGACCCCCGAGAGCAACTTTTACATAGATTTATTCAATTAAAATTCTATCACTAACTCCTTGATTGTAAATGCATTTCTGACTTTCACGGGTGTCTGTCACTAGTGTCATGCACTTTTGACTTGCATTTGTCGTGCAGTATGTTAAAATTGATCAAGATTGTCGGGTACTAAACCCCAATAGTGGTCATCAGAAACAAAGGAGCAACAGCATGAAAGAACTAAAAGTTGAAAACGTAAGTCGTCTTTTAAATATTATGGCCAACGGTGTTTCGCCTGACCAATTCGCTCGAGAATTGACCATGAACTCTATTGAAGCGGTTAACCGTGCCAAGGTTAAAAAAGGAACTATCCACTGGGGAATCGATCCTATTTATAAGAGAGAACATGACGTTGAAAAGCTGATGATTGTCGATAATGGCGACGGCATGACTCCTGAAGAAATGGAATCTCATCTTGGAACTCTTGCTGTCGAAGGTGGAAATAAAAATCATGGAGAAGCTGGTAATTTTGGAGTTGGTGGTAAGATCTCCTCTCTAAAGCAAAACCCTTACGGGGTTGTCTATAAATCAAAGAAAAATGGAAAGTGCTATCAGATGATCATCTCATCTAAAGATGGCATGTACCTAATCAAAGGACCTGAAAAAATATCAAACAAGGATGTTCCTGAACTTTTGCAAAATTCTAGTAGTGGTACTGCGGTCACTCTTTTAGGCAAAAACAAAAATGAAAATACCGCCAGAAGAAAATCGCTTACCGAGTAAAGAAAAATTAACCGGAGGAACATCAATGGAAACGCAAGCTAAAAGAAGCGATGTGGGCTTCAAGGCACTCATTCAAAATTTAAACAAAAAGTTTTTTGAAATTCCCAAAAACATTACTCTTACTTCTGATGATAGTAATGATGCGGCAGGAGGTACTAAAAACAGAACCATCATCGGGATGAAAGGATTCTTAGATAAAAACGCCGTCTCAAAAGGAGTCGTTCATCTAACTGATGTCAACATTCACTGGTGGATTGCACCGGAAGATTTTGCAAAAAATAACGGAACACTTCTGGGGAGTGATGGGGCCAAAGGCCATTTGGCCGTTATTCACAAGGGCGAAGTCTATATGCGGCCAATGCCCGCCAATCTTTGGCTTCAAAAATTTTCCATTTTGGCCGGAGGCAATCAGATTTTTCTCTACGTTGAACCACTAAGTAGTGATGTCCGCGCTGATATTACTAGAAGCGGATTAAAAATTAATGGCAAAGATATTCCGTTAGAGCAGATCGCTTCTGAATTTAAAGAAAAGATGCCAAAGGCGTTGCAAGATTTTATGGATAGTAAACTTGGAGAAGAAAATTCCAAAAGCTTTAAGCAACGCTTGCAACAGCTAATGGATAAAATTCGCATTCCACGTTTTAGAAAAGATAAAGCTGGTGACACAACAGCAGAGGTTGAATGCGATTTTGATTTTACTGATGGCAAAGGTGATGAAGGTGGAAATGAAGAAGGAGATACTCCTCGCTGGATTCCAAGTGATGATCCAGAACCTCATCCAAATGATCCCGATCCTGTTCTTGTTGGCGGTGAAGGCGAAGTTTCTGAAACTTATTACGGACGCGAAGGCGGAAGCAATAAAGCTGTTGAAGATGGAAGGGGCAAAGATTATCCAAAAATTATTTGGGTTTCTAGAAATCCAGAAGATTCAAATATTGGTCAGAGAGACGAAGGCGATATGGAAGATCGAGTTGGCCGCTACATCATGAGTACCAACACTCTTTTTATCAATGCTGATTTTCGTTTGATTGATGCGGTTATTAAGTACTGGAAGAAAAAGCTTGGAGTAAAAACAGGACCTGAATCAACCGTTATCAGACGAGCGGTTCATAGTAGTTATGAATTAACTCTTGCTGATGCCATTATTCACACTCGCCATTTAGCGAGAACCGATGGTGGCCAAGGGTGGACGGATTCTGAAGTGGCGCGGATTTTAGAAGATGATATGAATTTGACGGCGATTGCATCAGGTATGTTTCATCCAACATCAACACTTAAACATGAAATCAAAAAAGATTTAGGACGTGTTGGAGACCGTTTATGATAACAAACAATATCGACATATTTAAAAATAAAAAAGTGATTGGCGATATTATTCCCATTCATTCCCAAATGGCGATCAATGCTCATGAGCACTTTTTCGATGGGGATAAATTTATCACAGTATCTCGCGATGGATCGGTTGCTGCAATTAATTCTGAAACTTTAGATGTCGTTAAATTTGAAAACTTATCCAAACACCCAATCACTGCTTCTGAAATGATTGATCTTTGTGGTGAAAAGAAGCTTCTTCTTGGAAACATCAAAGGAGAGCTTATGCTTCTTGATCAAAATTATAAACCAGAAAAAATCTCTAAAAGAAGAAATGGTGAAATTAGCTCTATCTGTGATTTTGGTGATGGCACGATTGCAGTTAGCTATGGAGATCATGAACAAGATTCAACGGTTGATTATATTTCCTTGAATGACGTAAAAGTCATTAATGAAATCAAGCTTCAAGCTGGGAGAAAAATCAAAGACATGCACAGAATCCAAAATGTGAAGGATAAATGCATTGTTGCCTGCTCATCATCCAATATCTATTGGTTCAAGGTGATTGATGGGATTTTAAAACTTTTAGTCGACCAAGCATCTCCTGATGATTATTTTTATGATGAGGTTTGGAGTGATGGCAAAAATATTATTAAAGCAGGAGAACCTTGTTATCGGTCGAACGAAGTACCAATCATCATTAAAGAGATAATTGAAAAAGAGAAAAAAGAAACTCTAGGTAAATCATGCTCTATGTGTGTCAGCGACCGTGTGATTATTAGATCTCAAAAAGCATCTTTTAAAGTTTTTGATCTAGATGGTGGAACTATTATTAAAATTCCTCTACCTGCTGAACTGTTTGCCATGAAAATTAAAATGATCCCATGGGGAAGAATTATTCTTTGTTTTCAAGATGGCAAGGTGGGGAGGTTTGAATTTAGACCTCAATCACTTAGATTTTTAATGAGCTAGGAGGAGAGATGGATGCAACAACTCAAACTTTGGCAATACTACAAAAACTAGCTGGCATTATTGAAAAGATGAATAAAGAAACTTTTTCTTTAAAAGAAGCATCTGATTTTTTAAAAGTTCCTGTTGAGACTGTAGAATACTATAGCAAGAGGCAAAAACAGCTCTCCCACATCAATTTGGGTGGCACCCTTGTTTTTAGAAGGAGGGATTTGGAAGAATTTTTAGAAAAAAAGTTAAAAAAGGGATTTGTTTTTTAGTGAGGAAAAATAATCCACTAATAAATTTACAAAAGTGATTATTTTAAAAGGAGAATCACTATGGATTACAAATTTCTATCACTAAAAGATTTTGAGTATGTTGGGTACAAATATGAAGACCCTGGTCTATTAACCAAGACATCTATCCAGGGCAGAGGTAAAAAATTCAGGGTGTATTATTATTTACCCAATGGCATGCAGTGTGATCATTATAAAACACCAATTTTTAAATCTCAAAAAGAAAGATCTGCTTATATTGCAGAGTTCAACCATGCCCTTGCCTCAGGTTATCTTCCACCTAAGGGAGCAGAAAAGCTCAAGAAAAGTAGCTACAACCCCAAGGAAGGAAATTTCCATATTTTCCTTGGAAAATATTTTGGTGAGTATGCTGTAGGGAAACGATTTAAGGAAGCTGGCTCTAGTAGTACACAAAGATCAATGTTAACAAGAATAATTCAATATTTTGAAGGGCTTGATCTTTCTTCAATTTGTGAAATAACAGATGCTCATCTAAAAGAGTGGGACCAAAGCTTGCAATTTACTCCAACACTTAGAAAAAAAGGGTTTCTTGCTCCTCCATCTAGGAATAACTGGCGCAAAGCACTTCGAGCATTTTTGAACACAGCAAAAGAGCAAGAGTATCAACTAAGGTGCCATCCAGAATTGATGAATATTTATGAGTACGGCAAGGGAGGTGAGATTGATCATAATATCAATGCACGTCTGATTATCTATCCTAAGACCCTGATTGATGCTGTTCAAATTTGCTCCTATCGAGTCGACATCAATATCATGCCAGACATTAGAAAAATCATACGACTCTGGAGAGAAATAGGGCTTCGGCCGATGGAGATGTATACCTTGAGTGAATCAAATATTGATCTGAAAAATGGTTATCCTTACCAACTTACAATAAAAGCGCATGAGAGCTGTCCTAATGGAAGTAAATATGGATTTAAACCAAAAAATAAAAAAAGTTATCGTTCAGTGCCATTGTCAGACTGGGCAAGTGAATATCTATTTGATTTATTAAGGCGGTTAAGAGGAATAAAACGATATGGAAAATATAAAGGTCAATTAAAAGAGTACCCTTTCCTTTTTGTCTTTTGGGATGAGAAAAAAGGGAAATTTATTCGTGATGATGAGCAATTAAAAACAGCCATTTCTGACATATCTAAATATGCCAAAAAAGAATTTAATTTGCCTGTAAGAGATGACTACATCCTTTATGATCTGCGAAGAGCATGCAATCTCTATTTAAAGCTTGAACTTGGATATGATCTGACTTCTGCAGCACGTTGTCTTGGCCATAGTGAGATGACAAATAAGATGCACTATTCGTTAGACGAAGATCAAATCAGCATTGAACAAAAATATGCTGATGATGCTTTAAAAAGATCTGCTAATGCCAACCCCGAGATTTCAAAAAGATATTCACGATTTCTTTCTGAAGAAACTGGTGAAAAATCTCTGCACAGAAAAGAAGGGAAAAAATGGGAACTTCATCCCGAGATTAAATTGGATTCATTATCTCTTTTTCAAAACCAATCTTCAAACTCCACTGAAACGGAGGATCGTTTAAAGACAGGATAGACACGTTGTCGGGAAACTTGACCACGCAAACGGGAAATGACTTATATGCAATTTTATAAAGGACGATAATGCTTTTATGGCAGAGATCAAATTAGCAAAAGTTTTGCAGCGTGAATTGAAAAATGAAACGCTAATAAGCTTAGAGAAAAAATTGAATATTCCCAAAACGCTCCTGTCTGAGTGGAAGCAAGGTCGTTTGCCGGCCGGCAAATCTTTGTCGCATCTAAAAACTCTTGCAAAATATCTTGGATTAAGCGTGGAAGAACTTCTATTTGATAGTGACAGTGAAGATACAGATGTTATCTCTTCTATGACATTTCAGCACAACAATAATGTCTACCGCATTAATATTGAGGCAGTAACAGCAAAGAAAAAAGAGAGGGAAAAATGAAACCAATAGTTGCAATGAGTATATTTCTTATTTTAAGTGGTTGTGGCGGCGATGGTGGAAGTAGTTCAGGAGCATCTAGTGCAACAAGGTTGATTGCAAAAGAAATCGCCATTGATGATAACAATACCGTCATGCTCTCCTTTGCTCCACAAAAGACTCATTTTCTTTTTGATTTACTGATTCCACAGGCCTTGGCCGCATCATTTGTTAACATGGAACCCTTCTTTGCTCCATACTATCAAAATATTCCATTAGAAGGATCTACTCCTGCTGACATAAAAAAAGAAATTACAATCTTTCCCAGAATTTCAAAGGATAGCAATGACGACGGCGTTGATGATACAGGACTAGTTTATTTTGTGGATCAAATTGGTGGCCAAAATGTTTTTTATCATCTTGTTGTTCAAAGAAAGGGTGGTGCAATTGCTGATGGACAACAGAATCTTGTAATAAAAATTAAAGACTCAAGCAATGCTGATGTTACAACTACTGTTGGAAATGAGTGTTATGTTACTATTGCCAATGTTGGGGAAGATTCACTTGCAAGAGGAGATATTATTCTAGAAACTCATGACCATCCTGATAATGCTGGTTCATACATTAGCACGCCTGCTGGATGTCGCATTGAGATCTCTGGAAACTTTGGGGCAGTAACTATAGCAGAAGCTGATCCCAAAATTGTTAACCTCAAGGGAATTAAGGATAGTGTGACCGGCACCTATCCTCAGATGACAGCGGTCTCATTTAATGACGAGGATGTTGTCACAGAAGAAGTAAGCATTGAATACAATTCATTCCCCCAGATTGGCAATTATCGATACGCCAATTGGGAAATCACTAGCACCAGTGGAACAGAAATCAGGAACTCCTTTTGGATGTTTACTTGTGGAGGTGGTGGACAAGCCACTTGGATTAATACTACAGGTGGATCTTTTACAGGTATAATATCAAATACATATGAAACAGCCTCTTTTGATGGATACACCGATATCTATGCAACAACCCCTTTAAAATTTCCTTGGCGTGTTGGAGGATGCTCTGAGATGCTTATGATGATCTCAGCCGCTGACACCAATGGAGTCATGACCCAGAAAAAAGTAGCAATCATCTCTCAGTAAAAAACAATATTAGATATATTTCTTAAAGCGACGCCGCAGGCGTCGCTTTTTTTTTACGTTTTTTTTTGCTATCTCTACCAAATTATAGCATCGATTTACGTACTTTTTTCCGTACCATCTTTTAAAAAGCCTTATGAAATAAGGGCTTTTAACGTTTTGCTTAAAACCTTTAGAGGTTACAGAGATATTTTTTAGATTAAACGACAACCCCTTAATTTCCCTTATAGATATTAGCTTTTTGCCTTTTGCTGTACGGAAAAAATAGACGTAAGAAATACCTATCAAAACTAAAGTTCTACCTCTTTTTCCGTACAAATTTCCGTACCAGCTTTTAAGTGATGATGAATCCATTTACTAAAAAAATATTTAAAAAAGTAAAAATAATTTTTTAATGAAATCTTTCAGACTTGTATATTGAATAAAGTAACAACGACAAACATGGAGGTTTTTTATGTCGAGTAGTTTATTTAAGAAAATTGTAGAAAAGTTATCAGCAATTATTTCCTCAGACAAGGCAACAATGCCAGGGCGTTGCCATTTTGCAACTTTCAGAGAGATGCATGAGATCTGTGAAGCAGAGATCATTAATGACGACTTCATTGAGATGCTTAACTTTTGTGCAGTTGAAAGCGGCCTATTTGTCACAAGAATAGGCAATGGATACCACACGCTTGTCACTGGTGTAAGCGTCATTTGGAAAAAGTAGTAGGGATAGCACATTTTGAAGGTCCTGCATTATTAAAGATGCAGGGCCTTTTATAGAAAACTTTTAAATTCTGGAATCAACTGACCATGCCTCAAAACAATCTTCTTGCAAAAACTTAAGACCATTTTATTTTTAATTGCGCCGGGAGCATTTTTAAATGTTTCAACCAGATTGATGATCTTCTGCATGATTGCTTCTTGAATCCAATCGTTTTCAATCTTTTCCTCTTTTAGCTCAATGAGCTTTTCTTTTAACATCTTAATCTCATCGACAAGCTCTCTATCAATCTCTTCATACTCGGCCGGAAGCCTTTTCCCTTCAATTTTTTGCATGAATACCTTTTTTCTCATCTCTTCTTTTTTGGTAATACCAGCATGAATTTTAGAAATTTTATTTTTATTAAAATCACTTTGCTCTAGCACCGTTGCCTCCACTTTGGACTTAAACCAAAGAAGCATGTCACTATTTAAATTAATGCTACCGATAATTCCAGCAAGCATCTCCTCAATCTTGTCATTTGAATAATAGCGATTAGCTCCAATAGACCTCATGTAAGAAGCTTTTCTTTGTGAGCAATTTTTCCTAGAACAACCACATCCCCAAGTGATAACACCATTATGCCCTTTAACTTCTCCTGATATTGAACCACCACAAATTTCACCTGTAGGCATGCCATCGGCATCTAAAATATCACCGCCACATTTAATCGTCCCTGTGTAGGCCAAATCTTTTTTTGAAGATCTGGTATCTCGATTTTTTCCATCTAAAATAATTTGAACAGTTCTCCACAAACTCTTTTTGATTAGAGGAGGCAAATATTTTCTGTTACCCTGAAAAATAACTCCTTTTACTCTGAAATCCCCATAAAAAAAGGGGTCCCTAAGTGCCGTCATAAGCTGTCTGGCGTTTGGAATTTTTTTAGGATCAATAATACCAATAAACTCTCGATCAAGTTTTTGTTTGAAATTTGCATCCCCTGTTGCTGCAAGATGGAAGGCCCTCTCCATATATGAAGAAAATGGAGGATTAAAAACATAGGCATGATCAAATTTTCCAACTTTAATAGTTGAATATCCCAGTGGTGATTTTTGTTGAGGAATACCTTTTTGATATTTCAAAAGCATACCACTTAAAGCATTTCGTCTTCTTTCATTATTATCTTCTTCACTACTAGCATGAAGTTTTTCCCATCTATCCCAAACGGCTTGGTCACTATATTTGTGCAAAATCAAATTTTCTCGATAATAGTGAAGGACAATGCCATAAACTAAAACCAACTCTCTTAACGTTGCAGTTGATAGTTTATTTCTACTAGCGCGGGAAGCATGGCTAAAAACCAAATGCATGATTTTTCTTGGACTCTTTTGACTTTTTTTTATTTTTTTAATGATCTCATTAAAAATTTTCCTCTCTTCATGCAAATAAGCAGTTTCAGAATAAGAGTAGTCCTCTTCAACTTGAAGCTTCATCTTTTTTACATATTCTTTTGCCCTCTCTCCTTGAACTTGCAATGAGCTTCTAAGTTCTTGCACTTTGGTGCTTACCCTTTCGGCCGTAATGGCCAAATTACTATCTGGCCAATACTCTTTTTTAAAATATCGATCCTCTAAAACTGATACATCATTTAATTTTCCACTCATTGTCTCTCCTTGATAACGAGTTCCATCATGGCAATTATCAGTTCCCTTGCTGATGAATTCAGCTCTTCTTTTTCTTCATCAGCCAATGGTCTGCCCCCATGCTTCTCCCAAGCTGTATAATCATCAAGATCATTAATTTTGGGTACCAATTTGGGAGTAGGCGATAAAATTGGAACTAGAACTGGAGCAGTATATTCTGAAAAAACCTCTATCTTCTCTTTTTTTAAGTGATAGGCATCCAGCTTTCTTTTTGCTTCACAGCTTGAGCAAACACTTCTTCTTCTGGGAACACCAAGGCGATCTACCTCATTGCCTCTAGTTGGAAATTCCTCAATTGATTTAATAACGCCACATTTTTTACATTTTTGTTCTGTTTTCATGAATTAACATACAGAGGCAAAAAAATATTTTAAAAAGGGCGTATGACGTGCTATAAAATTGGGGTACAATAAATTGGGGACAAACTATGGCCAAAGCAATCAGCAAAATTAAGGAAAAAGAAAAGCGGGTAAAAAAGAGTCCTAACGATTATCCTAAATTTGCTTTTAGAATTGATTCTGAGTCAAAACAGGAAATAAGTGAATGGGTTGATAGCATCTACTACGCATACCAAGATAGAAAGGATCAAAGGAACGTTGCAATTAAAAGAAATGACATCATCTTAGATGCCTTAAGAATTGGACTAAAAGCGATTGAAGATAAAGTTATGGAAAAACCACTAAAAAGACAAAGTATCTCTCAAGCTGAATGGCAAAAAAGGCATAAGAAATCTAAACCAAAAAATGCCCTATTTTAACTAAACTACTACGTAAATAATTCTTCTCCAAATTTACCTCACAAACTTGCCGGCAAGGTATCCTTTCTTGTGTTATACCGAACCAAAAAAGAGGAGGTATCGATGCAACTAATGAAGGTAAATGATCTATCAGAATCACTATTAAAAAAACGATTCTTAACGCAAATTTTTATTCCTGAAACCAATCTGGCCGTCTGTATGGGCAGGGTTTCAACCAAAGATCAAAAAGATGAAGGGCGATCTGATGAAGCTCAAATTGAGCGTATTGAAGAGTATGCAGAAAAAGAGAGGCTAAGAATCGTCAAAGCTTGGGATGTTGCTGAAACCGCCAGTAAGCATGAAAAGAGAAAGCATTTTATCGCCATGCTGGATTTTATTAGAAAGAGTCATAGCTCTGGCATTCCCATCAAGCACGTGATTTTTTCTCATCAATCACGATCTAACCGCAATAGAAAATCAGCAAGGGAGTTAGAGGATTTAATCAGAGAGCACGAAGTGACTCTTCACTGCGTGAGAGACAGCTTGCGCTTAAATTGTAAATCACCTCAAGAGTCGTGGCTTATGTGGGATATCTTTAATAACTACAATGAAAATTTTATTAAAGAGCACACCAAAAATGTGATGGACGGAACTTTAAAAAGAGTGGAGATGGGACTCTTTCCTGGCAAAGCTCCTATTGGTTACAAGAATGTCAAAAAAGATAATCTAAACGTTTTTGAAATTGATCCTCTCCTTGGACCTCAAGTAATTAAAGTGTTTGAATCTTATTCAACAGGCACTTACTCAATAGAGATGCTTCACAATGAGTTAAAAAATCTAAAAAAAATGCATCCTCACATACGTACACCCTCAAGGGCCTATGTTCACATGATGCTCAAAAATCCTTTCTACATTGGAGAATTTTACTACTCTAATACTCTTTTTAAAGGACACCCAGTTTATCATCCGAAGCTAATTTCCTATGAGCTATGGAAAAAGGTGCAAGATGTCCTTGCTGGCAAAGGGACTTTCAAATCAAAGTGGTCCAGTGAGAAATTTACCTATAGTGGATTGATTAAATGTGGTGGGCATATTCTTGATAGTGACAATAATGCCACTGGCAAACGTTGTGGTGCTGTCATTTGTGCTGAGGTCAAAAGGAAGATGACCAAGAAAGGGATTTACAGCTATCACTATTATTATAGCTGCTGCAATAATCGCTTAAAGGATCGCTGCTCCAATCGCAATAAGGAGTTTTTAAAAAGTGTTGGTTCATCTCGCTACATCACCCTTGAAAAACTCGAAAATAAACTTGCTGATATTTTTCGTCCCTTTGAATACTCTAGCAAAGAGCAAGCTCAAATTTTGGCGATGTATAAAAAATTTGAAGATGATCTGATCCAGAAAAAACAGTCAGAACTTTTAAAATTGCAGGAACAAAAAGCTGAGGTCCAAAAGAGGATCTCAAAATCATATGAAGACAAAATAACTGGTGTGGTGAGTGAAAATTTATGGCGGGAAAATTATAGAAAATGGCAGGAAGAAGAGAGCATCATCAATGCTCAGATAAAATCGTTCGGGCCAGAGGCAATATCCACCTATGAAAAACTTGAAAAGTGCATCGAACTCTCTAAAACCCTTTACAGTAAATGGTTTAGAGCGTTTTCTGATGAAAAAAGAAAACTAGTAGAAATCCTTGCATCGAACCTGATTTTGAATCATGGAAGTATTGAATATCACTACCGAAAACCGTGGATTTTGTTGCCGAAAAAGGGGGAAATTGAAAAATGGTCGGAGCGATAGGATTTGAACCTACGACCCTCTGCTCCCAAAGCAGATGCGCTACCAACTGCGCTACGCTCCGAAAAAGTTAATACTAATTAACAAAATATTAATAGTTAACTTTTTACGTTTTGGCAATTCTTTCATTCATGAATTTTTTCATTTGGACTATTGCTCTTGCTCGATGAGAAAATTCATCTTTCCACCCAGGCACTTCTGCCAAAGTTTTTCCATCATTTCTCTCTTTTGGTAAAAAAACAGGATCATAACCAAATCCAAACTCTCCGGATGAACTATATGCTATTTCTCCATAAACTCTTCCTTCAAAGAAAAAAATTTCACGAGGAGATAAATACAGACATAAAACACAAGTAAAGTAAGCTCCACGATCTTTAGAAGCTACTTTTGACATTTTCTTTAACAATAATTCAACTCGTTCTTTGCTTGTAAGGCCAGTACCCCCAAAGCGAGCCGAAAACACTCCTAATTCATCTGGAAGTGCTAGAACCGTTAGTCCTGAATCGTCGGCCAAGACTGGCCTTTTAAACTCTTTATAGTATCCTTCGGCCTTGATAAAAGAATTTGTAAAATAACTATTCCCGTCCTCTAAAATATCAAGAGAACGATCCGCAACCTTTAAGTCAAAAAGTTCTGCAGGTAATAATTTTTTAAATTCTTCTAATTTATGTTTGTTTCCTGAAGCAAGAAGGACTTCCATAAATACCCTAACGTAAACTAATTACAAATAGTTTCGTTTTGTTTTTTTACTACATCTTTAAGTGCAACATGAGCACAATCTAAAAGTTGATTTAGCTCTTCACGAGTAAAGGTACCACGCTCTGCAGTTCCTTGAACTTCAACCATTTGACCACTTCCTGTCATAACAATATTCATATCAACACCACAGCTTGAATCTTCTTCATAGTTTAAATCAACCAATATTTCTCCAGCTGTTGAAATACCAACGCTTATAGCAGCAACTGAATCAATAATTGGATTCTCTTTAATTTTGCCTTCTTTTAATAATTTTTCAATTGCCAATTTTAGTGCAACAAACCCACCAGAGATAGACGTTGTTCTTGTTCCACCATCAGCAACAATAACATCACAATCAACAGTAATCATTCTCTCGCCAAGTTTACTCATATCGATAACAGATCTTAAACTTCTTCCAATAAGACGCTGAATTTCTTGAGTACGACCACTTACATTTCCTCCACGATCTCTTCTTCCTCTCGTGTGAGTTGCTCCTGGTAGCATAGAATACTCTGCTGTAACCCACCCTTTTCCTGTACCTTTAATAAAAGGCGGAACACTCTCTTCAACTGATGCTGTTATATGAATCTTTGTATTACCAAATTCGGCCATAACACTACCGTGAGCATAAGGATTTATATTTGGAGTAAACTTAATTGTTCTTGTTGTGGTTCTTTTAATTTCTGCCATACATGCTCCTGATAAAATGTTTTATAATTTTAAGATTATTTATTTGCTCTATATCACAAGATGGTTCAAAAAAACAAATATATAGATAATTACCTTGAATTAAATATACTTTTTCGCTAATTCTATAACTATATGAACCACACTATTACACATATCCATTTAAATGAAGTATCTTCAACTCAAACAGAAATAATAGATCTTTTAAATAAACAACAAATTTTTCATCCTGCTCTTATATCGACATCAAACCAAACGTATGGATTTGGTAGAAACAACAGTCGATGGATTGATCGCGATTTTTCTTTAGCATTTTCATTCACCATCAGGCCAGATTCTAATATATCTACGATTCCTTTAAAAATTGGCCTTTTTATAACTTTATTTTTTAAAGAACAGTTCGATACACAGCTATATTTAAAATGGCCAAATGACATTTTAAACGCAAAAAATGAAAAATGTGGTGGTATTCTTTGCCAAATGATATCAAAAGATCTAATCGTGGCAGGAGTTGGTTTAAATCTTTTTTTTCATGAAGAAATAAATCAAACAATTAAAATACTTAAAGATAAAAATCAAAATCCGTTTACAGCTGGCCACATCTTCGACAAAACTGATCAGCTAGAAAACAATTATAAATCACAACTACCGCTACAACTCGTAGAATATATTAATTCAACACAGATGCATAATGATGACATATTACAGCGTTGGACACAAAACTGTATTCATCACAACAAGAGTGTCGAAATAAAAAATGAATTTACATCTGTTAAAGGTATATTTACCGGCGTAGGAGTAAGTGGTGAAGCACTCATTCAAGATAATTCAACAAAAAAAATAACTCCATGCTTTTGCGGTAGTTTAAGATTTTCATAGCACTACTCTAAGACCGCCTACTTTGATCCATTCTGGACTCGGCGGCATACAAAACATCCTGTTTATCGCCGCCTCTCGCACATCACGTGCTTTGGCGTCATACAAAACATCCTGTTTATCGCCGCCTCTCGCACATCACGTGCTTCGGCGGCATACAAAACATCCTGTTTATAAAAAAGGGCCGATAAAAATCGGCCCCAAAATATAAACGTTGTGAAAAAGATGAATTACATCATCATATCTCCACCAGGCATTCCTCCGCCCATGCCACCTTTTGGCATTTTGTCCTCTTTTGGAAGTTCAGCAATCATTGTTTCAGTTGTAAGCATAAGTCCTGATACAGATGCTGCATTTTGAAGAGCAGAACGAACAACTTTAGTTGGGTCAATAATTCCAGCAGCAACCAAATCCTCAAATTTTCCAATTTGAGCATTGTATCCAAAATTAATGTTGTTATTATTTCTAACTTCATTAACAATTACAGATGACTCCATACCTGCATTAACTGCAATTTGCCGTAATGGCTCTTCTGCTGCTCTACGAATAATGGAAACACCAAAATTTTGAGTATCATTATCACATTTTAAATCTTTAAGCGCTGCTTTTACCGCATGAATTAGTGCAGAACCACCGCCGGCAACAATTCCTTCTTCAACTGCCGCACGAGTTGCATTCAACGCATCTTCAACTCTATCTTTTTTCTCTTTCATTTCAGTTTCTGTTGGTGCTCCAACACTAATAACCGCAACACCACCATCTAGTTTTGCAAGACGCTCTTGTAATTTTTCTTTATCGTAATCAGATGTTGTTTCTTCAATTTGTGCTTTGATAATCGCAACTCTTGCAGCAACATCTTTTTTACTACCAGCACCATCAACAATAGTTGTATTGTCTTTATCTACATTAACTTTTTTTGCTGTTCCTAAATCTTGTAATGTAGCACTTTCTAAAGTTCTTCCAAGCTCTTCAGAAATAAGAGTACCACCTGTTAAAACAGCAATGTCTTTTAGCATTTCTTTACGACGATCACCAAAACCTGGTGCTTTTACTGCACACACATTCAAAGTTCCACGAAGCTTATTAACAACTAATGTTGTTAATGCTTCACCCTCAATATCTTCTGCAATAATTACTAACGGTTTACTTGTTTGTACTGTTTTTTCTAATACAGGCAACAACTCTTTCATGCTGCTAATTTTCTTATCAGTAATTAAAATGTAAGGATTATCAAAAACAGTCTCCATTTTTTCTGCATTAGTTATAAAATATGGAGATAAATAGCCTCGATCAAATTGCATTCCTTCAACAACATTTAGTTCAGTTTGACCTGTTTTAGATTCTTCAATTGTAATAACCCCGTTATTACCAACTTTTGCCATAGCCTCAGAAATCAATTTCCCAATACTCTCATCGCTATTTCCAGAAATTGTTCCAACTTGTGCAATCTCTTCTGATGTTTTTACTTTTTTAGTTACATCTTTTAATTTTTTTGTAACCGCTTCAACGGCCAAATCAATCCCACGTTTTAAATCCATAGGATTGTGCCCAGCTGCTACAAGCTTAATGCCTTCTCTATAGATGGCCTGCGCTAAAACAGTTGCTGTTGTTGTGCCATCTCCTGCATCATCATTTGTTTTTTGAGCAACTTCTTTAACCATCTGAGCGCCCATATTTTGAAAATTATTTGGAAGTTCAATTTCTTTTGCAACAGTTACACCATCTTTTGTAATTTGAGGTGCACCAAATGATTTTTGAATAACAACATTTCTACCCTTTGGCCCTAATGTTACTTTAACCGCATTTGCTAAAGCATTAACACCTTCTAAAATATTACTTCGTGCTTCTTCGCTATATTTTAATTCTTTTGCCATAACCATATCTCCTAATAAACGTTTATATTACTTGTTAACAACTCCTAGAATATCTTCTTCTCTCATAATCAAATACTCTGTCCCATCAAGTTTTACTTCTGAACCAGCATATTTTCCAAAAAGAATTAAATCTCCCTCTTTCACTGACATTGGCATATAATTACCAGCATCATTTCTTTTACCTGGGCCAACACTCATTACTTTACCTTGAGATGGCTTTTCTGCATGATTGTCAGGAATAATAATCCCTGCTGCTGTTTTTGTTTCCTCATCAACTCTTTTTACCAAAACTCTGTCATGTAACGGTCTAATCTGCATTTCGTCCTCCTATGTTCAGCTCAACTATTATAATAATTAATCGCATTCGTAATGTGGTATTGATAATTAACTCGTCAAGAGTAACTATATAAAAAAATAAAATAAAAAAGGCCCAATATTTGGGCCTTTATAAAATAAAAACTAAATACCTTTAAAAATTACTCAACAAAAGCAATATAACTCATTTTTGCTGCATCACCAACACGACCTTCAGCAATCTTCATGACTCGAGTATATCCACCTGGACGAGTCTTAAACTTTGGAGCAACCTCTGTAAAAAGCTTATGAACTGCTGTCTTATCATTTAATTTGCTGATCGCAACTCTTCGATTTGCCAAAGAATCAACCTTTGCCAGAGTAACTAATTTTTCAACAAAGATACGTACTGCCATACATTTTGCATGAGTCGTTTTAATTTTCCCATGATCAATTAACTCTGCAGCAAGATTTCTCATTAAAGATTTTCGGTGCGATCTTGAACTTCCAACATTATATTTATGATTTTGATGCCTCATATTCCACTCCTACTTTTTTATAACCTAAACTTTTTTGCCCGCATCAACATTATCTTGAAGATCTTTTACAATGTGATCAACCTTCATTCCTAATCCAAGCCCCATTCCTGAAAGAATTTCTTTAATTTCATTTAAAGATTTTCTTCCAAAATTTTTGGTTCTAAGCATCTCGCCTTCTGTTTTAGAAACAAGTTCATAGATATATTTGATATTTGCATTTTGTAAACAATTCGCAGATCTTACTGAAAGCTCTAGCTCTGACACAGGTTTTAATAAAGCACTATGTGCAGCATTTACTGTTTTTGCAGGCTTACTTTCAAGTCTTGCAATTTCTTCTTCATCTTCAAAATTTAAAAAGACAGCTAGTTGATCTCTTAAAATTTTAGCAGAATAAGCAACTGCATCTACTGGATCAATACCAGCATTTGTCCATACTTCTAAAGTTAATTTATCATAATCTGTTCTTTTCCCAACACGTGAATTTGTAACACTATAATTTACACGGTGAACTGGAGAAAAAAGTGTATCTAAATAAATCCAACCAACAGGAAGATCAAAAGACTCTTTGTTATCAAACGCAGTAACATACCCTTTACCACGTGCAACTTTTAATTCCATTCTTATGGATCCACCAGAAGAAATATTTGCAATAATATGTTCAGGATTTAAAACTTTAACCGATTGATGCTCACTTATATCTGACGCCTTTACAACGCCCTCTCCTGACTTTTCTAAAATTAGAGTAACATCTTCTTTGCCGTCAATACGAAATCTAACATCTTTTAGATTTAAAATAATTTCGGACACTTCTTCTTTTACGTTATTAATTGTTCCAAATTCATGCTCTACACCATCAATTCTAATTGCAACAATCCCTGCACCTTGAAGAGATGACAAAAGAACGCGTCGTAAAGAATTTCCAAGAGTCTGGCCATAACCGCGCTCAAGAGGCTTAGCAACAAATTTACCATAATTAGTTTTTATAACATCATTATCCAACTCTAAAGCTACTGGACGAATCATACTGGACCAGTTTTTTGCTACAAAGGTATCCATATTCTATATCTCCTGAGCTTAAATTATTATTTACTATACAACTCAACAACCAAACGCTCTTCAATTTTTGAAGATACATCTTCGCGTTTCGGTAAATCTTTCACTGTGGCCTTAAAATGATTTTTATCAACATCAAGCCATGCAGGAATCTCTCGTGTTGCATTCCCTTCAAAGGCATTTTTAAATTTCAATGAATCTTTTGATTTTGCAACCAATTCAATAACATCGCCCTTATTCACATAAGTTGCAGGGTAATTTACTCTTTTACCATTTATCATAAAATGGGCATGTCTTACTAGTTGTCTAGCTTCCTTCCTTGATGCAGCTAATGCCATTTTAAACACAACGTTGTCTAAACGTCTTTCAAGCATAGAAAGTAAATTATCACCAGTAACACCCTTCATTCTTAAAGATTTTCTAAAAAGATTTCTCATGCTCTTTTCTTGCAATCCATAGATCCTTTTTAATTTTTGTTTTTCTCTAAGCTGAATACCATAGTCAGAAATTTTTGCTCTTCTTTGACCATGCTGACCAGGACCATAAGGCCGTCTCTCGATAGAACACTTATCAGTGTAACAACGAGATCCCTTCAAAAACAACTTTTCACCTTCACGTTTACACAACTTACAAACAGAACCAGTATAACGAACCATTATAAAACCTTCCTTCAACAAGTATTTTAAATATTAAACTCTTCTTTTCTTTGGTGGACGACAACCATTGTGAGGAATTGGACTTCTATCCGAAACAGAAGTTATCTTAATTCCTGCAGCAACTAGTGCTCTAATCGCATTTTCTCTACCAGCGCCAGGGCCTGTAACTCTAACTTCTACAGAATTAACACCATGCTCTGCCGCTCTCTTTGCTGCTTCCCCAGAAGCAACCTGCGCAGCAAATGGTGTAGATTTTTTAGATCCTCTAAAACCCATCTGTCCTGCACTTGCCCAAGCTAATGTGTTTCCTTGCATATCTGCAAAAGTAACTATCGTATTATTAAATGAAGCCTGAATATTACATACTCCATGACTTACATTTTTCTTTACTTTTTTCTTTCCAGCTTTTTTTGTTGTCGCTGCTGCTGTTGTTGTTGCCATAAAATTCTACTCTCCACTAATTATGTATTAACCTTTCATCGCTTTAACTGATTTTTTACCTGCAATTGCAACGGCTGGCCCCTTTCTCGTTCTGGCATTTGTATGAGTACGCTGCCCACGAACAGGAAGACCTTTACGATGCCTTGTCCCACGATAACTACCAATGTCTTTAAGGCGTTTTATATTTAATCCGATTTCTCTTCTTAAATCACCCTCTACCATCGCACCAGAAGATTCTATCGCACGTCTAATTCCCTGCACTTCCTCTTCTGTAAGATCGTTTGAATTTTTTTCTAAATCAATTCCTGCATGATTCAACAATTTTTTTGCTATTGTTGGACCAATGCCATAAATTGACTGTAAAGCAACTCTCATTGCTTTGTTTCTCGGAATATCAACACCTAAAATTCGTGCCATAAAACATCCACTCCTAAAATAATTAACCCTGCTTTTGTTTATGTTTTGGATTTGATTTACAAATAACTCGTAAAACACCCTTTCTCTTAATAATTTTACAATCTTTACAAATTGCCTTAACTGACGATCTAACCTTCATATACTATCTCCAACTACTTGCTTCTATAAATTATTCTTCCCTTATTAAGATCATATTTACTAATTTCAACAACAACTTTATCTCCAGGCAAAATCTTAATAAAATGCATCCGCATTTTTCCACTAATATGTGCTAAAATCTTATGCCCGTTTGGAAGCTTTACTCTAAATTTTGTATTGGGTAATAACTCCGTTACCTCTCCCTCTACTTCAATTAAATCACTTCCAACCATTTTTTACCTTAACTTTAAAAAACTGCTTATATAAAATAACACTCTATTAATCAAGCACTATTATTAAAGTTGCTAAAATTAACACAATTAAACTTTCATAACTATGTTTTTTAAATCAAACCAGATGCTATTTATATCTTTAGATGCATCAATTCTTTTAAATTTACCCTTGCTTTCATAGAAGGCAAGCAATGGATCCACAGTTTCTTTAAACACGTTTAATCTATTTCTAACAACATCTTCATTGTCATCTTTTCTTTGAATCAGTCCACCATCACACTTATCACATTTATTCGCAGTTTTAGGGGCATCATTTAATAAATTATATATTGTCCCACACTTTTCACAGCTTCTGCGATTAACAATTCTATTTACAATCAAATTTAAATCGATATCAAAATAAATTGCCAAAAAATTACCAGTTGAAAGCAGGGTGTCTAATTCTTGTGCCTGCTTAGCATTCCTTGGATATCCGTCAAAAATATATGATTTTTGATCTAAACTTAAATTTGCTTTCAATAACTCTAAAACGGTCTGATCATCTACCAGTTTTCCTGTATTCATGATCTCTGTAATACTCAATCCTAATGGGCTTTTTTTGGCCATTTCCTTTCGCAGAAGATCCCCAGTTGAAACATGATTATACCCAAATTCCTCGACCAATCGAGATGCTTGAGTCCCTTTGCCAGATCCAGGAGCTCCAAATAAAATTAAATGCCTTGACGCACTACTCATTACCTAAAACCTTCTATTAGCACCGCTATATTTACCGCGAGCTTTGTAAGCACTCTCGTATCTATCGGCATATAAAAACGCCTGCACATTCATCATTACACGAACACAAACGCTAACCAAAATAAGCATTGATGTTCCTCCGAAATTAGTACCTCCACCAGCACTAAAGAACGTAGGAACGATACAAACAACAACTAAAAATAGAGAACCAAAAAATGCTAAGCGATAAAGAATAAAATCTAAATGCTCTTTGGTTTTAACACCAGGACGTATCCCTGGGATAAAAGCACTATTTTTTTGCAACATCTCTGTTATTTTCTTTGTTTTAAACATTATCGGCGCATAAAAATAGGTCATGTATATAATTAAAAAAGCAAAAACCAAATTAAATAAAGTACCGCCATAGTGTAAAGACTGTTGAATAGTATCAAAGAATGGTTTAAGCGCACTTGTTGCAGGAACGAAACTAGCAAAAGTTGCAGGTGCTGCAATCAAAGACGATGCTAAAATTGGAGGCATCACGCCTCCTGTATCAACTTTTATCGGAAGAGATTGAGTGCCACCATAAACTCTATTGTGAACAACTTTTTTTGCATATTGAACAGGAACGCTTCTAAAAGCACTTTGCACATATGCAACAACATAAAAGGTTAAAATTATAACAATGAAGGCCAATAAAAATGAAAAACCAGATAACTCTCCATTTCTAAAAAGAGTTATCTTATGAGTTATCTCTGCCGGCAAGCCAACAACAATACCTGTAAAAATAATTAGTGAAACACCATTTTCAAGCCCATACTCAGTAATACGTTCACCAAGCCAGAGAAGAAACATCGTTCCAGCAGTAAGTGTTGCAACTGTCATTAATCTAAAATAAATACCGGCCTCAGGAATAAGTGGTGCACCTGATGGACTTTTTAAACTTTCAAACATTACCGCAAGTCCATATCCCTGAACAGAGCAAAGAATAACTGTTGCGTAGCGCACCCATTTTTGTATCCTTTTTTGCCCGTCGGCTTCTTCTTGAATTTCTTGAATTTGAGGAATAACCTCCCCTAAAAGACTAAATATAATTGATGTTGTAATATAAGGCATAATACCAAGTGCAACAACAGATAATCGTTTAAAGGCTCCACCACTAAAAGTATTAATCAAATCAAAAAGGCCACCGCCACCTTCAGCAAAGTATGATTTCAAAGCCGCAGCATCCACACCAGGAACAGGAACCTGTGCAGCTACTCTAAATACCGCCAAGAGCAAAAGAGTAAAAATAATCCTGCGTTTAAGCTCCTCAAATTTTCCGTGAGCAAACGTCATGACGTCGTATCCTTGTTATTAACTATTAATAATCTTGCCACCAATTTTTGTAATTAAATCGGAAGCCGTCTTAGAAAAACACTCTATAGAAGAAAAAGTCAAAGCTTTATCTAACTTACCAGTTGCCAAAATTTTAACAGGAAGCTCTTTATTTACTCCCTTCAAAATTCCTTTTTCAATTAATGAAGAACGATCAACTTGTTCGCTCTGAGCATAAACCGCATTTAATTGTCTAAAAGTAACAACTGCAAATTTTTGCTTAAACTCAGCATTTTTAAAGCCTCTTTTTGGAAGCTTTATATACATCGGCATTGCTCCGCCCTCAAAACCACTTCTTACATGACCACTTTTTCTGGCCTTTTGACCTTTATGACCTTTACCGGCCTGTGTTCCTTGCCCTGAAGCTTGTCCACGACCAATTCTTTTTGTGTTTTTATTTGCACCCTTAGGACTTCTTAAATTTGTCAGCTTTAACATAACAACCCCGAATAACTATTATTTAATTTCTAGCATATGTATAACTTTTTTTATCATACCCCTAACCGCAGGAGTATTTTCCAAAGTCCTTTCACTGCCAACCTTTTTTAATCCAAGTCCAACAATTGTTGCTTGTTGTTTTGGATTACAAGTAATAACACTTTTTACTAACTTCACTGTAATCATTTTATTTTTTGTCATCACAACACCAGCCTATATTTTCTTGTACTACTTTGTACGAATTCCTTTAAGATCTTTACCTCTAGCATTTGCAATAACATCAACAGAGCGCAAAGAAGTCAATGCCTCAAATGTCGCTTTTACAACATTATGCGGATTTGTGCTACGCAAAGATTTTGTTAATACATCCTTAATACCTGCAAGTTCAAGAATCGAGCGACATGCCCCAGCAGCTTTAATCCCTGTACCACTAGCAGCTGGCTTAAATAAAATTTTCCCCGCCCCAAATCTACCAAGAATTTCATGCGGTATTGTCCCTTTATCTATTGGAATAGACACAACATTTTTACGAGCCTCTTGAGTAGCTTTTCTTATTGCCTCAGGAACTTCTCTTGCTTTTCCTAATCCATATCCCACATGGCCTTTTTTATCACCAACAACAATTAGTGCAGCAAATGAAAAACGACGACCACCCTTAACAACTTTGGCAACACGAGTTACCGCAACAACACGCTCTTCCATATCCGGATTTACAGATGATGCTTCACGTTTTTTTGTTCTTGGCTGTCTAGCAGGCTTTGTCCCCTCACTAGCAGTGCTAACTTCTTGTGTCCCAACTTCAACTTCATTAGTTTCTTCTGACATTGAAAAACCTCACCAAATTATATTTGAATACCTTTTTCACGAATACCATTAACCAAACAAGCAATCACGCCTGTAAACTTATAACCTGCACGATCAAAAACAGCACTTGTTATCCCTTGTTTTTGTAGGCTTGCAGCAACTTTTTCGCCCAACAGTTTTGCATTTTCCCTGTTGCATCCAGCCTCAACAACTGCCTTTTTTCCAAAAGTACTTGCAGAAAAAATAGTACTACTCTTTGTATCATCTATCACTTGTACAAGAATATGGCGGTTACTTTTCTTTACACAAATTCTTGGTCTCTCAGTAGTCCCAGATATTTTTGCTCGAATAGATAAACGCCTTCTATACCTTTGCGCCAATGATTTATCTTTAATTTTTGAATTATTTTTTCTCATTTTATCCAACTCCTACTTAATACTACTTTTTACCACCAGCACCAGATTTACCAGCTTTTCTTCTAATTGTCTCTGTTGTATATCTCAAACCTTTACCCTTATATGGCTCAGGTGGTCTGAAAGACTTTATCTTTGCAGCAACAAAACCAACAAGTTCTTTATCGCACCCAGAAAGTTCGATGATATTTTTATTAACATTAGCGGTTACTCCTTTTGGGATTTGATAATCAATTGGATGAGAATAACCTAAATTTAATGTAATGGTGCTACCCTTAACAACTGCTTTGTAACCAACACCATTAAACTCTAAATCTTTTCTAAAACCTTCAGAAACGCCAACAACCATATTATTTAAAAGATTTCTTGTTGTTCCCCAAAGTGCCATTGTTTGACGCTCATTATTTTCTGGTACAAGATGAATCTCTTTACCTTTAACTTCAATTTTTATTGACGGAGAAAAATCTCTTTCTAGCTGTCCTTTAGCCCCCTTAACAACAACATGATGACCGCTAATTTTTACATCAACTTTATCTAAAATTTTTACAGGAACCTTTCCTACTCGTGACATAACTACTCCTAAAAAAACTACCAAATGCTACAAATAACCTCACCACCAAGCTTACGTCTTTTTGCCTCTCTACAAGACATAATCCCTTGCGATGTTGAAATAACAGAAACACCCAAACCGCTTAATATTCGTGGAATTTCTGTATAACCTTTATAGCTACGAAGACCAGGCCTTGAAACCCTTTTAAGCCCAACAATCGATCCTTCTTTTAAAACAACTTTGATTTTTATATCATTTGCCGCTTTAGCAATAATCTTAAAAGACTTAATATAACCTTCATCTTTTAAAACTTTACAAATACCAGCTTTAATTTTGCTGGCCGGAAACTCAACCTTATCATGACTGGCCATGATAGCGTTTCTAATAACTGTTAACATATCTGCAATTGGATCCGTAACCATATTTAACCCACCTTCTCTACTTTTTTAAAATTACCAACTAGATTTAGTAACACCAGGAATCATTCCCTTAAGCGCCAAACTTCTAAAACACAAACGGCACATTTGGAATTGACCAATATAAGCACGTGGACGTCCACAAAGCTCACATCTGTTTCTTTGACGTACTGTAAATTTTGGTTTCTTTTTCGATGCAACAATTTTCGCTAATCTTGCCATTTTATCCTCTTTACCCTGTTATTTTGAAAAAGGCATTCCAAACAACGTTAATAACTCACGTGCCTCTTCATTATTTTTTGCTGTTGTTGTTATAGAGATTCCAAGACCTCTTATTTTATCTATTTTATCGTATTCTATTTCTGGAAAAATAATTTGCTCTTTTACACCCATGCTATAATTACCACGCCCGTCAAAACCTTTAGGTGAAATTCCCCTAAAATCTCTAACTCTTGGTAAAGATAAAGAGACTAATCTATCTAAAAATTCATACATTCTTGCACCACGTAATGTAACCATCGCACCAATCGCTTGCCCAGCTCTTAGCTTAAAACTTGCGTTTGACTGCTTGGCCCTAGCGACAACGGTTTTTTGACCTGTAATTGCTGTTAAGTCAGAAGCAATTGATTCAACAACCTTTCCATTTAACACGCAATCTCTGGAACAACAACTTACAACAATTTTTTCCAACTTTGGAACCATGTTTGCATTTTTATATGCAAACTTTTTAACCATTGCAGGTACTACATCTTTTTTATATTGTTCAAATAATCTACTACCAGCCATCTTTAACTCCAGATATATTTATATCACTGTACCGCTTTTAACTGCTTGACGTACTTTCTTTCCATCTTTAACAACAATTCTTACTCTCGTTGCTTGTTTTGTTTTTGGATCAACCAACGAAACATTGCTTAAATGTATCGGTGCTTCTTTTTCAAAAATACCACCATTTGGATTTTCTTTTGAAGCACGAACTGTTTTCTTCACACTATTAACACCAGCAACCCATACCTTAGAATTATTGATATCAATTTTAGTAATTTTTCCAGTTTTACCCTTATCTTTTCCTGCCAAAACAACAACTTCATCGTTAACTTTTATCTTTTGCATAAAAAACCCTCTAAGCGTCCTTTATAGAACTTCTGGTGCCAATGAACAAATTTTCATAAAATTCTTATTTCTTAACTCTCTTGCGACTGGCCCAAAAATACGAGTTCCAACAGGTTCATTCCCCGCTCCAATAATCACAACACTGTTTGTGTCAAATCGTATATAAGAACCATCTTCTCTTCTAATCGGGTAAGCAGTCCTCACAATAACCGCTTTTTTAACTTCACCTTTTTTTATTTTTCCGTTCGGCAAAGCTTCCTGAACTGCAACAACAATGATGTCTCCAATATGTGCAATCATTCGTTTTGAACCACCCAAAACTTTTATACACTTTACAACTTTCGCACCAGAGTTATCTGCAACCTCTAATTTTGTCTGCATTTGTATCATATAAAAACCTCAACAATTATTTTAAAATTTCGCGTAATTCCCATCTCTTTGTCTTTGAGTATGGTCGAGACTCAATAATCAAAACCTTATCGCCAACTTTTGCACTACTGTTTTCATCATGAGCTCTATATTTTTTTGATCTAAAAATAAACTTGCTATACTTTGCATGCTTTAATTTTCTTACGACTTCAACAGTTATTGTCTTTGAACCTTTATCGCTAACAACAACACCCTCAAGAGTTCTTTTAAATTTCTTTACTGCTGCAACTACCATACATCACCCTATTTTTTTGTATTCTTAACAGTCAACAATCTCGCTATATCTTTCTTGATAAACTTTTTCTTATGTGGCTTTTCGACACCAGAAGTAGCACTTTGCATCTTCAATGTGAACAACTCTTTTTGCAACTCTGTAACTTTTGCTGTAATTAACTTCTCGTCTAAAGCTCTAATTTCTTTTATATCCATTTTACACCTCAGCAGACTTCTGTGGAGTTACATCATTCTTTGAAATAACCTTACTCTTAACACCAAGCTTATACTTTGCTAGTTTTAAAGCCTCAATACTTGTTTCTCTATCAAGTCCACCAACTTCAAACATTATCCTGCCAGGCTTTATAACAGCGACCCAACTTTCAACGGCCCCTTTACCTTTACCCATTCTTACTTCCGCAGGCTTTTTCGTAAGAGGTTTGTCTGGAAATACTCTAATCCAAAGCTTTCCGCCTCTTTTTGTCTTTCTCGAAATCGCAATACGAGCTGCCTCAATTTGTCTATTTGTAATATATCCACAAGTTACAGCCTGAAGAGCATATTCACCACCAGCAATTTTGTTGCCACGGGATGCAGCTCCTCTCATTTTTCCTTTCTGCTGTTTTCGCCATTTTAATTTTTTAGGACTTAACATTTTTTATCTCCGTGAACCTAGTTTTTTTTTACTATTTATAAATCTCACCTTTGTAAACCCATACTTTTACACCGATCAATCCATATGTTGTATAGGCTTCCGCAGTGTTGTAATCAATATCAGCTCTTAATGTATGCAAAGGAACTTTTCTTTCCGCATATCCTTCAACACGAGCCATTTCCGCACCACCAAGACGACCAGACACTTTTACTTTAATCCCCTTAACTCCGGATCTAAACGCTGCCTGCATAACTTTTTTCATTGCCCTTCTAAAGGCAACACGCTTCTCTAATTGTTGAGCAATGTTTTCAGCAACAAGCTTTGCATCAGAATCTGGACGCTTAACTTCTGCAATATTAAAAATTAATGCACCCTTTGTTAGCTTTTTTAGGTCGTTGCGAATTTTATCAATTCCCATTCCTTTCTTGCCAATTGCAACTCCGGGTTTGGCCGTATAAACAGTCACTTTAACCTGATCAGAAGTTCTCGATATCTCAGTTTTTGCAACCGCAGCACTTTTCATGCTTGATTCGATATACTTTCTAATGGCCAAATCTTCATGCAAAATACTTGCATACGACTGAGCTGGGGCATACCAATTTGAATGCCATGTTTTAATATAACCAAGTCTAAAACCAAAAGGATGTACTTTCTGTCCCATTTTACCTTCCCAAAAAATTATGCTTCTTTTAACTCAACTTTAATATGGCTTGTTCTTTTTCTTATTCTATAAGCTCTACCCTGTGCTCTTGCTTGGATACGCTTTAAGATCGTTCCTTCATTAACCATAACAGAGCTTAAAACCAAATTATCAATATCGTATTTTTTTTGCTCTAAAGCGATTGCTAATCCGCTATTAATTAATTTAGTTAATATCAAAGAAATTTCACGTTTCTCACAAAAGCGAAGAATCTTTATCGCATCAGATGCCTTCTTTCTGCGAATAAGATCACAAACTTGTCGTACTTTTCTAGGTGCAATACCTACTCTGTTTACATTTACAACAATCGACATAAAACAACTCTCTTTTTACTATTTTTTAGCTTCTGCTTCTTTTGCCTTTTTATCACCACTATGGCCATGGAATGTTCTTGTTAAAGAAAATTCACCAAGCTTCATACCAATCATATTATCTGTAACATAAACTGGGATGAATTTTTTACCATTGTGAACAGCAAAAGTTAATCCAATAAATTCTGGTATAATTGTAGATCTTCTTGACCAAGTTTTGATTACCTTACCACCCTTTGCTTTTTCGTCGTTTCGCAAAGTCAAAACTTTCTTAAGAAGATGTCTATCTACAAATGGTCCTTTTTTAAGCGAACGTGCCATACAACTTTCCTCTATTTAAAATTCTACTTTCTTCTCTTAACAATAAACTTATTTGTTCTCTTATTTTTTCTTGTTTTATATCCACGAGTAGGCAATCCCCAAGGAGTTACAGGATGTCTTCCTCCAGAAGTTCTACCCTCTCCACCACCATGAGGATGGTCGATCGGATTCATTGCAACACCTCGAACAGAAGGACGAATTCCACGCCAACGTGTTTTTCCTGCCTTACCAAGACTTTCTTGCTCATGCTCAATATTTCCAACTTGACCAATTGTGGCCCTACAAATACTTCTAACTTTTCTTAGTTCACCTGATGGCATACGAATTAAAGCATCTGTACCTTCTTTTGCCATAATTTGTACATAAGAACCAGCAGAACGAGCAAGCTGTCCACCTGCACCAGGATTTAATTCAACGTTATGAATCAAAGTCCCTACTGGAATATCTTTTAACATTTTGCAATTACCAGCTTTAATATCCGCCCCATCTGACGAAACAACAGAATCGCCAACTTTTAAACCAACTGGAGCCAATATATACGCCCTCTCACCATCAGCATAAACAACTAAAGCAAGAAAACATGTTCTGTTTGGATCATAAACAATTGCCTCTACTTTCGCAGGAACATCAACTTTAGCTCGCTTAAAATCAATTATTCTATACTTTCTTTTTGATCCGCCACCACGATGTCTTGTTGTGATACGGCCAGCATTATTTCTACCTACCGACGCCTTCTTTTTGCTAAGTAAAGATTTTACTACACCTTCACCATTTTTAGATAATCCATCTCCACGAACAACAACCATTGTTCTTCTTGAAGATGTTGTTGGTTTAAATTTTTGAATCGCCATATCTAACCCCGTTTATAACCTTCGGTAACTAAACACCTTTAAAAAATTCTATCTTTTGACCTTCTGCCAGCTTTACAAAAGCCTTCTTTGTTGAAGGAGTTTTTCTTTCACCCTTCATTGTTCTTTTTACTTTTCCTGGATTTATTTTAGTTTTTACATCCAAAACTTTTACATCATAAAATTTTTCAACAGCTTCTTTGATGTGATTTTTATTTGCATTCAAATTAACCTTGAATCCATAACGATTAGTTCGCTCTGTTGTAAGCGTAGCCTTTTCAGTTATAATTGGCTTAATTAAAACTTCTTCAATTTTTATCATACTTCACCAACTCTTTTTAAAAGGGCCTCTAATGCGCCTTTTTCTATTACCAAATTTTCATATTTAACAGCTTCGTAAACACTAAAGCCTTCAACCGCTAAACCTTTTGCTGTTGCAATATTTTTCACTGCTCTTAAAGCAAGACTCTCTCTACTTGATGTAACGATTAGAGCGGGTAACATATTTTTACTTTGTAAAACTTTAAACATATTTTTTGTTTTACCATCAGATTCGACCACATCTACAACATGCAATTTACCTGCTTGAAATTTATCGGCCAAAATAGATTTCACCGCTACATCCGCAACTTTTTTATTTACCTTTTGTTCATAACTTCTAGGGTGTGGACCAAACGCAACCCCTCCACCTGGCATCAAAGGAGATCTAGAGCTACCCTGTCTTGCATTACCTGTTCCTTTTTGTTTGAAAGGCTTTTTTCCACCACCACGAACCATTGCCTTGGTTTTTGTAGAAGCTGTTCCTTGTCTTCTAGAAGCAAGAATCGCCTTTACAACTTGATGAACAACAGGAGTGTTTATATTTTCTTTGGACAATAATTCACCAACATCCAAACTGCCTGAATTTTGAAACTTTGAATTTAATACTGCTACTTCTGCCATAACATATCCTTCTGGACTAACTTAACTATTTTTTTATAGATTTTGTAATTCGAACAAAACTATTTTTACCACCTGGAATTGACCCCTTAATAAGCATATAGCCTTTTTCAAGGTTAACCTCAAATACCTTCAAATTTTGAATTGTTCTATTTTTGCAACCCATATGACCAGGCATCTTCTTTCCTGCAAAAACTCTCGCAGGAGTTGCACGGCTTCCAATAGAACCAGGCCGTCTATGAAAAGTAGATCCATGAGCCGCAGGACCACCTCTAAAGTCAAATCTTTTCATTACCCCCTGAAATCCCTTTCCTCTTGTAACGCCTGTCACATCAACATATGTAGATGGTGCAAATTGATCATAGGCAACATCTTTACCGACATTTTGACTGTCCACATCTTTTGATTTTACTTCTGTAAACTTTGCAAAAGCTTTCACTATAGAAGCTTTCGACAGATGCCCTTTAACGCAGTTATTAATCAATGAAGTGCGAGGTTTTTCGTAATATGCAAGCTGATAAGCTTCATATCCATCTTTCTCTACCGTCTTCACCTGAGAAATTACATTTGGAACTAACTTGATAACAGTGACAGGAACATGATTCCCTTCGCTATCAAAAACTCTTGTCATACCAGCTTTTACGCCAACGAATGTTGACAAACTGACGCCATTTTCTGCCATTTTCGCCTCCACAGCATCACCCTAATCTTAGGGATGCATGCATGGTTAATTAATAAAAATATCTAAAAGAATAACTTATATACTAGTATTTAATCTCTACGTCAACACCTGCAGATAGATCTAGCTTCATTAAACTATCTACGGTTTGCTGCGTTGGCTCTAAAATATCAATCAAACGCTTGTGAGTTCTCATCTCAAACTGTTCTCTTGATTTTTTATCGACATGAGGAGATCGTAGCACTGTAAACTTATTTATTTCTGTAGGTAGAGGAATCGGTCCAGCGACCCTTGCCCCAGTATCCTTAGCTGTCTGAACAATCTCACTTACTGAATTGTCCAATAGTTTATAATCATAAGCACGAAGTTTAATTCTAAGTCGAGAAGTTTTCATTCAGATCAACCCTTCACTCTACTATAATAATATTACCTACAATAAATCCAGATCTTGACTTTTAGAGGTTATTGAGACCTTTGTCAAGCTCTCCGTGCAAGTTTTTGTGTTTTTTATATAATATTTTTATAAATCGTGCTTGCTGGTATGAAAATATTTCAATTCCAGATGACTTGATACCCGTGTACTCTACTCATCTTTTTAGATAATAGGAGAGAAGTTTTAGGGTATAAAATTATACGAATTAATATTAACATTATAATAATGTGATTACTTGAAAAACAGGAATTTTAACAGATGATTGAATTAGAAGTTGTTACCTCTATAGATAGAGAGGCTATTGGGGCCAGATATTTTTTTTTAAATAATATTTCTATTGGCAGGTCTTTAAAATGTGAAGTAATTATCAAAGACTCAAAGCTAACAAATGTTTCTTTGTATATGTATATATCTAAGGATAATAAACTGTTTGTAAAGTCTCATTCCGACAATAAGACATATCACGTAAACACTAAAAAAATTTCTGGTACAAAAAATATCAACATAGGAGATCAAATACAAATAGGGGATACTACTTTAAAAATAAAAAACTTTGTACTCGCTCAAGAAATGCATCAAGACATTGATATATTATTTGAAAAATTTAAAAAGCAATACCCTGAATCGATTCCACTCCTAAAGGAATTACAATACGAGTTACTTTTTTTACAAACTGTTGAAAACAAAGTTGTTGATTAATGAAGGCATTAAAAAAAAGATTTTTTTTTCAGATTAATGAAAAAATAAAAATAGCAACAATTACAAACTTTACAAGAAAAAGTTTTAATCCAAACAAGCCTCTTTATTTTTTTAATTATGGTATTGTATCAAATAATGATCTCTGGAAAGAACAATTAGATTTTTTATATCAACAAAAGATCCAATTTTTGGCCCATGACTATCGTGGCCACCACCAGTCGTCAAATAAGGATATAAAAGGCGTAACTTTTGCAGATATAATTCATGATATTAACTTTATTATAGATTCTTTAAATGCAAAAAAAGTCATAATGGTTGGTCATAGCATGGGTGTGTCTATAACTCTAAATTATACTTTAAAGTATTTGCGAAAAATTCATGGACTAATATTGATTTCAGGTACGCTTTTACCCCCGAAAAAAATTGTACTGGATTCAAAAATAACAGAATTTGTAAATCCTATTTTACAATTTGCATGTGATTATTTTCCTGAAAAATTAAACAAGTTATGGAAGCATTCGCACCTAAACCCCATAATCGTTTCACTTGCCCACAAATTTGGTTTCAATCCAAAGGTAATTCAAGAAGAGCGAGTAAAGAAATATCTAAAAAATGTTGGAAGAATTTCTCCAGCAATTTTTTTATCACTCTTAAATGAGATGGAAAAACAAAAAATACTAAAGCGTGTTCACAAAATAGAATGTCCAACACTAATTATTGGAGGAGAAAAAGATATAATAATTCCAAATTACCTTCAAAATGTTTTGCATCGACATATAAAACATTCAGAACTTTATATTGTAAAAAATGCTGGCCATGCACCACAAAGCGAATATCCAGACAATGTTAATACAAGAATCGCAACTTTTATAAGAAAAAATAAATTATAAACTTAGTTTTTTTTAGAATTAAATTCAATTAAATGCTTAAAAACTCTCTTCATGGCCATATTGGCCTGGCCGCGTTTGTATTCTTGGTGAGATGCTACACCAAGAGTATTTTCTTTATGGGCGACTTCATCAACAATTTGAATCTCATACGGATAGAAAAAACGTATATCTCTAGCAATAAGAGATGTATCCATTGCCAAAATTTTCTTTGCCAAAAGATTATCTGGATTATCTTTGGCCATTTTCCTTACGTTACTAAATTCATGTAAAAAAGGATTCACATATTTTATCAAATGCGTACATGTAAATTGAATTGACTGATAACCTTTTAGCCTGGCCTTATTTCTTTCTAACAAAACATCATCTAAGCGACATGAGTTAATAATTTTATCCATTTCAACAAGAAACAATGATTCTTCTAAATTTTCTTTTACTGCTTTTTTTAACAGTGATGCATATCCTTCTTTAAAGGGTCTTAAATCAACCAATGAATTAACTGAACGAGTGGATTTTATATTATGAGGTATAATAATATGATTCTCTAACAAAAATCTAATCACACGCAGAGTGTCAAATCTGTTTTCTGTTATAAAACGAACACCAATTCGATCAAAAAGCTCTTCACTAACATCCTCATGCTTGTAAAGATATTTCATTATCACACTATCACGGGATTTTTTTGTTTTTGTTTCAAAATTAATTAATGGAATTTTTCGCTCTAAATCCTGACCAGCAAGATAAAGACGATTATAGTCATCCCTAAATAAATACTTATAAAAGCGATCAAAAATTTGTGTCTGAATTACAGAGAAATAGTTATATCGTAAATCCTTATCGGCATGTAGGATTGTGTGCATTATCTTTAATATAATTTCTGCCCACAATCGCTCTTCCTTTACCAGATGAGATTCAGATGCTACCAAAAGCAACTGTCCAATGTCAGTTATCGTATAAAATATCGGCGGAATTTTTAAGTCCAATCCATCGACAGATCCTTCTTTTAAAAAATATCTGCGAATAAATTGCATTGCCTCCTGAAAATGGCCAAAAAGCTCTGCTTTACTAATTGGCTCTTCTGCATTTATTCCATATCCAGATAAAACACTGTTTATTTGCTGTTCATCAATAACAACACCAGAAAAAAAATTAGAATCAATCATCGATTTGCCGCCTAAAACAACATCGAGTAAATTCCAATCCAAAAGATATTTATTTAAATAGTTTGGCCTTTCCATATAAGTTTCAATACTCTATATAGGATTAAACAAAAAAAACAGGATAAAAATATTTTTTTTACTATTTTTACAAAAATGCAGACAAAAACAAAACAATTCTCCCTTTCTCAATTAGATATTTTATTTTTATCGGTATTCGGTACAGGTTTTGCTCCAAAAGCTCCTGGTACTTTCGGAAGTATTGTAGCAATTATTCCTCTTTATATACTAAGTAGTTTTTTTAGTGTTAACTTTTACATATACACCGCATCAATTCTATTTATAAGTATTATTGCAGTCATATATACGCATAAAATACAAAATCGTTATAATCTCAAGGATCCATCGTGGATTGTTATAGACGAAGTAATTGGAATGGCCATAGCCTGGCCTTTTTTAGAACAACATGGCTTTTTAGACATCATTATATTACTTGTTTTTTTTCGCTTTTTCGATATTATTAAACCATGGCCTGCTAGCTATTTTGATAACTTAAAACATGCAATAGGTGTAATTCTAGATGATGTTGTATGTGCTTTGTATGCAGGTTTTGTGTATAAGCTTATTTCTTTTTATTTTAAATTCTAGTTGACTTACGCATCACTTACGCTTAAAATTTATTCAATGAGTAAAAAAATTTGTTTTCCCAAATATTAAAACTACAAATTTTCCATGCTCTACATCATGCCAAATAACTTAGTATTTTGGATGAGTTTTCTTAATCAACATGTTAGCCTTGTAAGGCCAATTTTTTTAAACAGGAGAAACTTATGTTCAATACTCGCCCACAAAACGACCTACAAAATAGGGCAAAAGCTTTAGAGCTTGCTCTAGGAAACATCGAAAAACAATTTGGCAAGGGTGCCATCATGAAAATGGGCACAGATGAAATTACTGAACAAATTCCATCAATATCAACTGGAAGCCTAACTCTTGATATTGCTCTTGGACTTGGTGGAATTCCCGAGGGAAGAATTATTGAAATATTTGGGCCAGAATCTTCAGGAAAAACAACTCTAACGCTGCATATTGCATCTGAATGTCAAAAAAAAGGCGGCACCGTTGCATTCATAGACGCAGAACATGCTCTTGATACAAAATATGCATCTCAGTTAGGTGTTAATGTACAAGAACTCTTAATTTCACAACCAGATAGTGGAGAGCAAGCATTAGAAATCGCTGATATGCTTGTGAGATCTGGGGCAGTAAATTTAATTATTGTTGATTCGGTTGCGGCATTAACTCCAAAGGCGGAATTAGAAGGAGATATGGGAGATTCTCATATGGGTCTACAAGCTCGTCTTATGTCTCAAGCTCTTCGCAAGCTAACAGGGTCTATATCTCGATCAAATACAACTGTCATATTTATCAATCAATTGAGAATGAAAATAGGTGTAATGTTTGGAAATCCAGAAACCACCACTGGAGGAAATGCATTAAAATTTTATTCATCAGTTCGCATGGATATAAGAAGAACAGCATCTCTTAAAGATGGAGAAAACGTGATTGGCAATCGAACTAGAGTAAAAATTGTTAAAAATAAAGTTGCCCCACCATTTAAAGAGGCCGAATTTGATATTCTTTTTGGAAAAGGAATTTCTCTTTCTGGAGAAATTGTAGATCTTGCAACAGAGTCATCTATTATCGAAAAAGCAGGTTCTTGGTATGCTTATAATAATGCCAAAATTGGCCAAGGAAGAGAAAACGCAAAGCAGTATCTTGAAAGTAACCCAGAAATTTTAGAAGAAATAAAACATAAAATATACGAAAAGTACGGAATCAGCAAAAATTCAAAAATCAATATAGCAACCGGCGAGATCGTTGAAGAAGAAAGCAAAAAAAGCACACGCAAATCTTCAAAAGAAATTATGCAATAATATATGCTTCAACACACACAAAACCAAAAGAAGCCGGATCCATATATGTATGCGATCCGACTTCTTTCCAGACAAGATTATTCTCAACATAAATTAATACAAAAATTAAGTTCTAAAGGCTTCTCTTCTTACGAAATAGAATCAACAATCAAAAAACTGCTTACAAATAATGAGCTACGAGAAGAAAGTTATGCCGTATCAAGACTACGATATTTTCTTCGCAAGGGAATTCCTCAAGATGTGGCCAAGATCAGGCTAAAAGAAGAGAAAGTATTTATTTCAGATGACATGATTGAAGATATTTATCAATCTTTTGATTATACAAATGCGTTAACCTATTTATTAAGTAAAAAACTTAGAACACTCAACTCATCAAGACTATCCAAAGATGAAATTATCAACAAGCTTCTCAGGTTTGCGACGAATAAAGGGTACTCGCTTGATGAAGCAAAAAAAATTATAAAAACACTAGATTTAGAACATTGCTAAGATCTGGATTATATTTTCGCTAATACAATAATACTAAAATAAAGTCTTTGGGTGGACGTTTTGTAAAAACTAAAACTACCAATAGCGTACTTGAAAAGCAAATTGCTTGTGGTATAACATTTACTACAATCAAAATAGCGAACTCGATCTTTTAAAAAGGATATTATTTTTATGAAATCACAAGATATTCGAAAATCTTTTATTTCTTATTTTGAAAAACATTCTCACAAAAAAATTCCATCTTCATCTCTTATTCCACATAACGATAATACTTTATTGTTTGCGAACGCTGGCATGAATCAATTTAAAGATTTTTTTACGGGTAAAGATAATCCACCTTTTAAAAGAGCGGTAACAATCCAAAAATGTGTTCGAGCTGGTGGAAAGCATAACGATCTTGAAAATGTTGGAAATACTGCAAGACATCACACTTTTTTTGAAATGCTTGGTAATTTTTCTTTTGGAGACTATTTTAAAAAAGATGCAATTCATTTTGCTTGGGAATTTCTGACAAAAGAATTAAAAATTCCACAGGATAAGCTATATGTTACTGTTCATACATCAGATGATGAAGCACTTGATATTTGGCATAATCAAGAAGGCGTACCAAAAAATAGAATTTTAAAGAAAGGTGATGCAAGTAATTTTTGGGAAATGGGAGAAGTTGGCCCATGCGGCCCATGTAGTGAAATTTACTACGATCATGGTGAACAGTATTCAGATAAATCGTTTAGGCCAAAGTCTGGAGAAGATTTTTTAGATGATGGAGAGCGCTATATCGAAATTTGGAATTTGGTATTTATGCAATTTGAAAAAAGTAAAGATGGAATAAAGAAACTCCCAAACCCATCGATTGATACTGGTGCAGGTCTTGAAAGACTCGCTAGTGTTTTGCAAGGAAAGTATTTTAATTATGACACAGATATATTTGCAGGAATTATTAACTCAATAGAATCAATAACGGGAAAAAAATATTGCGATAAAAAATATTCTGCAAGTTTTAGAATTGTTGCTGACCATATTCGTTCATCGGTCATGTTAATTACAGATGGTATTATTCCATCGAACGAAGGACGCGGCTATGTTCTAAGAAGAATTATTCGAAGAGCAATAAGACATCTCAAAGAGCTAAATGCCCCAGCAATCTCTTTTTACAAACTAGTGCCAAGCGTATTCGACTCTCTAGGAAGTGAGTATGCGCAAAATATGCAAAACATCTCACTTGCTGAAGAGATTTTAAAAAACGAAGAGGAGAAATTTTTAGAAACACTAGATATTGGTCTTAAGTTTTTAGATGAAGCTATAAAGTCTGATGTAAAAAACAACATCTTAAGTGGTAACAGTGCGTTTAAACTTTATGACACGTACGGATTTCCAATAGATCTTACTGAAACAATTCTAAGAGACAGGGGAATTGCTATAAATCAACAAGAGTTTGACCAGGCAATGGCAGCAAGAAAAGAGGATTCTAAAAAATCATGGAAAGGCCAATTAAATGTTGATGATAAAATTTTTTTCCAATTAAAAGATCTTTTTGGTGAAACAAAATTTGTAGGTTATGAAAAACTATCTACGTCAGCGACAATTCTTGATACCATTAAAATCAAAGACAACACTGCGTTAATAGTTGATACAACTCCATTTTATGCAGAGTCCGGTGGACAAATTGGAGATCAAGGCGAAATCAAGCTTTTTGATGGCACAACTTTAAAAATATCAGATGTTCAAAAGCCTATTGATAATTTTTGGATACATATTGTTAATGGACATCCTGATATTAAAAAGAATAGTCCCTGTACACTAACTGTAAATCATGAACGTCGCCAACTTACAATGGCACATCATACAGCAACTCACTTGTTACAAGCAGCATTAATAGAAATTCTTGGAGGCCACGTTAAACAGTCTGGCTCTATGGTCTCTTGCGATCGACTACGTTTTGATTTTACTCACACAAAAGCTGTATCCAAAGAAGAATTAAAAAAAATAGAAGATCGTGTGAATGAAAAAATATCTGCAAGTATTCCTGTAACAATTTCTCTCCTCAAAAAAGATGATGCAATTGCAAAAGGAGCTATGGCCCTTTTTGGCGAAAAGTATGGAGAAGTGGTGCGTATTATAGATATACCTAATTGCTCTATGGAACTTTGTGGAGGGACTCACGTTAAAAACACCTCTGACATAAAACTTTTTTCAATTCTTTTTGAAACATCATTAAGCTCTGGAATTAGGCGAATAGAGGCCGTTGCTTCAGATGTTGCAATTTCAAGATTAAAGCAACGTTCTATTATTTTAGAAAATATCGAACAATTAATGAATCTAAAAGAAGATAAGTGTATCACTAGGCTTGAAGAGCTATATTTAGATATCAAAAACAAAAGCAAAGAGATTGAAGATTTACGTGCAAAGATTGAAGCAAAAGAGAGCGAGTCTTTGTTTAATGATCCAGAAAAAATTGGTAATTATTTTTTTAAAGTCGTACATGCACCAAGTGATTTAGATTTAAAAAAATTATCGGATAATTTTATATCTAAATTTAGTAATGGAATTTTAGTTTTACACACAGTTCGCGATAATAAAACGGCAGTTTTACTTAGGACTGATAAAAAATCAAATATCCATGCTGCTAATATTTTAAACGAAACTTTTAAAAAGTATAATGGCAAGGGTGGTGGAAGACCAGATATGGCGCAAGGAACAATTGACACAAATAATGCTCCAAGTGCAATAAAAGATATTGAAGCAAGTATTCGGTCTCTTATATAAAAAAGGATAACAACAAAATGATTAAGTATTCTTTGATTCTTATTTTTTTGATTTTATCTTGCACAAAAAAAAATAATATAACCGAAGACGAAAATACTTTATATATTGGTCTATCAGGAGAGGTAAGTACTCTTGATCCCGCAACGAGCTATGATACGATTTCTAGTTCTCTTATCTATCAATCTTATGAGACTCTTTTTGAGTATAGTTATTTGAAAAGGCCATATTCGTTACGACCATTGTTGGCAGAAGAGTTTCCAAAAATTGAAAATCAAGGGAAGCGTTATATTTTTAAAATTAAAAAAAATATTAAGTATCATCCAGATCCTGCCTTTAACAACAAAGATCGATTCGTTACTGCACAAGATTTTATCACGCAAATAAAAAGAGTTGCATTTCACAAAACAAATAGCTCTGGATGGGCCATCTTTGATGGAAAAGTTGTTGGACTAAATGAATTTAGAAAAATTGTTGGCGATGATTTTGAAAAATTTAAAAAAACTAATGTTGCAGGACTGAAGGCCATCGATGACAGTACCCTTATAATTGAATTGAATGCACCATATTCTCAAATGCTTTACGCATTTACGATGGCATTTACCTCCCCTGTACCAATTGAGGTTGTCGAATACTACAATAATGATTTATCCCAAAATATGATTGGTACTGGGCCATTTATTTGGCAGAAAGACACTAATAATAAGAATTTTATTTTTACAAAAAATAGTAGCTATAGACCAGAATTTTATCCTAGTGATGGAGATCGTCTAGCATATGATAAGGGTCTGCTCGAAGATGCTGGTTCTCGATTGCCATTTTTAGATAAACTACATTTTAAAATAATTCTTTCTCCACAGGAGCGATGGAATGCATTTATAAAAAAAGAAATTTCATACATTGTTTTAGGCAAAGATAATTATGAAAGTGTTTCCGATAACACTAATAGTTTAGGAGATTTCTTAAAGGCCAATAATATCCAACTTCAAATTGCTCCAGGGCTAACATTTTGGTGGCTATCTTTTAATATGACCGATCCGATTTTAGGAACAAATTTAAACTTAAGAAAAGCAATTGCTCATGCAATAAATTTTGAAGAGTACATAAAAAGATTTACTAATAATATTGGTCAAAGGGCAAATTCGTTGTATCCTCCAGGAGTTCCTGGATATGATCCAAGTCACGAGTTGCCATATAGTTTTAATCAATCTAAAGCAAAGAAATTTTTAGAATTAGCGGGATATCCAGAAGGTAAAGGATTACCAACAATAAATTATGACATCAGAGGCACTGGGGAAGTAAGTTACGAGCAAGCTGAGTTTATAAAAATGGAATTATCAAAAATAGGAATAAAAATAAACATTATAAGTAACACTTTTCCTAAATTTTTAGAAAAAGCAAGAACTGGCAAGTTGCAATTTTGGCAAGGTGGCTGGACCCTTGATTATCCTGATGCTGAAAACGTATTACAACTCCTTTTTGGGAAAAATCATCCTCCGGGAACGAATTATTCATGCTATAAAAATAATAAATTTGATGCTCTATTTGGAAAATTAAAAGAACTTCCAGATGGAGAAGATAAGCGTCTTATTATGCAAAAAATTGAAGCAATATTTGAAGAAGATATTCCTTGGGTAATGATGTTTTATGCCAGAAATTATATTTTATATCATGACTATTTGAAAAATTTTAGGCAATCAGATGCTATTGCAAATGGATTTAAATATCTTCGGATAAAACATCCATATTTAAGACAATAACAAAAGCTTATTTTGCAATATGCTGTCTAGCTTTGTCTGAAATAGATCGACCTCTAGGTGTTCTTAATAGAAATCCCTCTTTAAGTAGATATGGCTCATATACATCTTCTACTGTTGTTCGATCCTCAGATAATGTTGCACATAAAGCCTCAATACCGACAGGACCTCCACTATAATATTCTGCAATCACTTTTAAAATTTTTCGATCCATACGATCAAGGCCTAAACAATCGATCTCCATCATCTCTAAAGCAGATAAAACATCAACTTCTTTTACATCATTTCGACCTGCGACCAGAGCAAAATCTCTAACACGCCTTAAAATTCTATTGGCAATACGTGGTGTTCCTCTAGAACACATCGCAATTTTATTCTTTGAAAAATTATCAAGATTTATTGATAGTTTTCTAGAACTATTTTCTACAATCTTTTCTAAATCGATTGGATCATAAAAATCAAAATGTAGATTTGCGATAAAGCGATCACGAAGTGGATTTGATAAAAGCCCTGCCCTTGTGGTTGCTCCAATTAAAGTAAAAGGAGCTATATCAATTTGCATTGTTCTAGCCGATGGACCTTGACCAATAACAATATCCAAACGAAAGTCCTCCATTGCCGAGTAAAGAATTTCTTCTACAGTTATTTGCATCCGATGTATTTCATCAATAAATAAAACATCTCGTGGTTTTAAATTTGTCAAAATTGCGGCCAGATCACCTTTTTTTTCAATCGCTGGACCTGAAATTATGTGAAGATCACTCTTAAGTTCTTTTGAAATAAGCATCGCCAATGATGTTTTACCAAGTCCTGGCGGTCCTGACAAAAGAGCATGATCCATGGCCTGCTTTCTAATTATAGAAGACTTAATCATCATTTCTATATTATCAACAATTTTTTTTTGTCCAATATATTCCGAAAAATTTGATGGCCTCAGCTTTACTTCGCTTTGTAACTCTTCTTGCTGTATTTGCGGAGAAAGATCGCGATTAGTCATTGTCTATATTTCCTTTAATACAAGATGAACAAGCTGTTCTGCTTTTTGAATATCACTTTCACTAAGAATCTTCTGGGCAATAGAAATAATTTTCTGTTCAGAGAATCCAAGCTCTTTGCATGCCATGATTGTTTCTTGTAATATTTCTGAACGATTTATTTTCACTTCATCTTCATCTTTTAAACTAATAGAGTCCATTTGCTTATCATTTTTAGAGTTTATCGCAGGAGTGATTAAGGAATTTTTACGCATAGAGGAATAGCTCGCTGAATACATTTTCACTTTATGTATTTTTTGTGAAAGATCTAAAATAATTTGTGCAGCCCCCTTGCCTCCTAGCCCTGGAGACTGCATTAAAATTTTTTTATTATCCATCGCAATTGCACAGCACAAGTCTTCAACCCCAATTGCACATATTAAATTATATGCTGATTTTGGTCCAATACCCTTCACCGTCAACAACAATTCAAATAATTTTTTTGCTCTTAAAGAATTAAAACCATAAAGAGGGTGTGAGTCCTCTTTTATAATCTGTGAGATAAACAATGAAACAAAAGATCCTTCGGCCAAAACCTCATTGAAAAATATTTGATACCCAATTCCAGTACAGCTATTTATAATAACTTCATGGCCATCACTAAAAATAACTTCTCCTTGTAAATATCCAATCATCGATTCACATTCTCCAAATGTTTAAAAACACTTTTAATGGTTCTTCCGCCTTTTTTTTGTTTTAATAACACTCTATTATCTGTGATTTTTTTGCAAAACTTATTATTCATTGCATGACAAACAGCAATGGCCAGAGCATCACTTTCATCATAGCTGCTAAAATTACTCTTTTTAAATAAAAATTCCAAAGATTTTTGGATAGAGACTTTATCCGCATGTCCATCTCCGCTCACACTCATTTTAACTAGGTTTGGAGAATATTCAAAAATTCTTCCTTGGTGTGTTTCTAAAAATGCGGTCAATACAGCACCTCTTGCTTGCGCCAACTTCGCTAACGAGGTAACACTTTTTACATAAATTAGTGACTCAATAGAAATAACATCCGGCCGGTATTTATTGATTAAATCTTTAGCGCTTACAAAAATTGGCCATAATCGATCCAAAAAGTTGTCGTATTTATCATATCGCAACACTCCAGATTCAATATATTTTAACTCCCTACCAGTATCATCGATGACAGCAAATCCTAAAAAACGTGATCCTGGATCAATTCCTAAAATAATCATATAAACACAAATAATCCCATCACTAAAATTATTATTTTCATATTAAAGAATACCCCTTACTTGACTGAATAGTCCATCGACAAGATGAGCAAACAGGCATATAGTTTAGTTAAATTTTAAAACATAATTCACAGGAGTTTTTATGCAGAACGAAACTGTACAAAAAACATCACTTTATCAGGAACATATTAATCTTAATGCCAAGATGGGACCTTTTGCTGGATTTGAGATGCCTCTCCAATATACTTCAGTAAAAGATGAGGTTTTGGCCGTTCGCAACAATGTGGGAATGTTTGATGTTTCGCATATGGGAGAATTTATTGTTGAAGGACCTGACGCTATAAAATTTGTAGACTACCTAATGTGCAACGACTTTGCTGGAGCAGGCGATCTAAAAGCCGTTTACTCTCCTCTTTGTAGAGAAAACGGAACAACAATAGATGATATGATTGCATACAAACTTTCAAACAATAAAGTTTTAATCTGTGTAAACGCATCCAACATGGAAAAAGATTGGACGTGGATGTCAAAACATTCCAAAAATTTCAGCATTACATTTACAAATAAAACCAAAGACTATTCTCTAATTGCAATTCAAGGACCCAAAACAGAAGAAGTTTTAAAAAAATTAAATATTCTTCCAGAAAATATAGATATTCCATACTATTCAGTAAGAGAGCATAATTACAAGAATGCTCCACTAATTCTTGCAAGGACAGGTTATACCGGAGAGGACGGATTTGAGATTTTTTGCGACCACGAAACAGCACAATCTCTATGGTCTAGTTTTTTAAAACATGGAGTAACTCCTTGTGGACTTGTTGCTAGAGATGTACTGAGACTAGAAGTCTGCTATCCACTCTATGGACATGAATTAAATGACGAACTTTCTCCTTTTGACGCAGGACTGAACTGGACGGTAAAACTAAATAAAGGAAACTTTATATGCAAAGATGGTCTTGCGAACTTTAAACCAAAATACAAACTACTCAAACTAACTGTAGAAAAGGGGATACCAAGAGATCATTATCCTGTCGTATCAGATGATGGGAAACAAATTGGTTTTGTAACATCTGGAACAATGTCTGTTACTATTAATAAAGGCATTGCATTGGCCCTTATTGAAAGAGAAAGATACCAAGATGGTACAAAATTATTTATTCAAATAAGAAACAATAAATGCGAAGCAATCATATCAAAAAAAGCTTTTGTAACAGGAGGACATAAATAATGGCAACGAACATTCCACAAAATTTAAAGTACACAACAGAACATGACTGGGTTTTAATTGAAGGAGAAACTGCAACTATTGGGCTTACTGATTTTGCACAAAAATCACTTGGCGATATTGTTTTTTTAGAACTACCAGAAATAGGAACAACACTATCAAAAGGAGACACTTTTGGAGTTGTTGAATCTATCAAATCTGTAACAGATCTACATGCACCAGTAAGTGGTGAGGTTTTGGAAAGAAATGAAAGTGCAACAGACAAGCCTGAATCTTTAAATAGTGATCCATATGCGGCATGGATGTTAAAAATAAAATTAAGCAATAAAGAAGAAATTAATTCTCTTTTATCTCCTGAAAAATACGAAGAGCATTGTTCAAGCGCACACTAAAATAACGTTCAATATTTGAAAGTTTGACGTCTATATTAGAGATAAAATTTGCAAATAATAGATGTCAAACTTTTTTTTATGTTTTTTACAAAAAAAATATCTAAAAAAAATAAACCTTATTTTATTGTCTATTTTTTCCTCGGTTTTTTTTAAAATTATACTTTACGAATCTTATCAAAATCATCATACTTGGCACTTGTAAAAAACAAGATGATGGATTAAAAAATGATGGATCAAGAATCAATTCAACTTTTAAATACAGCAATAATTAAAAGCAAAGAAAAAAAAATTGATGCTTCATATGAATCAAGATTAGAAAGTGTTTGTAAAACACCTGCAATGGATGCCTTAAGTAAAGCAACGACTTTACTGGCCGATTCTCAAAATATTTCTAGGGATCAGGCCGCAATTCAAATCATAGAATCCGTTAGACAGTTAGACAAAATATGGAATGACTATATAATGATGGAAGGTCTTGAAAAATTGAAAGAATATTTAAAGGGCAGACCTCTACAGTAGTTGTTTTTTTATCAGCTTAACAAGTTCTTCAATTGCAAATGGCTTACTTAGACTTCCCACAATTTTATTTGATATTTTTCTAAAAGATTCTTCATGATCTCCAGTGCTAACACTCCCAGTTGAAATAATTACTTTTGTGCGCTCTAAATACCCTAAACGCTCCATTTCCATAACAAGTTCATCACCAGACATCTCTGGCATTCTCATATCGCTTATGACCAAATCAATGTTTTCTGTAGCAAGTATTTTTAATGCCTCTGTTCCATCACTTGCCTCTAAAACATCATATCCTTCAATTTTTAAACTTTGTGCAATAATATCTCTAAATAAGGTCTCATCATCGACAAGTAAAATTCTGGCCATTTTTGGCATATCTATTGGACCTGTATTGGTCATATCATTATGCTTATACAAATAATCTTCTGAAAATTTTGACTCTCTGATAATCTGATCAAACCCTACTAAATGATTTTTTCCTGTTTCTAAAGAATCTACTCTTTTAAATTTTCGTCTCATTAACAAAACAGTGCCATTTTCTAAAGTAACCTCAAACTCTATCAATACCTCTTCATCAAATAAAAAACCATCTTTCATTTTTTTAGATATTTTCTCCAAATCTGCTTTCTGTAAAAACTTTTGCATAAATGTATCGTGAAAAATTTGATTACTGTCTAAAACATTAATACTATAAAGCTCAAACATAGTTCTTGAACAAACAAATGTTTCATCCTCATAAAATTCCCAGTGTCCAATTTCTGCCAAACGCTCAATCATTTCAGATACTATTGATAATTTTTGCAAACGATGTTCTTTAATACTTGCAGTCAATGCCTGTTGACCTAACAATACAAAACCAGATATTTCTCTCTTTTTATTATAACGATTAATTATTATCCAACGACAAGAAATCAAAGAACCATTTTTATGAACAAGATTCCATTGATGATCCTTCATCAAAATTCCATTTTTTTGAGCATCAATGTGCATCGCAAGGGTTGATTTATTTTCTGCACTTCCTAAAAATTCAAAAATACTACGAGAATAAACTTCTCCTGCATCATATCCAAACATTTCTCGTGCGGCCATATTCCAACATCTGATTTTAAAATAGTTGTCGATAATAATTAACGATTCAGTTATTTCATGCCCCGCAAGAAACAAATCTCCCTTTCGACCAGAAACCTCTTTAACCCTAGAAAATAATTTACATAAAAAGTATGCACTAAGTAGAAGTAAAAAAGAAAAACATACAACAAGTATTTTATAGAAAATATATTGATTACCATTCGCTGGATGCAAAAAAATAATTTTTAAATTCTTATTAAAATAGGCACTATATCCTTCATGAATAATGTAAGAATATTTTTCTCCAAAATATAATGCCTGTTTTTTATCCCAATCAAAAAATACACCAACAAACTCTTGTTCTAAATCTTTGGATACATCTTGATTTTTTCCCGTCGCATAAAAATAATCATATTTTTGTATTTTTTTTAAAACCCATTCATCAATATTTGAAGAAAAAACAATTTCTTCATCACTGGCAACAAGCGCAGGATCTCTTATTTTTTGAAATTCTTCATCTAAAGTCTTCGCACTAATTTTGATTGCAATAACACCTGAAATTCTTTTATTTTTATCCATTATAGGAGCAGAATAATATATTCCACGAGTATTGGTTGTTGTGCCCATCGCGAGGTATAATGAAATATTCCCAGCTACTGCATCTTTAAAATATGGCCGAAAAGCATAGTTATTTCCTTCTAATGTCTTATATCCATCATCTATTGTTGTACTAGCAACTACATTACCTGACTTATCCATTAAATAAACAATGGATGCACTAAAACTATCTTTTAATGCAGATAAAAAATGATGATTTTCTTTCAACTGATCTTTGGCCAAAGCAAATGATCCAGATACTGAATAAGCTTTTAAAGCTCCATAGATATCATGTCGAAATATTTTATCCTCTATAATTCTTATCGCACGCTTCGCAATTCTTTCATTATTTTTTTCTGAATCATATTGCATATGAATATGAACAAACCAACTCAAAAAAAATGCCAAAACAACAAAGCTTATAAAAAAGATTACTATTTTTTTTATATTATATAAAAACATCTATATATCCCTTTAACAAACGATCTGAGACTCCATTCCGAAGTATATTTTGACATCTAATCACAAAAAAAAATTCTAAATTTTTATTAAGAATAATATTTTATCTAAAAACTTTAAAGTTTTACGACAAATCCCCAATTTAACTGCACAACTCCATCCCGAATCATTCCGGCCGGTGGATTTGGGAAAGGACCAGCGCTGCGAAAAGATTCCGTTGCGGCATCGTCTAATTCTTTTACTCCGCTTGTACTTTCTACAATTACTTGTAATATCTCTCCTTTTTTATCTAAAATAACTTTTAACGCAGTTACTTTATCGCTACTTGCCGGTAATCGCCTGCCGAGTCGAGCAAAATGTGTCGCTTTTTCTTGAAGAGATTGTCCCCAAAATTGCTCCAATCTCTGTCTAATTCTAAAATAAAAGCCATAAAATTTAAATTCTGTGGTATTTAAATTTGTCACATCACCCAACGCAATATCTTCTATATAATCATTGTTTGAAGAAATTCCATTTTTTGATTCATCACCAATTGTAATACCCAAATTTTCATATTTTGCAGCTACTTTACTCTCGTTAAATGATTTTGCTATTGCTAAATCATTTAACGATAACGCTTTCCTGTTTGTTATTGGATTTTTTACCGAGTGATTTGTTTTAATTTGTTTTTCATGGTGTGCTGTTTTAACGCCTTTCCCCGCAGTATTAAAGCTATCTATTTTTATAGAGGTCACTTCTCTATCATATTTCTGATTTTTTTCTCCAAAGAACCTACTTTTAATAGGAGCTTCGCTTTCGTTTTTATATTCATTGTTAACTATCTGTTTTTTTCCTTTATAATTATCAATTACTTTTTTTACTAAATCTTGATCTAAGACAACTTCAAATTTTTTATTTTGTACTTCTGTTACGTCTATGTAGGAAGCAATCTGAAAATTATCAAGTAAGACAAAAAAGCAAAAATGAATAACTACTGAAATAGTTATTATTAAAATTTTGGTTTGTCTTTCCTTCTTTATGTTTTGCATACCAACAAGCTCATATACCCCGTTAAATGATATACATCATATCGGAAAAATGATTTTTTTTATAAGGATTGTTTGAGGATAAAATTTTGCCTATCAACAATAATACTTATCTTAGAATTACTGTTGACTATTATAGTAATCATCTTCTTTATATAAATTACCTGACGGATTATCTTTGTTAATTTCTATGCGCTGTATATTTTCAACATTATGTTCAATGGGCATTCCATCAACAAATGCTTCCATGAACGCATCTTTTTGATCTTTTACAACTTTTCCACTCTCTTTTTCTATTGGAACATGTATGATTCCAGCAGGAATTTTAAAATCATTATCTCCAAATTTATCAATGCTTGCTTTCATGAATTTTTTCCAAATCGGAAGAGCTGCTTTTGCTCCAGTTTCCCCCCACCCCATGGTCCTATTGTTATCAAATCCTGTCCAAACACCTGCAACAACGTTTTGAGAAAAACCAATAAACCAAGCATCAACATAATCATTTGTTGTTCCTGTTTTCCCACCCAAAAAATAACTAATCTCTTTTGCAGAAGCGCCTGTTCCATTTAAAACAACACCCCTCAATAAATTTGTCATCAAATATGCCAACCGTGGATCATACACTTGCTCTCCCCCGACTGCTAACTGATAGTCATTCATATCTTTACTTGTCGTCTCTTCATTATTTTCTGACTCATCGATTTCGACCTGACTTGTATTGTTGTCTTGCAGGCTTCTTGTTTTTGCTCGATTAAATTTTTCTCTCTCATCGATTCGATACACAACGCCCTTACTACTCTCTATTGATGTTATTGTTATTGCGTCAACAATTCTCCCACCATTTGGAAATACTGCATATGTCGTTACTAAATCGGTTAAGGTAACTCCAAAACTTCCAAGGGCCAAACTTAAATTTTCCTCAGGTTTAGCAAGTAATCCTAGCCTATCAACAAAAGATAAAATTTTTGGGATACCTATTTTATCTGCAATTTTTATTGTTGGAATATTACGACTCTGTTCTAAAGATGTTCTAAAAGTTACCGGACCTTTAAATAATCCGTCATAATTGCTTGGTCGCCACTGCATTTTTCCATCACCACCAACCATCGACTCTGGAGAATCAATAATTATAGTTGTAGGCGTGTATCCATTCTCTAAAGCACTTGCAAACAAAATGGGCTTAAATGAAGATCCTGGCTGTCTTAACGCCTGTACAGCACGATTAAACTTACTTTTTATAAAATCTGTTCCTCCAACCATTGCAATAACTTCACCAGAGTTTGGCAATACTGCAACAAGAGACCCTTGCACCTCTGGGATTTGATCTAAATTACAAAGCAAATATCTTTGCTTTTTAAATGCCTCATTCTTTATATTTTTATTATAAAAATCTTTTCCCTCTTTATTTAAATGAACATATAAAGGAGTGGACAAATCTATTACTTCAACAAAAATCACATCTCCTGATTTTAATATTTTTTGAGGATTATCTATTTGTTTAAAATTTGCACTATCAGCTTTTATATCCCGCTCTTTTGCCCAGCTATATCCTGAAAGAGGAATTATTCCAGGAATTCCTCCAATACTTACATACACAATTTGAAACTTCGAATCAACTTTGGAAACAATGGCCAAATAGGAAGTATCTTTTTCTATATGTTTAACTAGCGTATCCTGAGATAAGATGCCAGGCATAAAATTAGAGTAAGGCGATGTTTCACTCCACTTTCTTTTTTCTTCTCTAAGTAAAAGATGAAAATTATCTAACGAATCAACTTCAAACACTTTTTGAAAGTTTTCATCTATTCTAAAAAAATTTGATTTTTCCTCTGCTAATTTTAATCGAAAATTTTTTTCAAAATTTTCTACCTCTATTGATGTTGTAATATGTGATACTGGCCCAATAAATCCTTGTCTTTTATCTATATCTTTTATTCCGCTTAATACCGCCTCCTCTGCAACTTGCTGTAAGTTCCAATCTAGCGAAGTAACAACTTTAAAGCCTTGTGTTAAAAACTCTTCCTCTCCAACAAGGTTTATCATTTTTTGTCGAACTAAATCAGTGAAGTATGGAGCTTTAAATTCATTGTTTTTTCGCAAGCGGAATTGCAAATCCTCATGTAGGGCCAAATCGTATTCTTCTTTTGTTATTCTACCATTTTGAAACATTCGATGTAGCACATATTTTTGTCGTGCTTTTGCAAATGCTGGATTCACATATGGAGAATATTTCCCAGGGGCAACCAAAAGGCCGGCAATCATTGCACTTTCTGCAATGGTTGCTTCTTTTATATCCTTGTCGTAGTAACCCTTAAAAGCAGCCTTAACTCCATAATATCCTCCACCAAGATAAACTTGATTTAGATACAAAAATAGAATTTCTTCTTTGCTAAATTTCTTTTCAATTTCTCTGGCAAGTAAAATGTCTTTTATTTTTCTTGCATATGATCTTTCTCTAGACAATAAAAAAGTTTTTGCCACTTGTTGAGTAATTGTACTGCCACCCTGAATAACCTTACCAGATTTTAAATTAACTAAAAAAGCACGCACGATTCCATAATAGTCGACTCCTGTATGATTAAAAAAATTATCATCTTCAGCAGATAAAAAAGCATCCAATACAACTTTTGGTAAATCTTTTATCTGTACAACATCTCGATCTTCTAACCCGATACGGGCCAACACAGTACCATCTTTTGCTAAAATTTCTGAATGGACAGGAGGATTGTAATCTGTAAGATTTGAAATTTTAGGTAGCTCATACGAATAATAGCTAATAATTCCTATGAAAAATAAAACCCCTATAAGAAAAACCATAAAAAAGAAGAGAGAAAATCTTAATAATTTTGTCATATTTAATTCCAGAATTCACCATCTACAAGTTTACTCTTTTCTTGGTGATAAATTTTATTTTTATAATATTCAAAATCCAAAAATGAATCCATTTCCATTTCATCAACCTTTAAGTCAATCGTTTTTATTAAATCCACTTTTGGTTGACTTGAATTTTTAATCATTTGCTCCCATACTTTTTTCATTTTGCTGTTATCGCTTTTTAATTTGATTTGACTATACATTACGTTGACATAAGCAATATTTTTTGAATTAAAAATTTGACCAATAGTATATGCTTGTACTTTTTGACTGCTTACGGGCATACAATAACGAATTTCATTACTGCAAGGAGAAACTGCCATTTTTACTATAGATTTTAAATCTCCTTTTTGCACATAAACAACCCTTTTGTTTTTTTGATCATAGATAGGAACAATTACTCTTGTTTTTAATTCTTCGATTTTTACATTAAAAAAAGAATTGTCTAAAAAAATATTGAATTTTTCAAACCAATTATCACTAAAAATTTCAAATTCTTCAATCTCTGTAAATAATTTATAAAGATTCCATGATATTTGTTCATCGGTGATACTTGAGGCATATATTAATGCACTTAAAAGTCCTAGTTCTGTTCCTGTCACAACATCTATAGAAATGTTTTTATCTTTTAAGGCCTTTACAAAACCTAGTTGCCCTGCAAATCGATATCCTGCAGAACCAAAAAAAAGTATTTTTTTATCTATTTTTGCCTCTTTATTTTTTTCTGAATTATTTCCATTTTTTTTTTCTTCACCTACACCATCAAATAATGGTGCTGTCGTATCATCTGAAACATTTTTATCGCCGTCTTGACTAGCCTTAGTTAACAAAGAACATCCTGTTAATGTGAATAATATAATAAAGATATTTACAAAAATCGCTATTTTCAAAACGTCGACCCTACTACTCAAGAGAAATCTCTTGTAAATCGCGAGTTAATTCATTTACTTTTTTTTGTGATTTTTCTAAAACATCTTTGAGTTCTTTATAAATCTCAACACCTTGCTGAAATTTTTCTATACCATCTTCTAAAGATATTTTATCAGTTTCTAACTCTTTTACAATTTGTTCCAACTCTATTATTTTATCTTCAAACTTATTATTCTTCATTATCCCTCCAAAAAGCTACGGCATTTTTTTGACATCATAACAAAGCTTTTTCTACTTATGCCATCTATACTTCTATCATCAACTCATAATATCAGAAACTTATAGTAGTGGCCAAATTTGCCTAGTGTAGAAATATTGGCACCCTGTTTGATATACTTATTACATTACTACTAATTCACCAGGAGGGTGGATTGAGAGAAATTTGGGTTCCCGTATCTGGTGCAATTGCACAACAAAAAAATATCGACACCATTGCTAATAATGTGGCAAATGCGAATACTCCTGGCTTTAAAAAAGATCAGGTAGTATTTAAAGAGTACCTTACGGCTTTGGAAAAAGGTATCGAAGATATAGATCTTCCAAGAAAGGAGTGGAAACCTGATGATTTTTATCGGTCATATGGTGCAGAACACGCATACGTAAATGTAGATGGTAGCTATACACGATTTGAACAAGGAAGATTAACGCCAACAAATAACCCTCTCGACATTGCCCTAATGGGGCAAGGAATGTTTGAAATATTAACAGATAATGGAGTTAGATATACTCGCAAGGGAACATTTACTATTTCAAACGACGGTTTTTTAGTTACGGAAAATGGTCATCACGTATTATCTAAATTAAATGTTGAAGACATTAGCAATAGGTCTCCTGCATCAGAAGGGCCTTTACCAAATCCTCAAGATAGAAAGATACAATTAAACGGACAACGAGCAGAAATTAATCAAAAGGGAGAAGTGTTTGTCGCAGGCAACAAAGTCAGTGATTTATCAATTACAGAATTTAAAAATCCATCTCTTTTAAAGAAAGAAGGAAACTCTGCATTTATTAATCCCGACATTACAAATATTGACACTAATTCAAAGACAACTGTGCATCAAGGATTCATAGAAGAATCAAATGTTAATGCAATTACAGAGATGTCTGAACTTATTAAAGCAAGCAGGCATTTTGAAAGTATACAACAAGCAATAAAAGCCTATGACAGTATGGCGGGGAAAGGATCAAATGAAATTGGCAAATTATAAAGAACTTATTAGTTTTGTATTTCTTGGAATCATTGCATTTTATTCTTTGGATGCAGATGCGATGTTTAAGGCCCTCGACACCGCTGCAACTGGTATGAGTGCACAAGAAACAAACGTTAATACTATTTCCAACAATATTGCCAATATCAACACAACTGGATTTAAAAAAGAACGAGCAGAATTTGAAGATCTTTTATATGAAACAGTAACCGAAGCGGGATCTCAGTCTGGTGGCATGGCAAGGCATAGTGTTGGTACACAAATTGGAACAGGTGTTAAAGTTTCTGGAACTCGCAGGAATTTTACACAAGGAAGTCCACAATTAACAAACAACCCTTACGACTTGATGATTAATGGAGAAGGTTTTTTTGGAATTATACTACCAAATGGAGAAATGAGATTTACAAGAGATGGTTCATTTAATGTTGATGCGCAAGGAAATATTGTAACTCGTTCAGGATATCGTTTGTTTCCTGGTATAACTCTACCACCAAATATTGCAAGCGTTGCAATATCTGAAAATGGAACCGTCGATGTTTATTTCCGAGATCAAGTAGAGCCAACAAGTCTTGGACAAATTTCTGTCTTTATTTTTCCAAATCCAGTTGGGTTAAAAGCCTCTGGAGGAAATTTATTCGCAGCAACGGTTGGTAGCGGACAACCACAACAATCAATTGCAGGTGAATCAAATGCTGGAGTGATAATGCATGGGGCCCTTGAGGCCGCTAATGTAAATGTCATGAGTGAAATGACAGATTTGATTAAGGCCCAAAACGCTTATCAAATGAACTCTAAAGTGATGAGTACCGTTGATCAGATGCTTAAAACAGTAACCACGTTGAGGTAGATTAAATGTTTAAAAAGTCATTTGTTTATATTTTTTTATTTTTTCTGTATGCCAATACTGTGCATGCTAAAAACATATCATCTTGCACTATAGACATTGGACCACAAAATATTATTTTATCTGATGATCAAAAATTATTAGCAAAAGATCTATCATCTCTTAGTAACTGTAAAGAACCTACATTGAATAAAATTGCAGAATTTTTCATTAACAACAGTCAGTTACCAAACAATAATTACTTCCAAAGTCTTATAAACAGTGATTTCAGTTTAGAAACTCCTGCATTTACACTAGAGCATGTCAACTTAGTATTTCTTCCGAAGAAACTTCTCTCTCTTTTAAATCTAAGTGAAGACTTTATCTTCACAGATTTAAAAAGCTTTAATCAAAAAACAATTATTCCGATATCAGAAAACTCTATTTTATTTGCTACTTGCAAAACATGTAATCGACTAGGGCCTCAGCACATTGAATTAACTATCAAAAAACAAACACAAACAGAGAAAATCTGGATTCAAGGCAGCTTAAAAACATATGCTCAGGGATTAGTTGCTCTAGAAACAATACCTCTCAATAATAATCCTATCAACCCGCTTACTTTTGCTGCAAAAAAAATAATTACTGCAAACCCAGAGCATCTTTTTTCTGACATAGAGGCATTAAAATTTTTTAAAGTAAATAAACAGATTATTGTAGGTCAAGAGCTAAACCAAAACGATCTCATTCCGATTAATTTAGTACACTTCAATTCTCCAACTCAAGCACTGCTTGAAAATGATTCTATAAAAATGAATATTACAGTGTTTCCTACAAAAAATGGACGCTATGGAGAGAGTATTGAAGTGCGTGGACCTTATAACAATAAAAAAATGCGTGCAAAAGTTGTTGACTTAAACAAGGTGATTATTCAAATATGAAAACAGTTAATTTATTTTTCTTTTTAATATTTTCATTTTCTCTATTATCTTGTGCTGGGTATGTAAACAGTTTACACAATAGCTTTGATGCCGCAGAACATAAAAAACAGACAAATAAAAAGAACGATCGTTTTTCAATGTATCGCACGAAACAAAATCAAAATATTCAAAACTCTCCTATTATTTCTTCAACTAATACAAAAAGCATTTCCCCTGGAATAAAAAGACAATATCTTGATACCACAAAAAGTAAAACAAGATATACCGCGAATGATCTAAATGACAACGGACCTGATGGAAGCTTGTGGGCCAGCAATAATGATAATAATTTTATTTTTACAAGTGATTTCACAAAAAGAACAGGCGACATAATAACTGTGAACGTTTTAGAGGATATGAAAAATGAAATAACTATAGAACTAAAAAAGAATTTCCCACTTCCTCCAACGGATAGTGCAAAATCAAAGGATGACAAAAGCGCAGCAGCAGAAAATAAGGATGCTGGGAAGAAAGAAGATGCTAGCGCAAAAACAGATGAAACAAATTTAGATAACAAAAAAGTCTATGACAAATTCTCAACTGTAATAATAGAAGAAATTAATCGAAATCACTTTTTATTGCGGGGGAAAAAGTATGTTTTATTTCGTAATAAAAAAAGAATGATCGAGCTACAAGCAATGATTCCAAAGAGGTCTATTGCAGAAGATAACAGCATTAATTCAGATGAAATAATAGAATCATCTATTAGAGTTTTAAGGTGAAACAATGAAAAATCTACTTGTATTTTTATCCTCATTTTTGCTTTTTTATAGCTCTCATGCTCAAGAAAGCATTCGCTTAAAAGATGTTTTACAAATCAAAGGCGTGCGTGAAAATCCTATAATTGGCTATGGTCTTGTTATTGGTTTGAATGGCACTGGTGATAGTGGAGGAGAAATTGTAAATTCTTCATTAAAAAAAATGTTTCTAAAGCTTGGTCTTAATCCTCAGAGAGAAATATCTTCAAAAAATGTTGCATCTGTTATTGTTACAGCAAAGCTTCCCCCATTTGCAAGGGTTGGTCAAAAACTTGATATTACAGTTTCATCAATTGGTGATGCTTCTTCACTTGCCGGCGGAACTCTTCTTGTTACTCCGTTGAAGGGAGGGGATGATAGAGTGTATGCTATTGCAAACGGTGCTATTTCTATCGGAGGCCTTAAAAAAGGAAGTAAATTTGCAACAACTGGCATGATACCTAATGGAGGAATTGTTGAAAAAGAAATAGAACTAGAATTTGATAAAAAGGAATCATTACGACTTAGTTTAAATAACCCAGATTTTACAACTGCTGCTCGAATAGAAAAAACGATTAATACAGAGCTTGGTGGAAAATTCGCAATTGCCAGAGATGCTACAACAATAGACTTAATCATTCCAGTTCAGTATCAAAGAAATATTGTTCAACTTATTGCAACCATCGAAAACTTTAAAGTATATACGGACTCTAGTTCTAAAATCATTATAAACGAAAGAACAGGAACGATTGTTG
>CAZCDT010000004.1:0-29945 GCA_964497525.1 uncultured Bacteriovoracaceae bacterium
CCCTTGGAATAATTTTTTCATTTCTTACACTTACTTGTGCTGTAACAATATCCATATTCCCATCGTTATTAAAATCAGCAATAACAGTTCCTGCAGGATTTAAAATATTAAGGCCTAAAATTCCTGCTACATCCATATAAGAACTATCGGCTTGCTGTTCAAACAGAATCAATCGAGATGTTGGTGGAAACTCTGAATTTTCCACTAAGAAATCAACTCTTCCATCAAGATTATAATCAAACCAAACAATTCTTCTATCTGCCTGCGTCCAATTAGTGCTTCCTCCGCCATGATAGTACTCTGTTCTAATAAACTTTGGAGGAAATTTAAATTGTGAACCCGTTAAAAGTGACGACCGATCTCTTGTATGTGGATCATACGATCTCGTGAGGGCACCCTGCATAACATCAATAATGCCGTCATTATTATAATCAGCACAATTACTAAAAAGATAATTGCCGCCACCCTTATCGTCTAATAATCCTTCTAGATCTGATGCGAACCCACTATCTTTTCCATAATCTTTAAAAACTCTTTGCCCATTCTCCCCTTCAAGATTAAGCCATAGTTTATTTGGATATCCATCTGATGAGGTCGTTAAAATATCTGGATATCCATTTTGATCTATGTCGCATGTTGAAGAAGAAAATGTTGGTCTTGCATTCACATACTGACTTAATCGTTTATCAATTTCTTGTTCTCCGACTAAAACATCGACTTTGCTAAAAACTAAATCACCATTATTTCGATAAACGGTACTTGGGATAAGACCATTTGCATATTTTGAATTTTGCTCAAACCAACTTCCTCGATAAATATCTAAATTGCCATCAAGATCATAATCTAAAACAGATATAGTCGTTGTTGGTAAAATATCTTTAGGAAAAGCATCTAGCCTTTCTTCATAGACAATTTTTCCCTCAACTAGACGGCCTAAAAACAATCGCATTGGATACTTTGTCATTTCCGATTTTTTATTAAACAGCACAATTACAATATCTAAAACACCATCTTTGTTTAAATCTACAAAATTGGCTATTGAAGTTGGAACATTTTGAGTAAACGGAGAATAGCTTAGCCGCTCAAACTTTTTTAGACGAATATCAAATCTAAAAAACTCCAAGGCCCCACCATCTCTTGCAAGTGTCACAAGATCTGTAACTCCATCACTATCAAAATCTACAGCATATAAATTCGTCGCAACAACTCCATCTAACCCATAATCTTTGCTTTTTTCTAGAAAAAGACGCTTCCTGGCCTTTGACGGCAATGGATCAACATCCTCTTTCATTGGAGACTTTTTAACTTCATCTAACGCAATATCGGTAGGAAGCAGCACTGGATTACTTTTAAAAAGAGAGCAGCTAACCGCAAAAATAGAAACAATCACAAGTATCATTACTGTAAACGAAACAGATAAAACAGATTTTTTTTGTCTGATATTCATAATTTCACCCTGCAAATCTTGCACCTTTAATAAACAATGCTTGCGATAAATGGTAATGCCGCATTACAATAATAACAATGAATATATTATAATAACAAAGAAGAAATTGAATCAACAGTGTTTTTTAGATGAACAATAAAACGTTGAATAAAATTTTTGCGAAAGTATCGGAGACTTTTAGTCGATTCAAAATAACTGTAACTAAACCAAAACACAAATGGGTAAAAGAAATTGCGCAAAAAGATGGTAAACATTTTGTAGAACAGCTTAAAAATTATGATCCCAATCAATTTATCGAAAATCTTTTTTCAGAAAAATTTAGACCGGTAGTTCATGCAACTTTTACACTTTCTCTATTTGTCTCCATTGCCTATGCCATCGGAAAAATTAGCGCCGTAATGATAACTCCTCAAATTAAAATAGCCAAAATCCCGACATCAACAATAGATGCAAATATTGCGTGGGAAAAATCAATTCAACAAATTGAAAATATCAAAACAGTAAATCTTTTTAACGTAAAATCTGATGAAAACAGTGGACCAATAAAAGCTCCAGTTAAATCAAAAAGCAATCTCCCATGTTTTGAAGCTGATGCTCCAACAAATTTAAACATAAAACTTGTTAGTACAACAGTGTTGCAAGACACAAAAAAATCCATTGTCACTCTCCAAAAAGGCAGCGAAAGTAAACTTCTGCACTTAAGGGAACTAGAAAAAATTGAAGATTTTATCGAAATAGGAAAAATCAGTACAAAAAAAGTTATTTTTAAAAATCTGGAAATGCAAAGTTGTGAGTTCATATCGATTGAAGATAAGAATGCCTCAAAAGTTCCGATTAAAATTCTTGATGAAAAAACTGGTAAAAAATTAATGGAAGCAAAAATCCAAAAAAATCCAAACATAACAGTTGAAGGAAATAAGTTTACAATCAAGAAAAAATTTAGAGATGAAGTGCTCAAAGATTTAAATAATATCCTGACTCAAGCACGTGCCATTCAAATAATGAACCCCGATGGAACCATGTCGTTTAGAATGACTGAAATTGTTCCTGGTAGTATTTATAGTCAGCTAAACATCAAAGATGGTGACATAATATCTGGTTTTGATGGCAAACCAATTAAAAGTCTAAATGAATTAATGCTGTATATGGGAAAAATTAAAGAGTTAGATAATATTAATATGACCGTATCGCGAGATGGCATAGAAGAAAGGCTGGAATACCAGTTTGAATAACAATTGCCAAACATCTCAAGGAAGAGTTGTTTATGACAAAAAAGAATTTTCTCTGTTTGATGCTACTACTAGCTTTATCAAATCAAGGAATTGCTCAAAGCAAGTTTGATAAATATAAAAGTAGCACAAATCACCAAAGTGCAACAAATAAAACTGTGGAAATTCCTGCCAATCCAGAACTTGGTGATAGGCCACAGGAAAAAAACAGTGAATCTGTAAAAGATTTTTTAACAAAACAAAACAATGCTCCACAATCAGATAAACAGGCTAAAATAAATCCAAACGTCGAAAATATGCCTGATATTGATCCGGATAATAACATGCCAAAAAATGCAGATAATATCGAGGCCTTGGGAGAAGAGAGCGACAATCAAGATATTTTTGGTAGAGGCACTGGCATTAACAGCGTTAAGAATGTTGTAAAAGATAAAAAATATGTAAATCTTAATCCTGAAACGGCTTTTGGTCCTGAGGTCGTTGAAAGTTTTGACTTTCCAGATATCTCTCTTAGCGATCTTACAAAGCATATGCAAAAACTAACAGGGATTAATTTGATTCTTGATAAGGAACTTAAAGGAAGAATTAGTATTATGGCCCCAACAGCAATAACTGTTGGTGATGCATGGCAAGCATATTTAACGGCCTTAAATCTAAATGACTATACACTTGTAAAGCATGGTGCATTTTATAAGATCGTTAACGCAAGAGACATTCGTTACACCTCAACTAAAATTTATACCGGTAATTTTGCACCAAATACCGAAAACTATGTAATGAAAATTATTCCTTTAAAAAACATTAGTAGTGCTGAAGTAACAAGAAGCTTTCGTCCATTTCAATCAAGATATGGTAGAATTATTGATATCCCTCAAACAAATACAGTAATCATTCAAGATACAGGAACAAACATCAACCGTTTAGGAAGTTTAATTAAATTTATCGATGTACCCGGACATGAAGAATCACTACAAATTATTCCTGTCAAAAATACATCGGCACAAGAAATTGCAAAACTTCTCGATGAAATTTTAAAAAGCAAAACCACTCAAAAAACAGGAATGTCTCCTGGTGGTACAAAAAATCTCAATATGCGAATCATTGCAGAGCCAAGAACAAATTCTATTATTGCAATGGCAAATGAGGATGGGGCAAAAGAACTTAGAGCTTTAATTGCCAAGCTCGATGTAAAGTTAATTTCTTCTGGTTCAGGTCTTATTCATGTCTATTATTTAAACTATGGCAACGCTGAAGTATTGGCAAAGACACTATCTGAATTAGTATCTTCTTCAAAGTCTAATCAAAACAAATTTACATCCGCTTCTTCAAGAGGAGGAGAGGTTAGCACTCTTTTTAGTGCAGAAGTAAAAATTACTGCAGATGTTGCCAACAATGCTTTAGTTGTAACAGCATCTCCAACCGATTATTTAACAGTTAAAAATGTAATTAAAAAATTAGATATTCCAAGAGATCAAGTTTATTTAGAAGGGCTAATTCTAGAAACTCAAGTAGACAGAGCATCGAGTTTTGGGATCAGTGTTGTTGGAGCTTACGGGACAGGAATGACACAACGAGCTGGTTTTACTGGTGGCTCATCTGATTTGGTAAATTTAATATCCCAAAATATAACAAGTTTGAGTGGACTTTTTATCGGAGGTGGACTTGGCAAAAAAATAACTCAAACTGCCGCTGATGGAAGTACTGTTCAAATAAATAGCGTAAATGGATTAATTTCCGCAATCGCTAGCGATACAAATAGCAATGTTTTAGCAACTCCACAACTACTTGCTCTAGACAATGTTGATGCAGTTTTTGAAGTTGGAGAAACTGTGCCAATATCAGAACAAACAAATGCGGCAAATGGCGCAACATCAACATCTATAAAGCAGCAAAAAGTTTCTCTGGTATTAAAATTTACTCCTCAAATAAATAAAGCATCCCGAACAGTTAATCTTAAAATAGATCAAAAAATTGAAGATTTTTCTAATCGAGCACTTCCTGAAGGGATGCAAAATGGAGTTGGAACAACTCTTCGAAGTGCGGTCACAACCGTCACCGTAAGAGATCGAGATACAATTGCCATGGGTGGATTAATGCGAGATAAGGAACTAACTACGGAAGCAAAAGTACCTCTTTTGGGAGATATACCAATTATTGGTTGGTTATTTAAACATACGTCAAAGAGTATTTCAAAAGTTAATCTTTTATTCTTTTTAACACCAAAAATTCTTGCTTCTTATGAAAAAACAGTCGCAAAAAATGTTAAAGATGTAATCAATAGACGAAGCATTCATATGAAAGATTATGCAGGAGAAGATGATTCATTTGGGCCAACACTAAAAGGGTTGTATGAAAAAGCAGAAAAGCAAGACCAAGGACCTTTGTTTGATAAAACAGATGATATCAATAACGATGAAACGATAAAATATAATAACGATGATGAAGAAGTTTTGCCAAAAACAGAAGAAGAGCTTGTTTCTAAAAACATCAATACGGATCCTGCTTTAAGCGAAACTCTTGATACACCAGATTATAAAGCTATCGTTGAAGATATTGAAAAAAGCAAGGCCGCACCAATAACACAATGACAAATTAGGGATTGTAAAAAAAATGAAATTGGCCGAAAACTATTTATCACAGGTTGAAGATCAAAAAGAAAAAATAGGACAACTCCTTTTAAAGTACACTCCTTTAACCGAAGATCAATTAAACGATGCTTTAAAAGTGCAGGAAGAAACAGGTCTTATGCTTGGAGAAGTTTTACTTAAAAAAAACTATATTCAACCACAAGATATCGTTCGAGTAATTTGTCATCAACTTGGAATACCATATTTAACAAAAATAGATGTCGAAGATATTGCCCCAGAGTTAATTAATAATATTCCAATTAATTATGCCAAAAATCATGAATTTATTCCTTTAGTAGCAACTGATGAATTCATTTCTATAGCAATGACTGATCCGTTTAACTATAATGTTATAAATGATCTTCAAGAAATTTTTGCCAAAGAGATCAAGGTTCTTGTCAGTTCTCCGCTAAAAATTCAAGAGGCAATTAATCGTTTATATGAAATTGCCAATAAAAATCTTGTCGATTCTTTGGAAGATGAATTTGATGAGAATCTAGACTTAGACTCCCCTATTGATATTTTGGATGCTGGAGCAGACGAGGCTCCTGTAATTAGATTTGTAAACTCAATAATTTTTCGTGCAGTCAAAGAAAGAGCTTCTGATATACATATTGAGCCTTATGAAAAAGAAACAGTGTATCGATTCCGAATCAATGGAGTAATGACCGAAATTTTGCGCCAGCCTTTAAAAACACAAGCAGCAGTGAGTTCTAGGATAAAGGTTATGGCCAAGTTAGATATTGCTGAAAAAAGATTACCGCAAGATGGTAGGATCAAAATAAAAATTGCAGGTAAAGATATAGATATCCGTCTAAGTACCGTCCCTGTTCAGACGGGTGAACGCATTGTTATGCGTATCTTAGAAAAAAATAATACGATTTTAAAACTCGAACATCTCGGATTTCATGGCAATATTTTAAATCATCTCGATGAACTTGTTAAAAGAAAACATGGCATTATCTATGTTACAGGTCCAACAGGTCACGGTAAAACAACAACTCTTTTTTCATTGCTACAAAAAATAAATAAACCAGATAAAATGATTATTACGGTAGAAGATCCTATAGAATATGAGATACCTGGAATTTCTCAAATTCAGGTAAACCATAAAATTGATCTTTCATTTGCAAGGGCACTTCGATCTATATTGCGTCAAAATCCAGATGTTATAATGGTCGGAGAAACCAGAGATTATGAAACTGCAGAGATGGCCATTCACGCCTCTTTAACAGGACACTTTGTGTTATCTACAATACATACAAATGATGCATCATCAATGCCAACCAGATTAATAGATATGGGTATTCAGCCTTTTTTGATAGCATCATCTGTTATTGCTGTTTTGGCCCAAAGATTAATTCAAACCTTGTGCGATGACTGTAAAGTTTTAGTAAAAAAAGTTAGTGATGTAGAATTAGAACATCTAGGAATTCCTGTACTTCCAGCAAATGCGAAGATATATGCTCCAAAAGGATGTCCAAAGTGTAACTATAAAGGATACGCCGCAAGAACGAATGTATGTGAACTACTGCTCATAAGCGATGAAATTAGAAATTTAATCATGCGTAAAGAAGATGCTTCAACGATAAAAAAAATGGCCATTACTCAAGGGATGAAAACGCTTAGGCAAGATGCTCTTGAAAAAGTTTTACAAGGAATAACATCAATTGAAGAAATGGTTCGCGCCGTTAATATCGACGAAGAGAATTGATTTTTTTATGGAAACTTTTTTGAATATTTTTTAAGGTGCTTTAATTATGCCGATTTATAACTATAAAGGTGTAGATAAAACAGGAAAAGACATTTCAGGAAGTGTTACGACAGAAAGTAGCGCATTAGCAAAACAAAAAATTAAAAGCATGGGGATAATGCTTTTAAATATCGAAGAGCAAAAATCAGACACCATAAAGAAAAATTCTTCAATAGGTATCGTTTCTAAAATTTCTGTCACAGACTTGGCGTTAATGACAAGGCAATTTGCGACACTTATTAAGGCAAAAATTCAAATCGTAGAAGCATTATCTGCATTAATTGATCAAGCTGAAAAACCACAGATGAAAATTATACTATCGGAAATTAAGCAAAAGGTTAATGAAGGTAGCTCACTCTCTGCTGCATTTTCAGAATATCCTCAAGTTTTTGATAATATTTATATCAATATGGTTGATGCTGGTGAATCTTCAGGAACTTTAGAAATTGTACTTTTACGACTTGCAGAATTTACAGAAAACCAAATGAAGCTAAGAACCAAAGTAAAATCTGCTCTTACATATCCAGTTATCATGAGTATTGTCGGAACTGTAATGATAGGAATTATTTTTGCTGTTGTAATTCCAAAAATAACACAAATTTTTGCCTCAACAAAAAAAGAACTACCATTTCAAACTCAAGTTTGTATTTGGATTTCTGATGCTGTTTTAAATTATTGGTGGTTGCTAATAATTTTAATAATCGGTGGATACTATTTTTTTAATCAATATACTTCAAGCGATAACGGTAGAAAAGTATGGGATGCTTTTGTATTAAAAATTCCTGTAATTGGCAGGTTGCTAATAATGATTAATGTTGGAAGATTTTGTGCAACCCTTGCAACGCTTTTAAATGCAGGTGTTCCAATTTTAACATCAATAAAAATAGTAAAAAATCTCGTCAGTAATGTGCATATGCAAAAAGCAATTGAAGAGGCCAAAGAGGCTGTAGCAGAAGGCTCGTCTATGACTGGGCCATTAGCAAAATCCAATCTCTTTCCACCAATGATGATTCACATGATTAAGCTAGGAGAAAAATCTGGTGAAATTGAACCAATGCTCCAAATAGTTTCTGATAACTATGAAGATGAAGTAAATGCCCGACTTGGTAACTTAAGTTCTTTAATAGAACCTTTAATGTTAGTTGTAATGGGACTTGTTGTCGCATTTGTGGTATACTCAATCATTGTTCCAATTATGGAAATGAGCAGTTTAAGATAGTATTTTTTTTACATAGTATTTTTTTCACAAGGAAGTAGAAAATGAAAAAGTTTATTAAACATTTAAAAAAACAAAGTACGCGAGGATTTAGTCTTGTAGAAATTCTAATCGCTTTAACGTTATTGGCACTTGCAGGAACCTTTGTTGTTGGAAAAGTTTTTGAAAAATTTGAAGAAGGAAGAAATAGTGCCGCAGAAATCTTAATTCAAACATTAGCACAAAGAGTCCAAGAATATCGCCTTAGTTGTGATGCATATCCAACATCTGATCAAGGACTAGAAGCATTAGTAAGAAAACCTAGCGGAGGCAAAGAGTGTCGTCGCTATCCTCCTGGAGGTTTTATAGATAAGGGGGAGGTTCCTCTTGATCCGTGGGAAAATGAGTTTGTATATCAATCAGATGGTATGACTTTTGATATTGTATCTCCAGGAAGAGACGGAGAGGTCAATACAGGAGATGATATTGCTTATCAAAAAAAACGCAGTTCAAATAAAACGACCTCCGAAGAATAGTTGTTGATCTGCCTGTTTTAGACATATTTTAACAAGGCTTGCTTTGATCATGATCAAAAAAAAATATTTGAATAAATCATCAGGCTTTAGCATCGTTGAAATACTTGTTGCCCTAACACTACTTGCTCTAGCATTCACGGTTTTAGTGGGTGGCAATATTACAGGTCAGCAAAAACTTGATTCAACGATCTTAGATATTGAGCGGGCCTTAAAGTTTGCTCTTGATGAAGCAGGTCTTAGAAATTCTGTTGTTAGAATTCATTTTAACTTAGATAATTCCCCGCAAACATTTGCCGTTGAATATACCCCCAGTGGGGACTTCATGATTCCAAACCCAGACAAAGAGGATAAATTATCCCTTGAAAGAGATGATGAAAAAGAAAAAAGAAAGAATAAAAAATTAAACTCTTCTTTTAAAAAAATAAAAAACTTTCAAACTGAAGATTTAAAAATTTCAGAAGATGTAAAAATTCTTGGTATTGGCAGCTCTATTTCGGAAATATTTACAACAGAGGGAGAAGCCTCTATCTATATTTTTCCAACAGGTGAAAAAGATGGTGCCTTTATTGTTATGGCGAGTAAAACTGAAATGGCAACGATTGCCATTAAAGAGTTTTCACCAACCATAGAAAAAAATATTAAGTCTGTAGAAAATTTTGATGAAGATGGTCTCTTAGAAAAGCAATATCAAGAGGCAAGTAACATGTTTTCTGAGTGGTTAAAAAAATGAAAAGCTCTATTTATAAAAAAGGATTTACACTTGTCGAAGTAATGATTGCTCTTGCAATTTTTGCAACTTTTGCAACTATTTTTGTTGCAGGACAAGGATACAACATTAAAGACTCTTTTATGATAAAAGAAGAAGTACGTTTAAAGGAGTTATGTGAAGAAAAAATAAATGAACTAATTATTAATCCTCCAGAATTTAAAGAATCTCTAACACTAAGTCCTGAAACAAAAAGTTTTGAAAATATAACTGATATAGAAGCTGATTATGATCGTAGCCAGTACGAATATAAATTAAACTTTAAAAAAATGAAAATGCCTGATTTATCTCTTATTATGGGAAATCAGGAAAAAGCCGATAACGATGAACCAGGGATTCAAGAAAATCTATTAAAAAAAATAAAAGATAATATGGAAGAAATGATATGGCAGGTTGAAGTTACAGTTACAAATAAAACAACCAAATATTCATTATCTATGTCAACTTGGTTATTTAACGATAAAGCAGAGGTCTCACTATATTAATTATGCAAAAAAAGAATATATACTCATCAGGATTTACTCTAATTGAAATTATCATTGCTATTACAATTCTAGCAATGATGATGATTGGAGTTTATTCTCTTACTACTGGGGGCATTGAAACTAAGGATTCTTCACTTGCAGATTCCTATGATACTTTAGAACTTGAAGCCGCAATGAGCAGAATAGAACTTGATTTTATGCAAATATATAGTCCTTTGTATTATTCTCAGCTTAAAGTACGAAAATCAAGAAACAACAACAGTTATGAGGCCTATGATAATGAAGAAAGCGATGCTCAAATAAGTGATTATGAAGAGAATCAAATCGGTCTAAATACAAGATTTCAAGGATTATCACAATCAGGACATCCAATCCCTGTAATTGAAAATCCAGATAAAAGCACTCTAAGTTTTATGACTTTTGGCCACCAAAGGCGTATCGAAGATATTAAGCAATCAAATTTTGCGTGGGTTAAATACACTCTTGAAAACGATTCTACGAGCGACAGCAAAGATGCTTCTTTAAATCTAGTAAGATACTATACCGCAACTAATCCATACGATAGATATCACAACTGGGAGAAAATTAGGTCAGCAGTACTGTTTAAACGCATAAAAGATTTACGATTTTACTTTTGGAATGAAGAGAAAAAAAAGTATGTAACATCAATTAAGGATTTAGGTTCTCCTCCATACTCTTTAAATATTATTAAAGTTCATATTACTTGGGTCGATTCTTTCGGGGCAACAAGAAATAATGCAAGAACATTTCGTTCTATATGGCCCAAGCAAATTATCGACGATAAACAAAAAGCTTCATCTGCATCACTATTTCCTGATTTAAATAGCGAGAGTCAAAAAGATGAATAAAATAATATATACCAATAAAGGAATCGCTCTTGTCATGGTTTTAAGCACAATTGCTTTAATGTCTTTTGTTCTTGCTACTTTTACAATAAGCTCAAAAATTAATAAACATAAAATATATAACCAACAGGATCGAAGTCAGGCAAAACTAAATGCAGAATCTGGAATTGTTTTTGCCATGGCAAAGTTGCGGCTATACAAAGAAGCATTAAATTTATTAGAGCAAAACGAAGGACTAAAAGATGTTGTACCACTTAATGCACTACAGTCCATTATTACTCAACCTTTTATTTATCCAATTCCTATAACAAAAAATCTAGATCCAATTACCAAAAATGCAATAAATGAATTTAGTAAAAACATGCTTTTAAATGGAATGATCTCTATTGAAATTAAGCCGATTACTGGTTTTCTAAATCCAAACGCACTACGTTTAGATAAAAAATTATCTAAAACTAACAATAAAAATACCAAAGAAGATAATACGGCCGATACGACACTAGAAGATGAAGACAAAAAAAAGACTCCTCAATTATATATGGAAGAACAACTTGTTGACCTAATTACAGATATTATAGAAAACAAAAAAGAAGACGATGATGAATTTAATGCCCTATATAGCAATCTTCGCCCAGACATGCTGGTGAAAGAACTAAAGTATTATATACTTGATAAAAACAAGGCCGCTGATAATGAATTTGCCGACATTACCCCAAAATATAGTGATAAAAACACGACTCCTAAATTTGCTCAGCTATCATCAATTTCAGAACTTTATTTACTAGAGGGATGGCCAGACGATATCACAAATTTAATCAAAGATAGATTGTCTGTACACGAAGTTGGAATTATTTCCATCAATGATATTACAGCATCTCAACTCAAAGTCATTTTTCCGGGAATTACAAAAGAGCAATCATCTGAATTTTTTGCTTATAGAGATGGCATTATAGAGGCAAATGGTGAACAATCCGACAAACATCCTTTTAAAACGGAAAAAGATTTTAAGGATGTGATAGTCAATCGTCTGGCAATTTTAACAGATACTGAATATCAAAAAAGAATTAAAGAACTAGAAGCTGCAGGATTGAAATTGGGAGTTGCAGGAAAAACATTTAAGATTACTTCTGTTGGCCAATACAAAGATTCTATATTTTCAATAACGGCATATGTTGATTTACCCATAGAGCCTCCACCAAAAGATTCCAAAAAGAATAATGCAAAAGATAATAATTCTGATTCTGCATCTGCGTCTGAAGGCGATGGTAGCAAAGATGATAATACACCAAAAGATCAGCAAAATACTCCAGAGAAAAATTCCAAAGAAGATAAAAAATATCCGACAAAATTACTCAATCCAAGAATAATTGAAATTCAAATAAACTAAAATTGTCTCTTTGCTTGCAGCAAAAACTTTAATTTTTCAAGTTATCTGATAAAATATATCTATGTGTAAATATTTCTGCATAATATTCTATAAATACCACCTTCCAAAAAGATTAACTTGGTACTAATAGATAACTGTTGCGGGAGAAAAATTTGAGCAATATTTTTATAGATATAGGATCTTATTCAATTAAATTGTTAGAGGCCAGACTCGACTCGAAACATATCCATGTAAAAAATTTCCGCGAAATGATTATAAATGAGATCAAAGATCAATTACCACAAGAGATGTCACATGACATGGCCCAAAGACAGATTTTGCAAACCTACTTTAAAGATTTACCTGTCGACCAAAAAGTGATGTATCAACTGCCGAGTAATTTCATTACAACAAGATACCTCACTCTACCTATAAATAACATTAAAAAAGCAGAGCAAATGCTGCCATTCCAACTAGAAGAAAACCTACCGTTTCCTTTGTTAGATACACATTTTATTGCTTCATATAAAAAAAATAACGACAATATAAGTATCATTGCTCATGTTTTAAAAAAATCAAACATGAGTACTTTTTATAATGCAGCAAAAAGTACAAATACTTTAGCTTCACATCTTGTAAGTGAATTATCTATTATTGACAGCTATGTTCAAAACAATCCAAACAAAAACAACTATGCCATTGTCGATCTTGGTCATACTACTACAAAAATTTACATTTGTTCTAATGGGCAAATAATCTCAAATCACATAATATATACTGCTGGAAAAAATATCACTGAAGCTATCGCTCACAACTATCAAATATCGAACAAAGAAGCAGAAATATATAAGCATGAAAACAGTTTTTTCTTAACAGATGCACAAGTAAAATCTGTCGATAAAAACCAATTAGAGTTTTCCAAGTTAATGAAAGATACCTTTTGGCCGGTAATACTCGAGCTTAGAAAGTGGAAATTGAACTTTAAACTACAATTTAATGAGAATATAGAGCAAATTTTTATCACTGGTGGTAGCAGCAATATTAGCAATATTTCTAATTTTATTGCTGAGCAAGTAGCTTGTTCTGTAGAAAAAATAAATTTAACAAACCATTTTAAAGGAAGTATTGCTTCTGATTCGAAGGAAAGTGCTTCTCGCGGTATTATCGAATTAATGGCAATTTCCTCTATAAGTAAGCCAATACCACCAAATTTTCTATGTAAAGACTTCCCTTCTCTTTTCCACAATACAATACCTCTTGCCTCAACTCTTTTTATTACAGCAAGAGTTGCAACAGTTGCTGCGGTTATTTTATTTGCATTACTCATTGAAGGAATGTTCTTAACATCTCAAAAAAAGCAGATTGATAAAAGCATTACTTCGCTAACAAAAAATGTTGAACTAGAGTTGACATCTAAAGAAAAAAGATTAGTACAAAAAGAACCATACACGTTTTACAAGCTCATGCAAAAAAAGATCAGAGAACAAAGAAAGTTTCAAACACAAATTGAAGAATTAGTAAAGGAGAATGCCTTATTACCGCTGGCCAAGATCAGTAATAAACTAGCAGATATAAGCAGTTCGTTACAGCTAGAATCATTTGAAAGCGATACAAAGAAAACCAGAGGAAAAATATTTATCAAAGACCAGACTTTCAACAAAGCTGAGCTTATGAATAAAATTAAAACTAGTGTTGACAGCAAGGTTCTTTTTGACAGCAATGAAACGGGATATCTTTCGTTTGAATATGGAATAAAAAAATGAGAAAAAGACTTGGTCTAATATTAAAAAAAATAGATCTTTTTTTGTTCGCACAAGCAAAAAAAATTGAAGCCTCTGCGTTCGCTAAAAAATTAAGAGACTCAACTTCAAGTCTGTCAGAGCAAAACATAAACTTACTAAGTAAATTTGTAAACTTAACAATCATCTTACTACCACTATTTATTGTTATGTATTTTGCTCATTCAAACATCTCCATCAAAAATGAATTAGAAATAAAAGAAAAAGTCATTGGACAAATTCAGTATTTTAATACTAATCAAAATAAGATTCTCAACATGGCCACAAAAGTTACTAGTTCTAAAAGCATTAATTCAGAAGATGATCTAAGGCTCATCATCTCAAGGATCGCAAAAAACAAAAATATTGATCGAACAAAATTTTCAATGTCTTTTTTTGATCGAACTCAACTATCCAATGCTTTTTTTAAAACAGAAAGCACTATAAATTTTTCAAATATGTCTATGTATGACTTCACTACACTACTGGAAGAATTACTAGATAAAGAAGAAATGAGAATTACAAAAATTAACATTAGTAGAAACAACAAGACAGATTCTCTTGATGGCAATCTTCGACTAGCTCATTATGGTAAATAACACATGAATACATCTAATAATAAAAAAGATGATCTCGACTCAATGTACATAAAAAAAAATATACCTACAACAACTCTATTAATTATTTTATCTATAGTTTTTATCGTCTCGTTTTTAATCAATTTTTCACTAAAAGATAGTATTAAAAACGCAACTATAACACTTGCTGAATCTATTGGGTGTCCTTTATATTTTAAAGAGATGCAAATTAGCTATTTATTTCCAAAGATCGAAATAGAAAATTCAACTATTTTAGGAAAATGTATTGGAATTAAAGACAGCAACATTGATGTAGAGAAGTTAATTATTGCCCCACAGTTGCCGGGAATTTTTCCTCCAGCAATATCATTTCAGATTACTATAAAAACAAAATACAGTCAGCTTAATGTCGTTCCACGCATATCTTTACAGGGAAGTTCTATAAGGATTGAAAAAAGCATTATTCGACTAGAAGAACTTGAATTAATTTTTAAAAATATTCCACCAATATACGGAAAAATAGACATTGATGCTCTTATTCATTTTAATGGCCCACAAATATCCAAAGGCGATTTGAGGATAAAATCAATGAATCTAAACATGCAGGAACAAAATATTATGGGGCTTACAGTTCCGGCACTGCCAATTAACAACATAATCTTAACTGGTACAATAGAAGAAAATAAATTCACAATATCAAAATTCGTTGTCGGCGATGATAACTCTCCAATAAAATCATCTATGCTTGGAGATATACTTATCAATACAAGTGATCCACAGTTTTCTAGAATCAATCTTGCTGGCGAATTAAAGTTTTCTCAAGACTTTACAACAGTACTACCTATCAACTTATTCTTACCTAGCAATATATCTTCTTCTAATGATTTTAAATTAAAAATTACTGGTGATTTTTCTAAACCAATTATTGATGCAATTTAATTCAAAAAAAAGGAATCCTGTGAGCTTGATAAACAATCAAGAAATAACTCAAATTTTACAAAGTAATCTCACTATAAACTTAAAAAAGTGCATGCCAACACACAAAATTGCAGAAATTTATGATTATGCCGTTAATCCTCCAGGAAAAATGTTTCGGCCTTTTTTATCCTATGCAACATTTTTTGATTTTTCAAACTCCTTTGAAATAGAAAAAAATTATTTGCATAACTCCAATCTTTCTTTACTTAGCTCTGCAATAGAATTACACCATGCCTATACTCTAGTTCATGATGATATGCCATGCATGGATAACGATGACTTTCGACGTAACAAAGAAAGTACTCATAAAAAATATGGACAATGGCAAGCTCTACTTGTTGGAGATGGATTGCAAAATTCCTCTTTTTATCTATTGTCTAAAATTATTCATCCAAATCTAAAAAATATACTGAATATTTTTGCATACGCAACAGGTCCAAAAGGACTAATTCAAGGACAAGTTCTAGATTTATCAGAAGAGATGAAGAAAGATTTTCCAACACTAATACGAACACATGAACTTAAAACCGGTAGACTTATAATTGTCTCAATTCTTTTAAGCTATTTACTAATTGATCGCTATAAAAAAAATAATAATCAATATAGAACGACACGAGATCTTATTAAGCTTGGTCATAATCTCGGTCTCATTTTTCAAATTCTAGATGATTTAAGCGAATTATCTGATAAAGATCTTTCTGCACATGAAAAAAACATTAACCCTTGGCCTAAATTTACACAAGAATGTTTTGCAACACTCAAAGATTCTCTAGAAAAACTTAACGGTTATTTCAACAAATATCAAACAACGAATATAAAATATCTTGTTGCACAGTATCTGCAAAAATCCAGAGAAAATATTTTAAACAATAAAGAACAGATTCATTTTCATTTACATAACAAGATAGAACTACAACCAATTATACTTCTCTTGAACACTCTTTGTGAGAGCGATAAGACTATTTAACTTTGCCTTTGCCAAAATTAAACGCTGAATATATTTATCATCTATTTTTTTGTCAATACAAGATGAAGTTAATACAGTCGGCTTTATTTCATCTAAAAGAATCTCCACACTTTCCTTTATAATCTTTGTACCTTTTGCAACAGTCATCGATGGAGCAGAAGTCTTTTCAAAAGGAACTTTTCCTAAAATAACATCAACAGCATCTTCAACAGTCATCTTTTGATCAAAAATCAAATGCTTGATTTTCATTATCGTATGAACATCTTTTGGAGAATAAAGTTTTTGACCAGTTGTTGAAGTAATTGGTGAAATATCTACAAACTTGGTTTCCCAAAAACGCAGCACATACGGCTTCACATCAGTAATTTGAGAAACCTCATCTAATTTAAAAACAGACTTCGGCGGTAACTTAAAATTAGATATTAAATTCATTCTAAATTACGCCTCATCCTCTCCGTTAAAATCATCGTCAGAATCAGGCTCTTCAATATTACTCATAAAAGAACTAAGCGCTCTTGGAGTTCCTTCTAAAGGAGCAACATTTAAATCTTCATTGCCTGAATCATCAATTCTATGACCATAACGAGCTGTAATATCTTCTTTTAATACTTGTGATGGTCTAAAAGTTAAAACTCGTCTTGCAGAAATCTGCATGGCCTCACCTGTTTGAGGATTTCTTCCCATACGCGTTGCTTTATCGCGAATAGTAAAATTACCAAATCCAGAAATTTTTACTTTCTCACCTTTTGCAAGAGTGTCCTTGATAACATCAAAAACTAACTCTACCATTTCAGTGGCCTCTTTCTTTGAAAATCCTGCCTCACGATAAACTCGATCGACAATATCGGCCTTAGTCAAACTCATATAATCCTCCATCCATGAAAATTTAAAATCCGTGATTTATTAATAGGTTATCAAAAGAAATCAATGATTTCTATAAAAATATTCATGCAGCGTGTTTATCTTTTTAACTCTCCGCACAAAAAGCTTGTTGTTTTTAAAAAAAATATCAATCTTCAAATATCTCTAAAAAATCTCATGCAATAATTTTCTCCAAACAACAACAGATAATCCTTAAAAAAATAGCTGTTTATTTTTAGCTACAAAACCAGTATTCTCAAAGCGTTTAGCGATATTTTTTAATAATCATTTTTCAAGAGGAATATACATCATGCATTTTCCCAGAAGATCTGGCGTCTTATTACACATTACTTCACTTCCATCTGACTTTGGTATCGGAGATTTAGGCCCGAATGCCTACAAATTTGTAGAGTGGCTTAGAGATACCGATCAAAAACTGTGGCAAATTTTGCCAATAAGCTACGCCGATAATACAGGGTCTCCATATTCTGCATTCTCTGCATTTGGCGGATACCCAATGCTAATAAGCCCTGAACTTTTAGTTATTGAAGGACTTCTAAAACCAAATCACCTCAAAAATAAAGAAAACTTTTCAGATGAGCGTGTTAATTACGATCAAGTACGAGCATACAAAAAATCACTTTTTAAAATAGCCTTTGAAAATTTTAATAAAGGCAAAAACTTGCACCAGGAATTTGCATTTTTTTTAGAAACAGAAAAATCGTGGCTTGATGATTTTGCAATTTTTCTTGTGATCTCTGAGCAATATGGAAACTACTGGGTAAAATGGCCAGAACGCCTAAAAGAAAGAAATCACTTTGCCTTAGATCTTTTTGTAAAAATGTACAAAGAAGAAATTTTATTTCAAAAATTTTTGCAATTCATGTTTTTTAGACAATGGGATTCTTTAAAAGAGTTTGCTAACAAAAACGGTATCCATTTAATAGGAGATATTCCAATTTTTGTATCTCATCATAGTGTTGATGTGTGGAAATATCCTCAGTGGTTTAAAATGGATAAAAATGGCGAACTATCAATCCAAGCTGGTGCGGCTCCTGACATGTTTAGCGCTACGGGACAAAAATGGGGTAATCCAAACTACAACTGGTCAATCATGGAGCAAGATGGATTTAGTTGGTGGATTGCCAGAATGCGATTTATGATGAGACATTTTGATATTATTCGCCTAGATCACTTCAGAGGATTTGAGGCCGTCTGGGAAGTTCGAACAGATGCTCCTAATGCGTTAAATGGTTGGTGGGCCTATTCTCCTGGATATAGTCTATTTAATACGATGAAAGATAAATTAGGTGATTTGCCAATTATTGGTGAAGACTTAGGAGAAATAACTCAAGCAGTCAGAGACATGCGAGATTATTTTAATATGCCTGGTATGAAAATCCTCCAAATGGGATTTGGAAGTGGAGATACAAACGCACACTTACCACATAACTACACAGAAAATTGTGTTGTTTATACAGGCACTCATGATAACAATACATCAAAAGGATATTTTCATAATCTACCAGACGGCCTTGAAAAAATTTTCGTACATGCATATCTACAGAGAAACACTTTGCACTGGATAAACTGGGATTTAATTGCTCTTGCAATGCACTCTCGGGCACATACAGCAATTACACCACTACAAGACATTATGGGATTAGGCCAAGAAGCTCGTTTTAATACTCCTGGTAGCATTGAAGGTAATTGGACTTGGCGTTTTAAATGGGAAAATCTTAAAGAAGATGATCGACTACGCTTTAAAGAAATAACATTTCATTCTTACAGAAATAGATACATCTAATTTTCACACTAGATGTATCTATTTTATAAATAATCCTACTTCGATAAATAACCTAAAATTTTCAACTCAGCTTGATCTAAACGACCAGAATCTCCTCCGTGCAAATCAGAAATTTCTAACATCCAAGTTCCTAAAGCATTTGTTCCAATGAACTTTTCTAATTCCTTCACCTCAATTCCACCTGCGCCATAAATCTCATCAATATCATCAGCAGATCCTCCACCTTTTTCTCTAACAACAACTCTTTCGCCAGCAGGATTTACCAATGAAATAACAAGATCTCCAATATAAGAATGGTTGATTTTTACTTTTAAAGATATCGATTGAATTACATCAACCTCTTCATCTATTTGTAAAGGAACTTGAATAGTATTTAGATCTAAAATTGTTACAGGAGTTGTCGCAGATGCAACGGCATATCCTAATTTACCAACATCAAAAGATGCGGTAATCATAATTCGCTCCATTGAAATAGGACCTTGATGATCTCCGGTTAAAATAATTTCTGCGCGATCACCATTTTTACACAATTCATCTGTCGTTACAAAAATTGGCCCAACATCAATACTTGCCCCTGGCTCTAATTTATCTATTTTTATTTCACCACTAACATCTTGAACGCATTTACCTGCACTAGGAAATAAAACCGCTTGATTTAAAGTGTTATCACCATCATTTTTTATAACAAAACGAACTTCTCCACTATCTCCGGCCGCAACATTTGGACTATGCGTTTCTGTAATAGAAATTACTGCTTTCGCGATATTCAAGCTATATTTTAATACTCCTGATTGTCCTTCATGGTTAGACCAATGTAAAACAAGATCGATTTTGTCTAAAGATTTTGCATTATCTCCAACTTTAAAACGTATACCATCAGTATAAAGAGATGAGTTTCCATCTATCTGCAAAAAAGAGACATCATTATAAATAAAAGAAGCATTACCACTTTCAATACTCGCTTTTAACATTCCACCTTTTGATGCCATTGGAGAAATATTCTTTATTTTCAAACGCACATCAACTTCTTCACCAACATAGACATCTCTACTTGTACGTCCATTAAGTTTAATGTCTGATAACATAAAATATGGAACATCTGGACTAATAACCTGCAACTCTTTTTGAAATAATCTCGCATTATCCCCATACGCAGTTAGCAAATATTTCTCTCCAGGCACACTCTTTGGATTTAACAAAATATTAACTGCACCATTATCATCTGAGTATGTAGAAAAAGTATAAGCTCCATCTTTTTGAGTTAAAGCAATTCTCATATTTTTAATAGGTGCTCCTGTTTCATCTTTTACCATATAAGAAAGATCTTTCATTCCAACAACAATGTTACCCAGCTCACCTTCCATAACAATAGAAGTTGTTTTAGAAGTTCTCAAGTCAATCGAAGGATCACCAAAAATAACATAAGTCTCCCAATAGTATTTACTTCTATTTGCGCCACCATAATATCTCCAGACTTCAGACAGTGCATGATTTGTTAATGCATTAAAACTTTTTTTGTTCTTGGTGTAAATTCCATCGTACATATGCTTTTCTAAAATATCATCTTCATCCCAATAACTAGAATCCATCGATCCCCAATACATGATGGCAGAATTTTTTATCCACGTTTCTCCAAACGATTCTGCAACCCTAAAATCTCCAGTAATACAAGCGTTACCAATAACAAATGGAATATACTCTCGGTCAGTCAATGATCTAACATCGCTTTGAGACACATGTGGGCCGGCCCAAGAAGTGTTACTACCATGTCCAGAGTAGTTAATAATAAATCTTCCATCTCTCATTGTTTCAACAACTTTTGAATCGCTTACTTTATATGTAATAGCATAAAGCTGATCCCCTCCTGCATTTGGACTATTTGGAAAATATCCTACATAGTTTCTAGACTTCATAAAATTATCTAAAACATAATTATGAGTACCTTCTGCAACTTGCCATCTATCATCTGTCGCAATAAACGCAGGTCTATTTAACCATTCCTCTTTTTTAAAAGTACCTGTTTGATATTTAATCATTTTCTCAACTACGCGATTAAGTTCATTCTCACTGTTTACGGTAATCCTTCCCACCCCAATATCTGGCCCATTTATATCTGTTGAATAATCATCCGTATCAATCGCTCTATAATAGTGATCAGTAACTCCCTTTATAAGAGATGTAGTATAGCTTGGAACATCAGCAGCATCTCCAATCAAAACAGCATGTTTTAAATTATATTTTTCACTTCTATAAATATTTTGCAAACGACTTCTGATATCTTGAGCTGTAAAAACATCTTTACCAACAATAAGAGGAATGATCTCGTATCCTAATTGTTTTTTAAACTCCATATATTTTAAAACAGCAGGCCCTTGAGAGAACTTATTTCCAATAATAAATGCTATTGCATCTGTTTTTTGTGCCTCTTCCCTAAAACTCGTATTACGAATCTTAATTGAAAAAAACTTTTTTATAATATAGCTATTATCTACGGGATTGTATTTGAATGGATAAACACTTACTAAATATCTACTTTTCCCCCTAATACTTCCAGCGGGCTCAATATCAAAATCTTTTGCTGGCATATATTGATTCTCTTTATAGATTGCATGACTCATTTTAAAGACAGGTAACAATCCTTTAATTTTTGCCAATGACGGCTGATTTGGCATAATTGGTTTTTGTATTGATTTTCGATCTAAAAAGCTTTTGTTTTGGTCAATTAAAACTTCAATATCATTTTCACTCTCTGCATCTACATAAAAACGAACCGCAGGAATCTCTGGCGCTCCTTCTCTATAAATAATAGCTTCATATCCATCAACACCAACAAGTTCTACTTTTGCAAAATCTCTTTCATCTAAAACAACATTACCATTTCTAACATCATCAATTGAAAACTTATAAGTAAGTTCTCCATTATCATGCTCTATCCGAACTGTGGCCGAACTGCTAAATGAAAAAATTGTTAACGAAAAAAAGAAGATAAACAGACAACAAATCCTGAGCTTTTGCACCATACACCCTCCATGGCAATAGGCTTAGATAAAAACAACAATACTATGTCGCTAATTATAAATGATAACTTGAGATAAAAAATTTTTGGGAATTATTTTTATTTTTTTTATTCAGATACGTTTAACCAGCTAAATTTAGTATTTACCTCTTGAAAACTTATGCTGTTTTCACACTGCGTCAGGTCTTTTTTGCCTATCACACTTCCATACATTTTCGAACCTCTATCGACATAAAGATCGACACTTTCTTTTTTATAGTAATAAAAATTTCCAGTTTTATCATTTCTTTTTAGCGTCCAATTATCAATACCAACAACACCCTTCTCGCGCAAAGAAAAATAGATCTCATTTTTTAAATCCATATCAGTTCGTACTTTTCTAATGGGAAGCTCTGACGCTGTAAAAATAGCATCACATAGCGTTTTCATCGAATACTTGCGATCCTCTAATAAGCTAAAATCTTTACTAAAATATATAACGTCATCGACTAACTTTTTTTCCTGAATACTTGCAGGAAATCTTCCACTCTTTTTAATGGAATCATTAAATCCGCCTTTAAGAGCAATACTCTCTCCTGTACAACCACGATATGTAATGCTGTAATTCTTTGGATTTAAAAAATTATATTGCAAATGCTGGGCCCTTTTAAATATTGAAGCGTAGCAAGCAAGCACTAATAGATCTTCTTCCTCTTTAGAATAAGTAGAGTCTGCAATCTCAGCCTCTCCGATATTAGGCAATGAACTACCTAAAAAAACACTATGAAGCTGCTGATTTTGACACGATAGTGCGGCCATCAAAAGCATCAAAGCAATGCAGATACTCTTTATCACCAATAACTCCTTAAGCATGTTAAAAACACAAAACATGCTTAGGAATACTTATCGGCAGACACCTCAAAAAACTTGACTTTTTTGATCGGAATGCTCCGGAAAATTCTTAGATTATAAGAGGTTATGCTGCTTTATTTTTTTCATATTTGGCCAATTTTCGCTCTAATTCAGATATTTTGTTTTTCATCACAGTTGCTTCTGACTTCAACTTTTGAACTTCCTTTTTCCTTTCATTTAAATCTGCAATGGTTTTTTTATTGGCCTCCTCTGCTTTTAAATGCATCTTTTCCATCTGCTTAATCTTAAATTCAAGTTTTTCCTCTTGTCCTTTACTAAATTCTCGTTCTTCAGTTTTAGCAGAAGAAACTGCCTGTGATTCTGCAAGCTTTAACTTATGGGTCAACTCTTTAACTTTTAAATTCGCAATTTCTAACTGTGACTTGTGATTTTTTAACTCTTCATGAAGTTTTTTAGAATCACCAGATAAATTGTTCTTTGTATCACCACGTACCACACCACTCTCGCTACTTGTATAAACATCAAGTTTCTTTGCAAGAGAATCATTTTTATCTCGTAATGCTTTCATCTCATTTTCAAACTTGGTCTTCACACTCTTAAATCCATTTTCTATCTGTTTTAATTTTGCACTTAACTTACTATTATCTGTTTGAAGTTTTGTAATTTTTTCCACGTGCCTTTTATTGGTATCTTTTAAGTGAGCAACCTCTAGAGAGTTTTTACTACTTGACCCATCTTTTAAAGAATTTATCGTTTCTGTCATTGTTGCAATTTTTCTATTACTAACCTCTAACATAGAATTTAGATTCTTGTTTTTATCCTGCAACTTTGCAAACTCAACTTTTTCTAGGGCCTCATCAGAAGTTTTACTCATTAAATCTGAAATTTTATTTTTTAAGCTTTGAATTTCTGCAGTAGTTCTCTCTCTGGAAGTAACTTCTTGTTCTTTTAATTTGTTTACAATAAATTCTTTACTTTGAACTTGCTTATATGCTTTATCAAGCTCTGATTTTAAAAGTGCCACATCATTCATTAAGTCAATTACTTGCTGATTTAACAAAGATGGCGAACTTTCAGATTTTCTAGTTTCACTTTTACCTTCACTTTGCTGCTCTAAAAACGCTCTCGGATCTGTAAGATGATCTTGCTTGCCACTTGCAACAGATTTTTCTTCATTCAAAGAATCTGGGTTTACGTTGGACACTTTTGCTACAGAAGGCAGTTCTTTTTTTGTTATATTTTCTGTTATACCAATATCTTCTCTTTTTATAACGTCTTGTGCCCCGACAGAATCTGAAATCTTATTATTTATCACAAACTCTTTTTTGGGTGTTGCCTGAATTACTACTTTATCGGCATCTAACAAACGAGACTTTTGTAAATTTACATTTTTAACTTCTTCTGTTTTTTTGACAACAACAACATCTTCAGCTTTTTTATCCGCTGCAAAGATATGTATTTTATCTGCTTCATTATTTTTAGACTCTCCTCTACTTAAAACAACATCTGGTTGCTTATCTACACTTTGTCTGTGTTCTGATTTGCTATCTGTAGTATAAGAGCTATTTTTTACAACTTCTTTTATGACTTGATCTTCTTTTACAGATTCAATCGGTACATCTTTTATTTCAATAACAGGAACTTCTGATGCTACTTTCTCTTGAACCATTACCGATCTCTTAAGATCAAGAGACTCTGTGCTTGCGTTCATCGTACTTTCTGGTGCTTTTGTCTTTAGCTCCAACACTTTACTAATCGACTCGCTATTTTGAGCTATCGATAATTTGCTTATAATATTATTTACCTTACCACTTGCCTCTTTTTCTATTTTTAAAGCATCGACAAGCTTTTTTAACTCTTTTATCTGTAAGTCTTTTTTATGCAACTCATTTTTTAATCTTAGCTCTTCGACATTTGAAGAAAGGGATTTCTCAGTTTCTTTTGGTATAATTTTTTCTTCTATAACTTTAGCAGCAACTGCATCAACCGCAGTTCCCATAACTTTTTGAACTAACTTTTTCCCCATCTCATCATCAACAGGTATTTCCGTTTTGATAATATGTAAAATCTCCTTAGAAGCAATATCTGCACTAATACCACTTTCTTTTAGTGATTCCATTTTTTTAGAAACTTGCTCCATTATCGCTGGAGCTTTTTGCTTCCAACTTACAGCAATTTCTTGTTGTTTTTGACTTGCTTCTAAAGCACGGCCGCCTTTTACTACAGTTGTCTCATCTTTAATGGTATCTTTTTTCGTGCCTACAACTTTTATATTAAACGAACCCTTATCATCTGTTTGATTACTCGCTCCACCAGAAATTCTAACATTGACATCATTTTCTATTTTTGAACCACTACCTTTAATCCTGATATCAACATCTTTTTGACTCTGAGTCATGCCAGAAATTTTTATAGTTTCTTCCTGTTGATTTTCTTTAGACCCCTTTACTTTTATCACATCATCAATTTCAGCACTTGTTCCTGAAATTTTTATATTTGCTTCTTTTTCTTTTTCATTACTTCCTTTAACTATAACTTCTTCTTCGCTTCCTTTCGTATTATTAGATATCGTTAATGTTTCTTTACTATCGCTACCAGCACGACCAGGAACAACGACAACTTCCTGAACGTCTTCTGTGTGGTCAAAAGTTCGTATAACATCATCATCTTTATCTGAAGTATCTGGAGTACTACCAACACTTACTATTTCTTGTACATCATCTTTATTGCCTATAAAATGTTCGCGATTCTCACCTTCTGCATCTATACTGGAGTTAATCTGTTCAATATGATCATCATCAGTATAGTCGCCAGATACGACTTCATTATCATTACCGGGAACAACATCCTTAGGCAAATCAACTAAATCAAAAATATCTTCTTTTGCTATTTTTGCAAAATTATCAACGACCACACTTGCAAACAAATCTCTTGTTTGAGTATTTTCTAAAACCTTTTCTTTACTCTCTTGAACACTCTCTTTTATTTTTTGAGATACATCCGGACTTATAAGGCATTGTAGCAATAACTCTTTATCGCTACTTTTTAACTCTCCAGTTTCTCCTTCTACTTTTTTTAAATAACTCTCTAGATCCTTTTCACTTAAAAGTGCTGCTTCCTTTGGAGTTTCCTCTAACTTGCGCACCTCTTCTATTTTCTCGATTAATTCTATAACCTGCGTCAGTCGCTGTGCCATCGGTTTATTTTCCAAGACTAAAGGTCCAATATTTTTCCCAGGTAATCCTTTTGCCTCCAAATCTTTTTTCTTTTCTGGCGAAGTATCATCTAACGCTAAAACAGGAGCAAGAAATTCCTCTTTAAACTTTTTTTCTACATATGAAAAAGAATCTATGTTATTTAATAAAAATGAAGGAAATTTTAATTCATTCTTCTTTAAAATGCCCTTGGCCCACAATCCGGAAACAACAAGTTTGTTATTATTTTCTAAATAGTAAATATCAAAAAAATCTGCTAAATCCATGCAACTGCGCAACAGACCTTTAAGAGGAGTTGAACTGTCATAATCGGAAAATGCCTCGGTCAAATACTCCATAACAAAGTTTTTTACATTTACTGTTACTTGAATTAGTACACTATCTTTTAAAATTCCATATTCTATTTCGAATGGATATTCCGCAATGGTCGATTTTTGTAAATATGCCAAGTAAGACACAATATTTACAAAATAGTTTCTAATCGAAATGATATTAAATCCTGCATCAAAAACTTTTGCAGAAATAATATCGCTATAGTGACCAACATTTAGATGTCCTGTTAATTTACAAAGCCCAATATTAGCATTTGGACTTTGCAATAATTCAAACAGAGATAATGAGGATGTTCCTAAAAAGAAACGCTCTATTAATAAAGATGTTTCATAAACTTTTAAAGCCTCTTCAAAAAAATATCCCTTTCCGCCGGCGCTTATAAAATCAACTTTATTTTCGACCTCCGACAATGATATTAATGAAATCCCATTATCTACAATACTATATAATTGATCCAGTCGCTTAAATGTTCCAATATGATTTTTTACAATAATATATGATAAGGCCGTATCTATTGTTGCCTTTTTAATTATCTTTAAGTTGCACTTACTTAACAACTCCAAAAAAGGAGTACTCAGACCATCTGTTAGGTCAAGTACAATTCTTTCTGTATTTTTAGAGTTTGCCTTCAACATTTCGTCACGCAACTTCCTTTTTTACCTGTAAATTATCCCCAATATTTGTAAACACATTTTCAACAATTTTTTGCTGTCTTAATCCTAAAATACCTTTTGAAACTAATTCACTGCTCATGGTTTTAAATATTCTTTTAAAATACTGATCACCATCATTCTTTTTAAAAAATAAATTATCATATGGTGCTATATGATTTACCAATACAACAAGAGCTTCTAAATCAGTCATCTCTAATGAAGAAAATCCATGTGGCATACCTTGCCCATTCATGCGTTCATGATGCTTTAAGACTAAATTTAGCAGCTCTTTGTTTTTTATTAAATCACTACAAAAAACCAATGCCTCATCTACACCACTTGAGGGATGGTTTAAAAACACAATTTCTTCTTTTAAAAAACCTGGATTACTTTTTAAATATGCTTCTCCGCCTCTTGCGGTTTGCCATTCAGATTTGGATGCCATTAACAAATTATAACTTATCACTTCATGTTTATAGCCAGCATCAAACATATAACCAAGATGATATAAATCTGATAAAAATTTAAAATCTAGGTATCCATGCACTAATGCCAAAATTACAAGAAAAATAGACATAAAAGCAGATCGTTTATAAAGCATAATTGAGGTCTCTTGTAACTCTTCCTCTTGTTCCTTGTTAAAATGATAAAATGACTTTACACCTGCTAGGACAAGAGTCAAAAGAGATGAATTTTTACAATCATCCCAATAATTTCTTTTTAAAATCTCAATTATTTCATTCCTAATAATAAATCTATCAGACTCTAATGTGCTTTCTTGCAGTCTATGAAAACATGAAACTATGCCTGATATCACTTCTTCATTTTGGTAATTATCAATTTTTAAAAGAATATTTTTTTCACTTAGTTTTTCCAAATAAGGTCCACAAACAGGCTCTCCGGCCCGCAACACAAGAGTCTTTTGACCACTTGATTTTTCCCAATATATATCACCTGGTGCAAACTTTTCGCTCCATAAGTTAGGCCAACTGTAGATTGAAAGTGATGTCTTTTCTGAATCCTCTTTTTTCATTTTTCTCCTTCAAAAAAAAGACGAAATTAATCATTATCTTGTCGGTAAAGATTAAAAAGGATTGAATCAATTTCGGTTTAATTTATGATTTTTTTTTGAAAAAATAGTGGATGATGCCAAAAAGAACAATTACCGATTAAGACAGTCGGATATTTTCAAGTCTAATTCTACTATTGGTGCGCTTTTGTTTGATAATGATGCTTTAATGTTTCTATAAACATCTCCATCATCATTTGAAAAAATAATAGAAAATTTCTGATTATTTTTATCTAATACAGCTTGCTCTATAATCAAAGATTCATCTGTCAACTTCCAAACAAAAATTGCTTGTGCTTTTGATTTGTTACATACTCCACGAATTGCCTTTACATCGTTTTTTGTAAAAAAACAGGCACCATCAGATGCTGTTTGGACAGAGTGAATATACTGGTCATATAACTCTAAAAACATTGCAATATTATTAAAATAATTATCAATCAACTTCCTATCATCTGTATGTGATTTAGAAAGCAACTCTTTTTTTATTTTATTGTATATACTGCCTTTTATTTTTCCATTTTTTTTCAAAGCATTTTTATAGTAAATTTGTAAATTTTCCTCACCATAAAGAGGAATAGAAATTTCGACCAACCACTCTTTTTTATCAAACTGTAATCTGTTTTCAAATCGAAAACCATAAGATTTATCATTTGAAATCAAACGCCCCTTTCCTAAAGAGCTTAAGCAGATTCTATTCATTGCGTTTGCAAATTCTTTTCTTGGATTATCGTAATCAATAACACGCAATTTTTTTGTTGCGCAACCAAAAACACTAAGAATGACAATAGCGATAAGAAGATATAAAATACGATTTATCATTTTGATGAAGCTGGAGTCCTCTTTTCTTGTAAGATTTTTAACTCTTTTAATATAAAGTCTTTATCTCCTTCTATCGTACTATATTTTAATGCCTCTCGATAGTATTTTTGTGACTCTACATACCTTTCTAAATCTCTATACACAATTGCCAAATGCTTATTTATTGTTGGATCTTCCGACACAATAGCATGCGCTTTTTTAAGTTCTATAACCGCTTGTTTGTAATTACCTATTTTATAATAGTACCATCCCAAAGAATCTAAAATATATCCATCTTGTGGACGAAGTTCTGCGGCCTTTACAAGATACCTGTATGCTTCATCATAATTTATATTTTTTTCCAAAAGAGAATATCCCAGAAAGTTTAATGCATCTACATGATTTGGATTTTCACTTAATATTTCTCGAACTGTTTCAATAGCAAAATCAAGGTCTCCTGCCTTATCATATAAAACGGCCAAGTAATATTTGTGATGATCTGTAAATTTATCATTTTTAGGCAAAGTTTTTATAACCCCGATTGCTCTACCAAAAGCTCCAATATCCTCATAATAGGATGCTTCTAAAACAGTTAATTCTGTTTTAAGTACATCAAAACTTTTTTGCTTAATTAGAAATGACAAAAATAACTGTTCAGATTCGTCTTTTTTTTCATTACTTAGTGCCATTTCTTTAAGCATGTTGCCAATTTGCAAATTGCTATCTACAAACAAGGCACTATCTGAATTGATTTTAGAAAAATACTC
>CAZCDT010000004.1:29955-71434 GCA_964497525.1 uncultured Bacteriovoracaceae bacterium
TCGCCTTTTCATATTCATTTGTTTCTTGATACAAGGCCCCGAGATAATAAAAAATTTTATCAGAATCTTTTATAGAAACTAAAATCTCTTTAAATACTCCTTTTGCCTCTTCGTATCTTTTTAAATCTGTATATATTATTCCCAGCTTGGCCTTCATATTTAAATCACTTCCATCAATCGCAATTAACCTTTCTAAATATGGAATTGCAGTTTTAAGATCTCCGTTTATAAACAAAAGTTGAACGACTTTATTTAAAACAGCTTCATTCATGGAATCGTTTTGTAAATAATTCTGATAAATTTTTAATGCCTTCTTGTTGTTATCTAATGCTTCATGCATTGTTCCTAGAGCAATTACCGCTCCACTTAATCTTGGATTAATTTTAAGTGCCTGCAAAAAACTTTGCTCAGCTTCTTTTGTTTTTTTATCTTCTAGTTGTATTTTTCCTCGATAATAGAAAAGCATTTCGTTTTTTGGAGCATATTTTATACAACTATTTATACACTGATAGGCACTTTGATATTTTTTATCATTTACATAGGTTTTAGATAAAAATATACAAGCTTCCTCATTGTCTTTTTTTCTTTTTAAAAGTTTCTTATAAATCTCTCGAGCTTTTTGATTGTCTTCCTTTGCTACATATACACCGGCAAGCACCATCCCTATCATATCATCATGTGGACTGCGTTTGAAAATTTCTTCTAGTAAAGACTGGGCCTGTAGTAATTCTCCATTTCGAATAAGCTCAACGATATATCTTCTTTTTAAGTAATCATCATTTGGATTTAGCGTCACAAGTTGTTTAAATAAAAAACCAGCAAAATATGAATCGCCTCTTAATGATGCATCTGATGCTTTTAAATAAAGATCACTCGAAAGAAATTCTACTTTACTTCTACCTTCTTGCTGTGCCTGTTTTATAATTAAATCAAACTGTTTTTCTGGATCGAGTTCTATTGGTGATATTTCTGTGTTATTGACATCACTTTTTAGTATAACACTCTCTTTGGTGCTACTATTTTTTAAAGATGCACATCCAAAAAACTGTAAAACAACCACAAGTAAAATAATTTTTTTAAACATTTTTGTTCCCAAAGTAAGAAATAAGGAAATACTTCATACCAGTCGGAACTTTGTTCATTTTATATTAGGCATTACTTTAAGTAGGCATAAGTTGCCGTTTTTTTGAGTTTTTTTATCAGATTTGCATTACCGTCAGACTCGTGCATCTAGAATGTTTTTTAAAAAACACCAGCGATATTGAAAACATTACACACTATGTTACCAAAACTATTTTTTTAGGGCATAAGTGTCCTGAAAATAAGTTCCACAATTTTTATTACTGGGGATCTTTTATTTATACAGGGGAAAAGAGATGAGTGACGTAAGAATTATCAAGCGCTACCAAAACAGAAAGCTTTATGACACTTTTCAAAGCTGTTATGTAACTCTTGAGGAAATTGCTCAAATAATAAGAGATGGTCACAAAATTCAGGTGATTGATAATCGTAATCTAAACGATATTACTTATATCACCCAAATTCAGTTATTATTTGATCAAGAAAGAAAATCAACTGCTGCCGGTGATGTTATGATGCTTGAAAGAGTTATTAAAAGTGATGAAGGGACTCTTACTGGCTACATTAAAATGTTAGAAGAGAAGCTACTAAATTCTTATTCTGATGTTGTAAGTAATTCGGCCAACACAAAAGTAGAGCTTCAAGCAGAGTCTTCAACTATTTTAAACTAATAGTTCTTGTTTTTTGTCTTGTAAAAGGTGCCAAAATCTATAAACTTAAATTGTGTTTATTTTTTATAGATAAAGGATTATGACCTATGACAGCAATCAAATTTGCACTTATCTTTATTTTGATATCTGGAAGTTTTTTTACACACTCCAAAGAAAGTATTAAAGATTTAACAACAAAAAATGGCGACAATAAAAGCTCTTCTTCTGAAATAAAAATATCTCCAACAAGTTCTAGCGTACAGGCAAGCGATTCCTCTGGTAGCAATAGTGAAATCAATCTTCACTCTGTTGGACTCGGTCTTGGCCAAACAACATTGATGGGTAAATTTAGAGATCAGGGTGATAGCGATATAACTGTTGATATGTTTTATAATTATGTCGCAAGTCATGCCTTTGATTTAAATGTTAACTTCCACTATTCAAAGCAACCATTTAAAGATCAATATGTAAATCTACAAGGTCTTGCGATTGGAACAAAAGGAAAAGTTGTACAGTTTGATGCCTTTTCTCCTTTTATTATTGGAGGGCTTGGATTTTATCAACCTGTTGTTAAAAGAGATATTGGTGATGGTGTTATAAAAAAATCAGAACGAAAAACTGTTTTAGGATACCATCTTGGAGCAGGAATAGATTTACGTTTAAACAGGCATCTTGTCAGTGGCCTTTTATTTCACATTCATAACCCATTTGATGTCAAGCAAGAAATCGGACCAGAAGTTACTGGTGCCTATGTAAAACTAATGCTTACTTTGATGTATGTTTTCTAGTTAAAAATATTTAAAGAATCACTTTCTAAAATATCTTTGTACTGAGCACTTCGACTTAAAACTAGTCCCTTCTTTAGGTATGCTCTAACCAAAAGATAAGAGCAAAAAAACTTTCCATGCACCGATGCCAAATTTTCTTTTTCTCCAATAGCATGAATTAGTCCCGATTGTGTTATTACCTGTTCAAGTGTTTCTAGCTTTACACAATAATCTCTTGTCTTAAGCTCTTTTTTATCTGAAGTATTAGCTAAACATCCATTCTCACGCAAAATAAGATCTTGCGCTGGCCCAAATTTAAAATGTACAGGACCTCTACAAAAATCAACTTTCCATATGTTTTTTATAAAAAACCATTTTGTATGCTCTACCAATAATTCACAATTATTTTTTGATATTTGCAACTGCTCAGGAATAAGCCCAAATAAATTACTATCATATTCTACTTTCTCGTCAAAATTTATGTTCATACATTCTGAATCAGTAAAAGCATAAACAATTGACGTACACAATAAAGTACAAATAAAAATCTTAAACTTGAATAATTGCATTTTTACTAACCTCAAAAATATTTAAAGAAGAATCTCTTGAAAAAGTTATATTTAAATCACCATTACGCAAATAATAAAAAACCTCATGAATAACTTCTGTAGGATCAGTATCTATTTTATTATTCAAAAATTTTTCTAATGTCACTCCATCAACCATTCCACTACTATTTGACTTTAAACCACTAGATACTATAAAGAATCTATCTTTATGCTGTAATTTTAATGAAAAAGAGGCGATCTTTTGATTATGTTTTGCAAACGATAAATCATTTCCTGTTAAGATAAATTTATTACTACTCACAACGTGATTACCAAACAGCACACCATCCAGATTTAAACGAATTAAATCTAGAGAAAAAAATAAAATTTCTAACTCTCCACCTAATTCATGCTTTTCATTTAATGCATAAAGATCATTTAATAAAATATCAAAAAAATCTGTCCGGTTTTTGATCTCATCGCTAAGCTCACTTACCAGCCCAATAATGTCTGCCATTAATAAATGAGATTTTGAAGATACAAGAATATAATAAAGATTATTCTCTACTTTTTGAACATCAAAGAACTCACTTTTATCTCCACTACCGGCCAAAAATTTTCCATACACCTTTATATTTTTAAAATCTTGCTTACGCACAGGAATAAGGGCCTTGTGAATACTTTTTACTCTTTGAAAATCAGTTACAGCTTGATGCATTGAAGAGTCTAGATACAGAGTTAACATCTCTAATAAATTTGAATTATAGTCTTCTTTTAATACTTTATTTATAATTAATTCTATTATTGGCCCATACGATTCTCTGTCTGATATACGAAATGCTACAAAATTTTTTCCAAGCAACGTCTGTTTTTTACTAAAATCTTCATCTTTAAAAAAACCACAAATATAGATTGAAGAATTTTTTAAATAGTTGTTATAAAAATCACATGCCAAATCATAATCACTACAGTCAAGAAGAACCAAAGAAAAATCCTGCAAATAAGAGATGATTGTTGCTGGCATCAGTCGCTCTAACAACTGCTCTTTTTGATTTGCTCCATTTAAGCGACATACAGTATCGCTCCACGAAAAAATATCAAAAATTTCCTTAGATGATCTGTTGTGCTTTAATGCAAGTATTTTCATGATTATACCAATATGAATAGATAGAAAAATTTTTACTATATTTTTTAAATTATACCACAAGCCACATTCTTTTCAAGCAATCACATTTCGAGGCAAAAGCAAAAGGCATGGTTAATTTTTTTTAGTTTCTAATAAATCCAACACAACAACTCCTGCGATTGTCATTCCAAATAGCGATGGCATATAACTCATAGTTCCGTTTGGTCTTCTGGCCCTTCCACGAAATAATTCTTCACCTGTATCTCCTGGTGGAAGATGCTTTTCTGTAGAAAATACGGCCTTAATTCCCTTCCCTATTTTTTTATCTCTTAGTTCGCGCCGAATATGTCTAGCGAGATGGCAGGCAAATGTCTTATGAATATCATCAACTACAATCTTTGTTGGATCTTTTTTCCCACCGGCTCCCATGCTGGCAATCGTTTTATATCCAAGCCGATATGAAGTTTCAAGTAATGCCACCTTGCATGACAAACTATCAATAGCATCAACAACATAATCAACTTGATACTTTTTTAAAATTTCTTCAATATTTGTAGAATCTAAAAAAACTTCTAATGCAATAGCGTTGCAATCTGGATTTATATCATTAATTCTATCTCTCATTAATGCAGCTTTATTTATTCCAATCGTTGAGTGCAAAGCAACGAGCTGTCTATTAATATTTGAAAGCGATACTCTATCGTGATCTATTAAAATAATTGTTCCAACACCACTTCTTGAGAGTGCTTCTGCTACATAAGAACCAACACCACCAACTCCCGCAATTAAGACTTTTTTTTCTTGCAATTTCTTAACACCATCAACCCCAATTAAAAGTTTTGTTCGTTCAATAAAATTGTCTGGCATTTTGTATTACCTCAAAAAAATTATTTATTATTTGCAAAGAAAGCTCTTCTTTCTCAATCTTTTGTTTTTTTAATACGTACTCATGAAATTTATTAAATATTATTTCCAAATTAAGGGGAGAATTCTCTCCTTTTAAAACACCATCTGGCGGCAAAAAAGGAGCATCTGTCTCTAAAACAAATGAATCAACAGGAAGCTCTGTTATGATTTTTTTTAAAACAACAGATTTTGGATATGTAAGTGGGCCACCAATACCAAGCTTAAACCCTAGTTTTAAATAAATTTTTGCTTCTTCTATCGAACCAGAAAAAGCATGAACAATACCTCTATTTTTAAATCCTCGATCTTGTAAATGTTTTAAAACTACTTGATGGGCCTTTCTTACATGTAATATCAAAGGCAAATTATAATTTTTAGCAATATCTACTTGATCTAGAAAAGCAGCTGTCTGTACCTCTTCATTATAATTTATATCTTTTTTATCTAACCCAATCTCTCCAATTGCAACGAATCTATTATTTGTTTGAATATATTCAATAAGTTTTTCTTGCCAATTTTTAGAAAGATTATTGGTATACAAAGGGTGAATCCCTATAGCTCCAATTAAATTATACTCTTTTATCATCTCAGAAACTTTACTGATCTGTTCTTGGCAATATCCAGGAATTAAAATAGAAAATATACCTCGCGCTACACATTCTTGTATTATTTTTTGAGGATAAAAAAACACTTCACTATCTAAATGACAATGAGAATCTATCAACTTTACCATATGAAACGAATTATCTTTTTTAAGATATTTGATTTCATTTTTCCCATCATCCACTGCTCTGATACTCTTTTGTTCAAAAAAGACATTGAAGGGAAAGAGTGTTGCAACATCATTACCTTATAAATGGGAATTTTGTTTTGTATTGCCATGGCCCACTCATTAATCATTTCTCCAGAGCCTTTACCTATAACACATGCCCCAAAAATCTTTCCTGTACTCCCAATATAAGCCCCCACAACACCTCTAACATAATTTTCAGCTATTGCAGCACCATAGTCTCCGTATTTTACTTCTACATACTCATACTTAATATTTTGTTCATCCAACTCTTTTTTTGTTGCACCAACATAAGAGATCTCTGGATCACAAAAAACAGTCCATGGCACAACAAATTTTTTATAATTTTGCTTGAATGGCCAAGGAGACATACTATTCATCAATGCAATCATTCCTTGGTGCATAGCTGCGTGCGAAAATAAAAAACTTGCATTGCAATCACCAACTGCATAAATATTTTTTGCAGTTGTCTGCAAATAATTATTAACTTTAATTCCCTTTTTTGAGACTTCAACACCCGCATGTTCCAAATGTAGCTTTTCAAAGTTAAAGCTTCTGCCAGTAGCAATAAGTAATTTTTCTCCATCTATTTTTCTACCATCTGATAAATGCAAACAGATCTGACCATTTTCAATTGTTGCTTCAGTAACGTTTACACCACAAGAGATTTCAATTTGCTCTTTTATAAAACTTTTCTTTATTTCATCACTAATTTTTTTCTCCGCTGTCGGCAATAACTCATTTTCCCTCTCTAATATTGTTACCTTCGAACCTAGTCGCGAAAAAGCTTGGGCCATTTCAATACCTATTGCTCCAGCCCCAACAATAAGTAAACTTTTTGGAATTTCATTTAAAGAAAAAATAGTTTCATTCGTTAAATAAGGCACATTATGAATATTTTTTATTGCAGGAGTACTTGGGCGACTTCCAACCGCGATAAAAATTCTCTTTGCAGATAAAACCTTATCATCTACTTGTACTCTATTTGCATCAATAAAACTTGCCGCCCCTTTTCCTAAAATGAGATCAACCTTTTCAAACATTTTTACAGTTTTTGAATCATTTATATATTTTAAATCTCTTGCAATTTTCTCAAATGGGCGCAAGACCTTAATCTCTTTGCCTTCCTCACTTTCTAATTCATGCTCTTTAAATTTTGTATACAGGTGTCTAACCTCGGCCATTTTTAATAGTGCTTTACTTGGAATACATCCAACATTCATGCACTCGCCACCAATTTTATGCTTTTCTATTGCACATACTCTAAGGCCCATTTCTGCTCCCATAATAGAAACGGCCATGCCTGCTGGCCCAAGGCCAATTACAAGCAAATCATAATCAAATGATCCAAGCATAAACTTGCTCCAATAACTTATTTTTCTATTTATAAAGATTGGGCCAAAAGAAATGTTGTTGCAAATGCAACGATTGCATAAAGTTCTGGGAAAGCCGCAAGAACAATTCCCTTTCCAAATGCCTCATCTTGCCCATTGCTAACCGATACTACAGCACTTGCTGCGACCTTTCCTTGGTAAATTGCAGAACAAAGACCTGCAACTCCAAGCATGATTCCAGATCCTAAAATAACCCCTGCCTTCATCATTGTCATATTTGCGGCAAGATGTGGCTGAAGCATAAAAAAAGCTCCAAATCCATATAAGCCTTGTGTTCCTGCCAAAGCACTAAGAACCATGTAAATCCCAAAAGATTCTGGTCTTTTTCTCAGAGCTCCAATAGTCGCCATCCCTGCAATTCCTGTCCCAATAGCACTACCTGCTCCGGCCAATCCAACCATTAAAGCAATACCAATATTTGCAATAACAACTTCCATACATCTCCTCCTACCAAAATTATACTAATTACAATTATGAATATTTTTTTACTCCAAAAGGTTTATACTCTTTTCCACCACCTTCAAATCCTGCATTCTTATAAAATTCAACAAAAGTTAAACGAAGAGGATGAACAAATGAACCAAGAGATGCCAGCATCAAATTAACCCCATGTCCAACGATTAAAAAAGAAACAAACAATAAGTGCGACAGTACAGGAATCTCGATAGCAAGTAATTTAAACGCAATATAATTTATAACGGAACCTAAAATTCCTGAAGACAATCCAAGTGCAAATAGACGAATATATGATAATAGATCACCAAAGAAACCAGTAATATTGTAAAGCTCCCACAAACCTTTACCTAGTCTTACAAAAATACTGGCCTTTAAGTCATTAAAAAATAAAATTAATAAAACACCAACACTAATTCCTAATTTATAATAATATGGATCTATCATTTGTGATAAACTAACAAGCCAAACACCTAATTTAAAATCTGCAGCAGATTCAAGTGTTGAAATATACCAGATAGATATTGATAAAACTAAACTAAACCAGCCTGCACGTGGAAGTGCCTCTAATAAACTAGATTGCATCCACTTATTAAAAAACTGAACAACCATTCCAAATAAAATTTGAAATAATCCTAAAATCAAGGCCACATTAAACATTTGACTTGAATTAAATATCGCCATATCTGACAAAACTGGAATCGTTGTTTTAAAAAGATCGATTCCAAAAAAGGTTCCCATAAGTATACCACTAATTATAGTACTCACCGATAATATGCCACCAAAAATAAAAATCAAGCGATGCTTAACAAACTTATGACCTAGATATAAAAGCATCAAAAGCACAAGTAACCCATAACCAAAATCACCAACACATATTCCAAAAAATAATACAAAAAACGGCGCAAAGAATGGAGTTAAATCAATCTCTGCATATTTTGGAAGCGCAAATAGTTTAGTAATCGGTTCAAAAAGCGAAACATATTTTGTATTTTTTAAAAGTACAGGAACATCACTTGGGTTTGTTTTTGTTAAATCCCAATCAAAACTAAAAACAATATTATCAATATTAACCAACTTCTCTTTTAAATAATTTGCTTTGCTCGCAGGAATCCAGCCCTCAATCGTAGAAAATGTTTCATGATGAGTTTTACAACTTATCTCTACCTGTTTTTTAAAACAGTTATTATGTATATCAACAAGCACATCTTCAAAATATTTTTTATAAACTTCAAAACCTTCTAATTCACCAACTAAAACAGATATTTTCTCGGTCACAACCTCTATATTATTTTGAATTGTAGAAAGACTTTCTAGCGGAAGAGTTATTTCCTCTAAATCTAACTTTTTTTTCGCACCACTAATAATTTCGACAAAATAAACAACACCATCAAGTTCATTTATAATTTCGATGTGATGATTTACTTGATCTAATTTTTTAAATTTTTTCTTAGATAAAGCATAAAAATGAATTTCAATATCTGAATACTTTTTTAGGTTTTTTAAATTTGCACTAAAACCATCTCCCCATGGAAGTAATTTTTTATTCAAAGCCTCTAAGTCTTTTAATACTTCTTTTAATTTATCATATTCATTTTTTTTAATTTCAAAACCATTTAACAACTCATTTAAACTTATTGCTGGATTTTTTTGTTGCAATTTTTTATCAGAAATAAAACTTAAAACGCTATAAACTCTTCTTTGTAAATCAAAATATTCTTTTAGCTCTAAAGAATCGTAACTTTTCAGCTCGTTTATATGTAGTACTCCAAGTTGCTGAATCTTTGAAATAATCTCTTCTTTATGTTTATCGTACAGCACCATATAGAATTTTATCATTTGCTCTATCATATAATTGCCGACTTCCTTTTCTTTACAATTTTTTGTCCAACTCTATCTAAATTTTCAACATCGGCCAAATATCTTTTTATTTTTAGTACGGCCATTTCAAATTCCGGAATCTGTACTTTTTCATAGAGATTAACTTTTTGAGTTGTTTTCTTTCTTGCATATTCTAAAACTTCAATACTCTTTTCTTCTAACAACACTTCTATGTTTGCTCTTAAAAGATCTTTTAATAATTCCATACCATCTAATATCCAAAATGGTGCTCCAAATAAACTAAAGTTTTTCGTCTTATAGATAATATCTTTTAATATTGGAATTTTTACACCAGCAATTTTTTGTTCATCGACTAAAACTTTTTCAACTTCAACAAGATCTGCAGGAAATTCATCATAAAGAGCTATAAAACTATTTAAGCGACTCTGTTTTTCGTCTCTTACGATAATTTTTTCTTCTAAAGATTTTTTATGTTTTTTTATAACGGCCCTTAAAGCTGATTCTTTATTTTTCAAAGTCGGCAAAGCAGCATTCCTGGCCTTTAGCTGCTCATTTATGTTTTGTAGTTCTGTCTTGTTTAATTGGAAATCCATTTTATCTCCAGAACTTCTCTACAATCTCTTCTTTTATTCCAAGCTCATGCTTTTTAAAATATTTTGCAAACATCGCCCAACATCTCGTAAGCATTTCGTCTACAGAAATATTAATATCAACTGCCAAAATATTTGCAGCATAGTCCTTGGCAAAGTCTAACGCTCTTTGGTCGTAATCACTTAAATCAAATCCATTTTCAAGTTTAGTCTTAGCATTTGCAGCATCAGAATATAGTCGAATACAAGCATTCATTACTTGAGGATGATCTTCTCTTGTTTTTTTACCTATCACAAGTTGCTTAAGTCTTGAAAGACTTCTAAATGGATCAACAATGACTTTAGACACATCGGAATTCTTTCTTAAAAATAGTTGTCCCTCGGTTATGTAACCTGTGTTATCAGGAATCGCATGAGTAATATCTCCTCCAGATAATGTTGTGACGGCAACAATAGTAATAGACCCTCCATTTGGAAATTGTGCTGCTTTTTCATAAATTTTTGCTAAGTCACTATAAAGAGAGCCCGGCATAAAATCTTTTGTTGGAATTTGATCCATACGATTTGAAACGATTGCTAACGCGTCCGCATATAATGTCATATCGGTTAACAAAACTAAAACTTTTTCATTTTTCTCTACTGCAAAATATTCTGCTGCAGTTAATGCCATGTCTGGAATAAGTAACCTCTCAACAGGAGCATCATCTGTAGTATTCATGAAACAAATAATTTTATCCAATGCGCCTGCCGCCTCAAATAATTTTTTATAAAATAAAAAATCATCGTGCAGCATCCCCATCCCACCGAGAATAATTTTATCAACTTTCGCTCGAAGAGCAACATCGGCCATTACTTGATTATATGGTTGATCAGGATCTGCAAAAAATGGTATTTTCTGTCCTGTAACCAAAGTATTATTTAAATCAATTCCAGCAATCCCTGTAGCGATTAATTCTGATGGTTGCTTTCTTCTCACTGGATTTATTGTCGGCCCACCAATTTCTTGTTCATCTCCCTCGATTGGAGCACCACCATCAACAGGATCTCCGTAAGCATTTAAAAATCTTCCAATCAACCCCTCCCCAACTTTCAAAGTTGGAGATTTTCCAAGAAAAACCACTTCAGAATTAGTTCTAATTCCATTTGTTCCTTTAAAAATTTGCAACGTTACATTGTCACCAACGATTTTTACCACCTGAGCAGGCATTCCATCAACTAATGCCATTTCTTCATTGGCCACACCTTCGGCCTTTACCGTACATGTTGCTTTTGTAATATTTGTTAATTTTGTAAATATTTTTTGAAAAGCCTTGCGAGTCATTATTTATCTCCTCAACTTCATTATAAACTTTTTTGAGCAATAACTTGTTCTAAATTTTCTTTGTAACTATTAAACTTTTCTGATTGAAATTCGGAATAATTCATCTGCTTAATTAAATTAATTATCTGTTTAAAAAATTCTTGTACATCAGTAAAACTTGTAAAATTATATTCTTTAAAGCAGATATCAAGAATAAAAAACGCCATAAACTGTTGTCTGTCCATTGGTGAGTAACAATCTATTTTATCAAACGCATCTTGCTGCAAAAAAGCAAAATCAATAACCTCTGATTTCCAAAAAATATCATGATATGCTAAAGGTACACTATCATCTCCCAAAATATTAATTTGTGCGAATGCTTCTTTTCCTCGCAGTAGAATATTTTTTAACTTTGCAACGCTCTCTACCCATTTTTCATCAATTGACTCTGACATAAATGCTTGCACATTCTCATATTCTAAATATTTGGAATAACTATCTACAGGATCAATTGCTGGATATCTTTTAGAATCTGCTCGTTTTTGCGATAAGGCATAAAAACAACGCGCAGCTTTCTTTGTTGCCTCAACAACAGGTTCTTTTAAATTTCCTCCAGCAGGACTAACTGTTCCAATAAATGTAATAGAACCTTGTTTTTCATTGTGTAAATCAACAAATCCAGATCTTGCATAAAACGAAGAAATAATTGCCGTCAAATCCATTGGAAAAGCATCTGGCCCCGGTAACTCTTCCATCTTATTTGAAATTTCTCGTAGGGCCTGTGCCCATCTTGATGTTGAATCGGCCAAAAGTAAAACTCGAAGCCCCATTTGTCTATAATACTCTGATATCGTCATCGCCGTGTAAACAGAGGCCTCTCTTGCTGCAACAGGCATATTAGAGGTGTTGCAAATAATAATCGTTCTTTCCATCAACTTACGACCAGTTCTTGGATCATTTAAGTGTGGAAATTCAACAAATAGCTCTACTACCTCATTGGCACGTTCCCCACAAGCTGCAACAACAATAAGGTCTGCGGCCGCATATTGTGCTAAATTATGCTGCAGTACTGTTTTGCCACATCCAAATGGACCAGGAATAAAACCAGAGCCACCCTCTGCAATTGGATTTAAAGTATCGATAACTCTAATTCCAGTCTCCATTGGTTTTGTTATTTCTAGTTTTTGTTTATAAGAATCAATTGGTTTATAGACTGGCCATTTTTGATGCATAGTAACTTGAATCTCTTTTTTTGTTACTACATCTTCAATAACCGCAATCACATCGCGAACCTTATAAGCACCAGCATTACAAATTGAAGTGACTTTAAACTTTCCAGAAAGCTTAAATGGAACCATGATTTGATGATCAAACCAATTCTCTTTTACATGTCCAAGCCATGATCCAGGATATACCGTATCTCCAATTTTTGCCGTTGGAGTAAAGTCAAAAACTGCATCAAAATTTATCGGAGTATTATACTTTCCTCGTTTTAAAAAAATTCCATCAAATTGCTCCAAATCATTTTGCAAACCATCAAGTATTCTTGATAAAAGTCCAGGGGCCAAATCAACTTCTAACATTTCACCACTAAACTCTACATCGGCTCCAATACGAACACCTCTTGTACTCTCATAAACTTGAATATTAACAATCCCTTCAGACACTTTAATTACTTCTGCCATTAACTTTTCCGAAGTTTCTTCAATATTCACATAGCAAATTTCTCTATTTGCAACAGGAACATCAACTTTTACAGCAATCAAATTTTGTACAATTGCATAAACTTTTCCCAATCTTTTTTGTTCACGATCCATGAATAAACCTCACCATATTTTATTAAATCTGTAATGCCTCTAACTTCCTGCAAAGATCATTCACTTTGTTAAGTCCGCTCTCTTTACTAAGCGTCAATAATCTTTCTAAAAGCAAAAGTTTTAATGCATGACCAAAAATTCTATCAACACCAAAAATATCTAAAGCAAGTTGTTGATCTATAAAATGTAATTTTAATTCAATTATTTTTTTCTCACATGCAAAAAGGTCCATCGAATCATCTTTCATTAGCATAACATCCTGCACCCAAGTTTCTCCTGCAAGAAAAGAAAAATTACTGCTGGTCATTTTTAAAAAATGCTCATAAAAATCACCGACTGGTAATATCTTATTTTTATGATCTATCCCATACTTAAAACAATTAATCACGACCAACACATTTCGAAGTAGTAAATCAAAACGATAATAATTCTTTAAAAATAAAGTTCCTTTTTCAAATAATTCTTTATAGTGGAAAACATAAATCTCATCGAGTAGATACAAACTTGGAAGCGATCTCTCTGCTTTAGAGTGCATTAGAAATAAATCTTGCATATACTCTGGGATCATTACAGGAAATTTAAATTCAGACTCTATTATTTTCTTAGTAAACAATCCTGTCACCAAAAAATCTTTTTCCTTATTCTCTAAAAACTGACATAAATTAACATCGTCTAAAAATGTATACAGCAATTTTAAAAGATAAAAATCATCTTCATTTAAGACCCCATCAAGAGAAAAATAGAAATTCAAAGCTTTTATTTTCTTTGCGTCATCCCCTAAAGAGATATCTGGTAAAGATGAAACGATATCGTAATAGACTTGCATTATCTAATATCCTAATCTTTAAAAATTATTTTTTTTGTTAAAGGTCGTAAATAATCACCCAAAAAACTTGAAAAGCTATTCTCTCCAAAATCTAAAACAAAACTTCCATCCTTTGGCATAATACAAAAAGAACGATTCACATCTTCCTTAAAGTGAAATTCCATACCATCTTTTAAGTAATTGGCGTAGTTATCTTCAATGAACTTCATCATATCATTTTTCCAGTCGTCAGGAAAAATAAACTTTAATGTAGTTGTTTTATCTCCTAATTTTTCCATCAACGCCAAGCATAAACCTTGAACAAATTTTTTATCTGAAAAAGATTCTTTTAAATTCTTATCTAACATTTTTGAAACAAGCATTTCTGTGATTTGAGTTTTAATCTGATTAATCAACTGCTTTGATGCAAGCACAATATCAGAATTTGTCTTAATTTTTAGTTGTTCACACTCTTGTTTGGCAGCATGAAGAATACTTTCGTACTCTTTTTTTGCATCATCCATTATCTTTTTTGCCTCTTCTTTGGCCTTACTTACAATTTCTTCTGCTTCTTTGCGACCTTTTTCAACCCCTTCTTCATATAAGGTATCTGTTAAAACTTTCAGCTTGTTTTCCATCTTTTAATTCCTTGCGTGAGTTAAAATGTTATATTAAAAAATGACATTATATGTCGCTTATTTTTTGCCGTATAGAAAAAAAAACAATATTATACCAAATCCGACTATTTTACTTTATTGTGATAGGGCCAATCAATTAAACTATTGGGCCAATTGATTTAACAAAATTTAAAATATGACGAATTATGTAAAAAAGAATATGATCTATCAAAGTAGAGGGAGTCACAACATGAATAATTTTGTAACACTAAAAGGCAATAAAATTGAAGTAGCGGGAAAATTTCCAAATATAGGAGATAGTGCTCAAAAATTTAACCTCGTCAAACACGACCTTTCCGAAGTTTCTCTAGAAGATTATAAAAATAAAATAAAGATCCTAAATATTTTCCCCAGTATTGACACTCAAGTTTGTGCGACTTCTGTTCGAAAATTTAACAAAGAGGCAACAGATCTTTTAAACACACAGGTTTTAAACATATCTCACGATCTTCCTTTTGCCTTTTCTAGATTTTGTGCGGCAGAAGGAATAAAAAATAGCGATACGTTATCAACTTTTAGAAGTTCATTTCAGTTAGATTATGGTGTCAATCTTCATAATGGGCCACTTGCCGGTCTATGCGCTCGTGCAGTTATTATCCTTAATGAAAATAATAAAGTGATTTATACAGAGCTTGTACCAGAAATAACACAAGAACCAGATTACGAAAAAGCACTTGCTGCGCTAAGAAAAAAATAACTCCCGGTAATTTCTTCTTAGCAAATAAGTGCCTACACGAGGGGTGTTAAAACACCCCTTTTTATTTTAAAAGATCTAATAACTTACTTTGTCTTATTCTATTATCAATATTTTGACATGCCATATAAAAAGCTTTTTTAGTTCCGATCAAAATGCAAAGCTTTTTTGCTCGTGTTACTGCTGTATATAATAAATTTCTATAAAGCATCGGATAGTGTTGAGTGGTTATTGGAATAATAACGGCCTCAAATTCACTTCCTTGTGATTTATGAATTGTAATTGCATATGCTAAATCGATATCTGCCAAATCCGTACTTTTAAAAGATATAATCTTTTTTTCCTCTCCTTCAAACAAAGCATCGAGTTTTTTTTCTTTTACATCAATATCTATTACTTTTCCGATATCACCATTAAACACCATTAACTCATAATTATTTTTTTTTACTATAATCTTATCACCAACTCTAAAAACTCTCTCAGTTAGCACAAGTTCTTTTTTGCAGTCACTTCTTGGATTTATTGACTGTTGAAGCAGATAATTTAATCTTACAACCCCAAGACTTCCCTTCTGCATTGGAGATAAAACTTGAATATCTTTAAATTTAGGAAAATGTTTTGGTATTGTTTCTAAAATCAATCTACTTATGCTCTGAGAAGCGTTCAATGAGTATTTTAGAGTTGAATAAATCGGAACTTTATTTTTATCAATTTCTGAAAGTTCCACTTCATCAGACTCGATAAAGAGACAATCAATGCCTTTTTCCCAAATATCACTTTTCTCAATTGGAGAACAAAGATTAGGAAATTCGCCATTGTTAATTTTGTATGCAGTATCAATAATCAAACTCTCTGATGCCTGTCGAAATATTTTTTTAAGCCTTATCACTGCAACTGATTTACTTAAGATCAAATCATTTAAAAATGATCCTGGGCCAACAGACGGAAGTTGATCAACATCACCAACAAACACAATCTGAGTATTTTTATCAATGGCCTTTAAAATTGCACTTGCAAGAGATATATCAAGCATTGAACATTCATCAATAATTAGAACATCACATTCTAAAGGATTTTCTTGATTCTTTAAAAATTGAAACGTCTTTGGATTGATCTCAAGCATGCGATGAATTGTACGAGCAGGTATTCCTATAACATCAGTCATGCGCTGTGCTGCACGACCTGTCGGTGCTGCAAGCATTACCTGTTTTTTCATCGCAATAAATAGAGCAGTAAGTGTCTTTAATGTCGTTGTTTTTCCAGAACCCGGCCCACCAGTTAAAACAGAAACAAAATTTTTTGCACAATTTAAAACCCCAAGACGCTGATCTGATGATAACTTTATATTCTTTAACGATTCGTACTTATCAAGCCAGATACCGGCACGATCTTCATCAATATCTATTTTTTTTACCGCAAAAACTTTTATTTTTTCTGCAATTAATTTTTCAGCATCATATAGCTGTGGTAAAAAATAACAGTTTATATCACAAATTAATTCTTTATTTTTTACTAACAATTCTAAATTTAAATTTATCTTACTGTTTAAATCATCGACAATAATACTTTGTGACGGATATAAAAGAGCTATAGAATCTTGAATAATTTGTTCAAAACTTAAATAAGTATGTCCATTATCTCGACCAACAAGCATAACATGCATAATTGCAGCGGTAATTCTTTCTGACGAATCAGTTTTTATTCCCATTTTTAAAGCAATTACATCTGCTTTTAAAAAACCAATGCCAATAATATCTTGGGCCAATTTATAAGGATTCTTTTGTACAATCTCCAAAGAGTTTTTCCCATAATGCTTATAAATTTTTATACTTATCAAAGTTGAAACATCATACTTTGCAAGAAATATTATTAGATCTCTAGACTGACGATGCTCTTGCCACTCTTGCTGATACTTTAAGAGTTTCTTTTTAGAAATTCCATCAACGTCTAACAAGCGCTCTATTTGGTGTTCAAAAACATTCAAAGTATCTGCACCAAAATATTTTACAATTTTTTTTGCAGTTTTAGGACCTAATCCATAAATTAAACCAGAACCTAAATATTTTTCCATAGCTTCAATATCACATGGAGGAAGCTCGATTGCCTCATGGGCCTTAAACTCTCTACCAAATTTAGGATGAGTAATCCACTCTCCTTTAAATTCAAAAGTGGCCCCACAAAAAACATGAACTGCATTTATCATGACACAAATTTCTGCTTGCCAAGGACCAGAAGGTTTGACTTTTACAATCATCCAACCATTTTGAGGATTTTCATATGTAATTCGAACAACTGTTCCAATTAATTTTTCCATTTTTTAAAAACTAATCCTTGGCAAATATTTTTCTTTTCTTCCACTTTAAGCTTGGTGTTCGATCCAAAACATCACTATACTCTTTTTTAACACGATAACTTTTTAAATCAGGATTTTTTGCACAATCAATTTGAAACTTTACTAACTGATCAAGCAACTCAATTAAATTATCATGCTTATTATCTAAGTATTCCAGCATTCTGTTTTGACATACTGATAACAAAAGATGAATTGCCTCGATCGTGGAAAGACAAAACTTTTGAGGCTGTTCTTTAATAAAAAAACGAGATGCCTTCGTCGGCGTTAATGAAATACGCGAAAGAGATGATATATTTTTTGATAATCGAACCATCTTTTTTGCACAAGGCCATGTCCCATCTATTACAAATACAACAATATTTTTTTTAGTTTTCAACAAATCATCTATATTGTCGTATTCCAAAGATAGTGCCTTATCCCCAGGATATAGCAAATAACATAAATTTTGCTCATTAAAAATTATATCATTTACTCTTGGATTATGTGTAAAATCAATACCAATAATAATTTCAGAATTATTTAATGCAAGACGAGCAAGTCTTCCTGTTCCATTTCGCTCATACTTGGCCTCTTTTGGATGCATCAAAATAATAATTTTTATTCTTGTATCAAATGATTTTACAAGAGAACAAAAACATGAGCTCTTGGGGCGATAACATCGATAACAAAACTCACGAAACTTTGTAATTGAACAATTATTTTTTAGCGGCATTTGTCCTCTAACGTTATATATTCTCGCACTTTGGTTTTCCAGTATTAAAAACCAAAGTGTACCAACGACACCACGTGCCTAATTTACTCAAAAGGTAAATCTTGACGAGTGTATAAGAAGCAACATTCTATGAATTTTTTTTATGGCCGTCTATTTTTTTGACACCCCGAAACTATTTACACACATGAATCCTGTGTCAGAATTAATATTTATGAAAAATCTTAGCTAGTTATCTCTAGGCACAAATTTTGCAAAAATGCTTCTTATATATTTTATTTTACTACTTTTGGGGAGGAATCTTATGAAAAATTTTTTTAAATCACCAGTTACAATTTTGTCACTACTGTTAATGTTTATTATGACATTCTTTTTATATAACTCCTCTACAAATCTATATGTTTCTCAAAAAGATGTAGATACAATAAGAACTCCTGCTAGTACAACTAAAAGTCGCGATAGTTCAAAATCATACTCATTAGAGGATGGAATTAAGGCATTCGCAACCGCGGCAAGTGAAACAATTGTTGCGCCATTTAAGATTGAAGATATTATTAAAAGTAAAAATGATTTTGATATTTTTTATCAAGACATGATTGAATTACAAAGTAAGGCAAATGATCTGTATCTTGCATTTTTATCAAAAGATGTTTCAAAAGAAATGCTTGAACAAGGGATTGCTATTTTAACATCTGTACTACCAAATTTATCTGCATATAGTAAAAAAATAGATGATGCCAATAAAAACGCAACAGTGAGTCCACTATTAACCGATGCCAAACAAGCAATTGAAGATTCAACGGCCAAAATAATAAAAGTAACAGAGGATGGAGAAAAAAAATCAGAAGAGTTAAACAAAAAAGAGAAAACTATTAGTTGTAGTAAAGATGGTAATTGTGATCAAGCTACACAAATTGCCCAGCTTAAGGAAGAGGTTATTGAACTTAAAAAAATTACAGAAAAATTACTTCAAGCAAATGATGATAGCAAAGATAAAAAAGAGGAAACAGAGAGTGCGTTTGATTTTGAAAAACTAATGAAGGCGTATAAAAACATGAATACACTTACAATACCAAATAATGATCAATATTACGCATCACAGTTTGCATATTTTTTGAACTATTTTTCAAGTCAACATAATAGTCAAAATTCAAAATACGCAAATCAAAATGAAATATTTTTATATCCTCAATATCAACAAATGTTAAACCCTTATGCCAGTTATCCGTTCAATGTGGGATTTTCATCATATGGTCTTGGTTTGGGGTATGGATTAAATAGCGACTATTACGGACAAAATTCTATTTATTCTCAAGGAGTAAATTTATATCGAATCCCTGCAAACAATAGTAGTTCACAAATCTTTGAAACTTCATATCATCGCGGAGTTATAGACTCTCCTTATAGTGCTTCTCTCGGCGGATAATTCATACTAAAATACTCCGGTTTATTTAGGAAAAATTTTTCTAAATATTTTTTAAAGCATACCGATACCACTAGCAAGGCAACTCAAGATCACGTCATGGCAGGCGTGGTAAAACAAATGCCAAGGAAGATGCTTTGTTAAAAAGGTTGACGTATGAAAACAGAAGTAAAAAAAGAACCATCTAACGACAAAGTTATAATCAAACTATGTCATGTTTGTGGCAAACTAACAGAATCTTATGCAGAACCAATGAGATGTAGTAAATGCAACAAGGCCTTTCTTCCTGCAAACTACTTTAGCAAAATTCACGCAAAAAATTCTACAGAATTTGAACATCTATTTGCAAATAGCGATGAGTTAGCAGATGAAGACATGGTAAAAGGAATCAGCGTTATTTGGTAAAAATGCAATTCTTTATATTGCATTTATATCCTTTAATGCTTGTAATGCCCTAGTTCTCACAATATTACTTGGATCATTTTGACTTAAAAATTTTAAAAGTTCCAATGCATTTTTTGCTTTTAGTTTACCAAGAGCGCTAACACATTCTGCTCTTACTAAATAACTAATGTCATTTTTTGCAGATGTCATTAAATTAGGAATACTTTTTGTATGAAAAAATCTACCTAGATAATATGCCGAGTACATTCTTACTTCCGCATTTTCATCTTGATTCAACAATTCATCAAGCATTGGAATTAATCTTTTATCTCCTAATACACCAAGTGCCTTTAGGGCATGGACGCGCAATAAATATTCATTTTTAAGAATCGATATTAAAAAATTATAACTTTCTGGAATTTTTGTTTTTGCTAAATATAAAAGGACCTCTTTCTTTCCAAGAGCACTAAATGTTGAATAGTTATCCATTAAAAACTTTGCCCATTTTGAGTCCCCAACGGCCGTAAATGTTTTTAAAAAATACAATTTAACTTCTTCATTACTTTCTATTTTTAACATTTCAGATAAAGTGCTAAGAGAACTTTTATCTGCAATTTCCATTATACTCTCTGCACTCATCACTCTTAGTTCTTGATCGCTTCCTTTTAGAATACTTACAAGAAGAGAAATACCTTGTTTTTGTTTTCCCTTTCCTAGGCCTTGAATAATTCCTGTTTGAACGATATAGCTTTCTTTATTAAATTTTTTTATTACTTCTTTAAAAAAAGAATCAACATCTTTACCTGGATCAACTTTCCCACTTTTTAGACCAATTAAAAACACTGCTCTGGCCTTTGTCTCATCAAGCTTTGTCGTAAGATACTCTGCCTTTAATACATTAAAAAACCTATCGCTAAATTTGTAATAGATATTCTCAAAATGATCTAAAATTTTGTTCTTTCTAAATTGATTTGAAATTTCGTAAGCATCCAGCAGTTGATCTAGCTCTGCATTATATAAAAATTTGCCAAACATTGCCTCGGTATCGCAAATGTTTTTGGTTTCACTGTATAAGATAGCTGGTGCTAAATCATAATTCGCAAGTTCTAATTTTCCTTGCTTATATAATTCACTGCCTGTTTTCGTTAAATAAAGAGGCATTTTTCCAGGAACACTATTATCAAAAAACTGTGGATCAACTCCAACTTTAGGTGGCTTTATTTTTCCAACATTTAAATAAATATCTTGTGGTCTATACGTCTCTTCACTACAGCTTTTTAACAGCACAGCATTTTTCCACTCTTCATAAGTAACAATATGATCTTTGTTTTTATCCACATCTGATAAATTAAAGGCTTGCTCTAATATATTTTCCCAAATAAAAATTCGAGAATTAATAAATTTAGAAACAGGAACAACAACCGACATTCGAGTCTGGTTTCGTTTCATTTGTGTTGTTATTTTAGCTATAAAACTATCAGGAATCCCAATGGCAAGCTCCTTTTGAAATCTAGATATCTTATTAATCTTTTCATCTGCATTCAGGTGTGTGGTTACTAAACTTCCACTTTGGCAAGAATTTAAAAAAAACAAAAATTCATCTGCACCTAATACAGAGAATAATTCTACAAGCTCATCACCAGAAAACTCTCCATCCTGTACAGCTAGAGAATATTCTCCTTCTTTACTCGTTAACCCATGCCCAACCCAAGATATTGCAACATGGGCCTGATTTTTAGGACTCTCTTTTTTGTACTTTGCAATCTCTTTTGATAAATCTAAAAATGCCTTTTTCACACCATCAATAGTTGGAGCATACTGAGAATATGGCATAAAAGTGATATCTGTAAAATGACGATATAAACCTCCACCAATATCAACAAATCTTTCTTTTATTACATCACGCAAGCGAAGTGTTCCTTGTGCTGAAATTCCATCGGCATAAGATATTGTTAGTAACCATTTTCTAACAGGTTCATTTGGCATTGTTACGGAACGACTGTCTCCATAGGAAGCACTCATTAGAAGTAGCGTTACAACAAGAATAAACCATTTCATTCTAATATCCTCACTTTACCAAAATATGATTCTGCCTTCTTCATAAAACCTTGAGTTTTTAGATAATAGTCTTTTGCAACAGGTACAGGATCTTCACCCATCGAAACCATTTTGATTATTTTTACAGCAACACTTTCAGGAAAAACAATACACACATCTTTAAGGAGTGAGGTTCGCTCTTTTTTTGCTTGTTCAATTTCTCTTTTTAAAAAATTTTTAATAACTTCTAACTCTTCTTTGCTTTTCACAACAACACACCCTTTGCATCATGTCTAAAAACATATGTTTTCTATCAAACAGTGTACCGTAAAAGTTATATCTAAGATGATAGAAGAAATTTTTTCCTCTTGTCTCCTGGCCATGATTAACGAATATCTAGCACTCTGACCAACTTGCCACTACCTGTTGTGCGTTTAAAATCAGTACCATCAACAAACTCAACTGTTATACTCAACATTTTTTCAATAATCATGGCATCATAAAGATCATGATAATTTTCAATTATCACTTCTCTTACTTGATCTGTTGTCATTTCATTAAGAACAAAAAGTTTATCCAATTTAATGACCACACAATCAAGTAGTTCTTCTTTATTAATTATAAGCTGTAACTCTCCCTGATAACTAAAAAAATCATTTATGATTTTTAAAAATTTTTGATAATTAAAAAATGTCCCTCCGGCCTTAAAAACATCTCCAACTCTTCCCAACAATTCAAATCTTTTAGCTGTTCGCAAACATTTACACGGTCCATCAATAAATCTTCCAACATCTCCTATTTCATATCTAACCACAGGCATCTCTGTTCTTACTTTAGAGGTAAACACAAGCCGTCCAACCTCTCCCCATGACACAGGAATATCTTCATCCATTTTTATTATTTCCAGATCCTTTATATCACTTAGCAAGTGATGAACACCCCCCTCACAAAATTCACATTGAAAACCTAAAGGCCCTGCGTCAACACTTCCGTAACTTGCAGATTTTATAATTTTTATTCCTAAAACATTTTTCAACCACTCCTGCTGTTGAACGGTAAAATGCTCTCCTCCATAATAAATTTTCTCAATAACCTTTTCTTTTTGAAACTCGTCAAGATTTTCTTTAATTAGAGTTATTATGTATGACGGCATTCCAAATAAAACATTTATTTTATGATCAACAATCGTCTGTCCAACCATTTTATAATCTGTATGAGCACCCATCGGGAACTGAGGACAACCAATTTTTTCCAAAATAGTAAAAAAACTTAAAAACCCCCCATAAAGTCCTCCACCAAAAAAAAGATTTATCACTTTATCTGTCTTTGGTTTAAGACCTGATGCTAAAAGGCCATCAGCTGCCGCGGCCATTTCTTTATGGTAACTATCATAGGAAAAGGTAGACAAGATACTTTTCCCACTACTGCCACCACTTTTAAAAAATAAATGAGAATCTTTTTTGTTTGGAATAATTTTTTGCCATTCATCTTTTGTAATCAACTTACTCTCACTTATCTGTGAACTTTTTTCTGGCAACAAATGATTTATTTTACAAACTCTATCTAGGTCATTATTTTTTAGTGAAACAACTTTTGTAAACATTGACAATGCTCGATAACCATCATGGGGTTCCCCCAGATATCCCGAAAGCATTTCTCCTGGTGGCGTAACGCGAACAACTCCTGCAGTAAATAAATGATTTGATATAACCGCAATCCTTTTTTTATCTGCGGCCAGTGCCGCTGTTTGTAAATAATGTCTAAGCGATAAAACATCCTCAATAACTGTTCTTTCGTCAAAAAGACGTATAATTACTGTTTTATAAAGCGGTGATATTGTTAAACCTTTTTTATATTCTGCAACAATACGCCTATTTTTTTCATCATTTTCAAATATCGCAACGCTATCATCTATAATTGCATCCAATTTTTTATTTTCAATAAATGAAGTGACTTCGCATTGCGATGCTAAATCCAATTGATTCTCTTTCTCATCAATAGAGAGTTTAAAAAATATTTCTGCAAAAACCTTTGAGAACAACAGAAAATCTTTTTTATCTATTGCCTCGAAAAATAGAACCTGTGGAGATGAACAAGCCTGCTGATCTATGGCCAAAAAATCTGTAGCTATTTTTTTTAATGTTTCAGGACATTTTTTTTTCTCATTTGTCACAATGGCAAACGAAATCTTATGTCCCCATGTAATTAATTTGCACTGTGGAGGGATTTTATTTTTTATCGTATCTAACACACTATCTCCACCCCAAACAGAAACGGCATCACTTTTTTCTAGCAACATCTGCATAAGATGTGAGTTTTTATTTTTTGGATGTATTGCAATAACTTTTTTCTTTATAACACCTGTTGGATCACACGAAGAAAATAAGTTAAGTGCGTTTAAAACTCTTTCGTCCTCTTTACTGCTGGGATACAAAATATTTACATTTGATGCCATTACCCCTTCTAAAACGGCCAAAAAAGATAACCCGACAGCATTATTTGGAGTTATATGAGTAACAATACCAAGAGGCATTACTCCTTCATATACATTTTCTAGTTGATAGTTTAACTTCATATCCCCGACAGAGGCCGATAATTCTTTCTTAAATTTTTCTAATAAATTTTCTTTTGACAAAAAACCTAAAACATCCAAATTATTTTTCAAATAATCACACTCTGCAATTCTTTGCAAAAATATTTTTGCCGTTTTTAAAAAGAGTTCTTCTGTAACGATATCCTTCAACAGATATGAGAAATTATTTAGTTGCTCTATTTTATCGATAAAAGCTTCATTACAAATAAACTCTCCACAAAAAAGATTACTTGTCATATATGCACCTCAATTAAAATTTTTTTAATATCTCGCTTGCAGAGATAGCACAACTTTTTCCAGAAGAATGACTCGCTCTACCAACAACTTCAAACCACTCGGCCTCCATACCGCATTTGCAACTATTGGCAGGATGCAGTATCGCAAGATCGTTCATTAAAACATTAATAGCTGGTGTTGAAGTGATATAAGGGGATATAAAATTCAAATAACCAATCTGATCGTATGTATTTGCCTCAAGTGTTTTAACATTTCTTATAAATACTTTTGACCAAATAGGAACATGAAAATTGTGACATTGACATTCTATGTATGGGATACAATGCTCTACCGACCCAAAGCCATCTCGTAATCGACAATTCGGAATTCCTAAATACTCTTCAACAAGACCGTAAAACTCTATCTTATTAATGGCCTTGTCTTGATATCCCTTCCAACCTCCACCTAAAAAAACCAAACTTTCTGGATTAAGATTTAGTTTAATTTTTCTTTCCTTCAAATATTCAATTGTAAAATATAAAAAAGATGGAAAACCAAAAATCCGTACAGGTAAACCATCTGATTGATATTTTATTAGTTTATCAACAACTCCAAATAGATCAAAACGATGCTCTGTACGGTTTAAGTATTTTATTGCATAACATAAATCATTTATCGGAGCATATTTGCATAAAAAGTTATCTGTATAAGCCGTACCAATACCTTCACTATGCAACGGCTCATAGCTGTATAGCAAATAATTGCATTTTTTCTCAGGAGTAACCCAGTTATAATAATTAAAAATTAAATCAACCATTCTTTGAGCAACAGATATAGTCCATTTATCAAAAAAAATCTGAGATTTTTGCCCTGTTGTTCCAGAAGATGTTAGGTGTAGATACACATCTTTTTTATCAATACTTAAAACTTCATGCCTTTTAAAGAACTCTGCCGTTACAAAAGGAAGTTTTAAAAGTTCATTAATGTTATCAATATTTTCTAAAGCAAAATTTTTACTTTCTATTAGCTTCAAGTAAAAAGATGATTTTTTTTTATGCCAAGAAACAATCTCTTTCATTGCATTTAAAAACAACTTTTCTGTTTTCTCACTTTTTATATATGGTTCCTCTAATAAGCATAATTCTTCAACATTTTTTAACAAATATCGATCGGGTACATTTGGTGGCTCTAACATTTGTACTCCCAAAACAACTTATTTTACTTCAAAACCATCTAGGTGCTGACACACCCAGAGGCTTGCATATTGTTTAATAAATGGCATAAAAGATTGATCAATTTTGATTTCGCTAAAATCAAGTGGAACCATTGTTCTCGTAAGAAGAACATAATCATGCATTTTTCCATTTTCTTCTCTCATCGCTGGATATACTGCAGAAGGTAAAAATCTATTACCAATAAGATATGACAATGCATCAAAATAATCCATTCGCACGAGCGTTTCTAAGTAATATATTCCCATTTCTTTTAAAGCAAAAATCATTTTTTTAAATCTCATTTTGCTTAATGAACTTATACTTGTATTGGCCGTCATCAAAACACAATAGTGATCCTTTTTATTAAAACTGGCATATATTTCAAGTTCTCCAAGATTACTCGTAATTAATAAATTTGGATCATGAAATGGATAAAATGCAGATTCACGATCATTCAAAAAGGCTTTATTAAACTTTCTTTTTACAAACTCTGGAGCATATATAAGCTCAAAGCCATGTATATCTTCAATATACTCTTCTTCGCTTATATCCTTTAAAAGAGTTGGACCGACTCCGCTTAAAACCTTACCGTGTTCTAAATCACTGCCAGTTAAACGATCTATTATTTTTACAATTGGCAACATAGATTCATGCACTTTTTCTAAAGGATTACGATTTTGTAATACACCTTCTTTAAAAATACCCATCAATGTTAAGGTCTCATAGCTTTTTATTTTTCGCGCATTTGGAAAAATTCCCAGAGGTATAAACCCATTTTTTAAACACATTCTTTGCGGGGCCACATCTAATGTTCTTGTCGTTGTGTAAATAGAATTAACAACTCCAGATTCACAAAGTGCTTCTTGAATCCCTGTTTGAATTAAATTGTAAGCAATTTTATTTTCTCTATAATCTGGATGAACAACAACCCCTGCTAATTTTCCAATTTTATACTCTAAATCAACTTCAATAATTGCAGAGCCAACAATAATCCCGGCCTTGGCGCAATCTCTTGTTACATTCCATAAAAATTTATCTGGATTACTAAGAGCATTTTTCATTACCTTTTGATTAGTTCCAAGTGGTAAAGGATAATCATCTCCATATATAGACATATACAAAGAATAGAGTTCATACAAATCATTTACCGTTGCACGCTCTGTTTTTAACAACATAAAACCGCCTGTTTTACTTGGATATTTTTCCAGCTTATCATAAGTGTAAATCTAGATTATTTTTACATATAATTGGTAATTCTACTTAGATAGGCGACTTTTTCCCTCTTTTAAAATATGACTTTTCTATTTATCATATCAATAAGGGGGACTATACTTTAAAGTGACTCTCATTTGTTAGTATAGGCAATAACATGAAAAAAACATGGCCAATGAAGAACCTTTTTATCTGTATTATCTTAATACTTGGTGTGTTTTTTATTATACCATCTGTATCTATGGCCAGATCTCCAGCGGTAGATCCTGTAATGGGAATCTCTATTGATGACCTACCATACATTCCGCCTCATAAAAATCAAGGTTATGATTTTACAGGCCAACGGGCCATCGCAACGATGAATCAAAACACGCAAACGGATAGTTTTCCAATACTACTATCTTTTTTGTTTCTTGTTTTCCCTCTATCAATTCTTTTAATTTTAAAACTTACAATGCCTCAAAGTAAAAAAATATCTCTTATACAAAATGATGAATTACAAATTGAATCCGAAAAGAAAGCATCATAGACCACTCCACTTTCCTTTTTGTAAATACGCAAAAACCCTTTTGATTTTATTATAACCGACAATAACTTCTCGAACACCATCATTATTATAATCATATAAGGATATATCAAAAATCTTTTGCCCATAACTTTTTTTAAAATTGCGATGCTCGCTAAAAATATAAGGACCTGCATATGAATATATTTTTGTTAAATCATTATCCTCAATTGTTACAAAATATATTCTAGAAGTTCCTAAAAAATCAAAATATTCGGTGTATCCTTCATAAAAATGCAAAAGAAGTAGCTTTATACCTTTTGATAACTGTTTTATATGAACCTTATGTAGGTATGATTGTGATCCTTTTGTCGATAGTTTCAAAGAAAATAATCTTAAATTATCATTTCCTAATATATGAAACCAATCTTTTCCATCACTTTTTTCAACAAGAATACTCTCAAGCAGTCCATCATTATCAAGATCTATTCGATACATTGGCGTACTCACGCGCCATTTATCTTTTAAATTTTTATATGTCTCTACATCGAAATCTTTTTCACTGTATTTTCCTAAAAAAAAATCTCTAAAAACTCTCTCGTCTTGAGCATAAAGCGTAAAATTAGAGAAAAGAATAGATATGGCAATTATAAAATAGTTCATCTATTATCCCTGTTGCATTTTCTAAAAAAAGTAAACAGCTTATTGTATTATAATACTTTTAATCTATGATCATTACTAGAGAGGAAACAATTATACCGCAAGTAGAGTAAGTTTCTTGAAAAAGAGACTCCAACAAGTATATAATCAAAAAAAACATTGAGACCAAGGGAATATTCTCATGCATTTTTTCATTGGATTTGTAAAAAACAACAATAGTGTCGTGCTTAAAGAATTTAAACTACAAGAAGCTGTAAATACTCATGTTGCAGATCTTGATGAAATTAACGACAAAAATATCTCTCTACTTCTTTACAGTAAGGAAAACTGCGACCTAGAAACACTGAAAAATCTTAGTAAAAATATAAAGCACTATCCAATTAGAGATGCAAGTGATTTCAATATCAATATAGATAACTTCGAGAAAGCATCTGATTTGGAGATTATAAACATCGTGTATAAATCTCGTCAAACATGGGTTTTACAAAATAATATGTCGCTTTTAGATGAGCTATTTAAAGTAGTCGATCATCTTGGTAAATTGTTCTTGCAAGATAGAACATCTTTTTTTGAAGAATTTTGGTTTTTATTAAAATCAAATATCGGTTGTACTGCCCTTAAGGTAGTTTATAACGACATATGGGTTGCCCCAAAAGACAGCAATACTAAAAATCAACTGATTCAAACACGAATGGAGGGAGTGCTCGTTCCCAACCCTGTCTCTGGAAATAGTACAGACAAGTTATTGATCGATTCTTATAAAAAAGAATTTTCTAACAACTTCGAAATCCAAGAATTTGCAAAAGAAAAAGAAGAACTTGTTGCAACAGTTACCTTTAATCAAAGTCCAGTTTTAATCATGGCAAATACCCAAGAACTATCAAGACTTTCAAAAAGTGTTATTTCCGCCTTGTGCGATGGAATTAATCACATTCTTTCACTTTCTTCAAAAAAGTAAATCATCCTTTCAGCATTTCAAAAGTGAAAAATCGACTTTAAAAAAACATACACTCTTTTACTTACAACTAGTTTCCAATTATTAGTGCCTTACCTGAAAGTAGAAACAAAAAAGTTTCATCATCTTTTTAGTTAAAGGCGATGAACAAACAAGGAGTATCTATTATGAAAATGAGTTTTTTTATTACGCTTGCACTAATATTATCTATTTCACTCGCTATGTTTGGATGCGGCAAAGATTCAAATAAAAGTCAAAGAATTGGTGTGGACAAAAAAATGGAAAACATTTGGGAAATTGATTCAGATGGAGACGGCATTTTTGATATCGACGAAGACTCGTTTGGCAGCAATAAGTATCAAGCAAATCTTCCTATAATACAATTTACAGACGTTACAACCAAAATTATAAGCGAACAAGATATTATCACGTTTGAAACATCACGCAATAAAGAACAAAAAGTACTAGAAAATTTTCTAAAGTACTCTCCAGAAGTGCTTTGGAAACCTACTACAACATTTCTTGCACCATTTGCCATGGAGTTTTTTTGGAAGAATAGAAATTTAAAATCTTTTCTTTCACAAAAATCAACTATGCAGTTTAATTTTTCATTTTCTCTTGCTCAAAACCTTTCAATAATTGAAGAAATATCTAATCTGAAGTTTATTATTTTTCTATACTCTGATTCTGGAGACGTTTTGCCGATAAAAAGGATGCAGTGTTCTTTACGTGATGAAAAGATCTTTTTAACTGCAAAAATACCTGAAGAAAGTATTGCCACATGTGAATTATCCGACAAAAAGGAGATCGAAGATTTCATCAATTTTATTACATTACACAAACACAACAGTTCTATGATGATCTCTCTTAACGAATTCTCATTTCATGATAAGAAAAAAAATAAACTATCTTTCAATGATTTTATTACAAATATCTATAATAAAACTTCTAGAGTTCTTCTTTATCAAAATAATAATGTACAAGATTTTTACGTTACTCCAAATAGCATAACAAATAGTAGTGAATTAATAAAATTAGATGCGAATAATATTAAAGTTAAAAACTTCAAAACAACAAACAGCTATATTTTTGGTATAGATGCAACAAATACAAGAGAAGAAAAAGTACAAAGACACTCTCACAGTATTAGTTTGCGTGCCGATGAAAATCATATTCTCGACACCAAAGGTGGTAAAAAAGCCATTATCAAAGTATCAGGGATGATGAGTATCCCAAGCTACAAAGACACTAACTCTCAAAGAAAATATGGTGTTATGTATATGAAGAAAGGTCTAGAGCTGACACGCTATGAGTATTGTGATGTTGTAGAACGTAGTTTTGTAAACATGCTGTCCCAAAAAATTAGCTCTCTTAACGAAATGGATTCCCTAATTAAACTTCCAGAGGGAGTGATTAAACTTTCATCTTTATCAAACATCTTTTGGGATGATCAAAATAAAAGTTTAGTTGTTTCAATTGATATTTCTAATTTAACCGAGTTAGAGTTTATTGCCCCAAAAAATGTTGATTATTCTAGATCTGTTGGGTGCATTGATATGGCAGGCTGTAATGGCCATTCTGTTTCTTGCACAAGCTCTACTCACAACTCCTTTCAAAGCAAACAGTACAGTATAATGGTTGATATAGAATAACAATTTATAAACATTCAAGTCCTTGGATAATTATCTGGGGACTTGAGTCTTTATGCTCCAAAAGTTCCTAAGTCCTCGCCAAATAAAAGATGAAAGTGTGTGTGAAAAACGGTTTGCCCTGCATTTTTTCCAGTATTCACAACAATTCTAAATCCTGACTCTAAAATATTTTCCCGCTTTACATATTCTGATATTGCAGAATAAATATCAATAATTTGAGATGAATCATTTAAGAAAAGATCTACAACATTTTTGCTATGCTTTTTGTGTACAAATAAAATATGCTCTTTTGCCATTGGAGAAATATCTTTAAATGCAAAAACTTTTTCATTTTCAAAAACTTTTTTTGATGGAATTAAACCTTCAATAATTTTACAAAACAAACAATTTTCACTCATTGCGTTATCCTCTTATATATCTAATCATCATGATCATTTCGGCGCTCAATAATCACTCCAAGACCTCGTAATTTCTTTTCAAGTTTTTCATATCCTCTATCTAAGTGATAAACTCGTTGAATAGTTGTTTCACCATTTGCGGCCAATGCTGCTAAAACTAACGCTGCGCTGGCCCTTAAATCAGTACACATTACAGGAGCTCCAGTAAGCTCTCCTCCACCTTCAATGATTGCAGAATTACCTTTTAATACAATTCTGGCCCCAAGACGAATCAGTTCTGAGACATGCATAAATCTATTTTCAAAAATATTTTCACTAACAATTGATGCTCCATTTGCCATTGTTGCCAATGCAATCAGTTGGGCCTGAACATCTGTAGGAAATCCTGGATAAGGAGCTGTATCAACTTTTATTCCTTTTAGTGTTGAAGGAAAAACTTTTATGGAACTGCTAGTTGTTTCAATTTTGGCCCCCATATCTTTTAATGTAACCAAGACTGCATCTAAATGATTTGGTGAGCACTCACAAACCTCTATCTCTGAATTTGTGATAATGCCGGCCATTACATAAGTTGCAGTTTCTATTCTATCTGCAATAGCACGGTGTTTTATTTCTTTAATCTCAGACGAAGAAGATAATCCATGAATTATAAGCTTAGAAGTTCCAATCCCCTCAATTTTTACACCCATTTTCATTAATACTTCTGCTAAATCATCAATCTCAGGTTCAAGAGCAACATTTTCAATAGTAGTAACTTCTCCTGTTAGTGCTGCGGCCATCATTAAGTTTTCAGTTGCACCAACTGAAGGAAAAGAAAGAGTTAAGGAAGTACCACGTACTTTTTTTGTTGTGGCCTCAACATATCCACCTTGCAAATCAATCTTGACGCCCATTTTTTCTAAATTGCTCAAATGAATATCAATCGGTCTAGTGCCGATTGCACAACCTCCTGGTAAAGAAACTTTGGCCTTTTTAAATCGTGCAAGCAAAGGTCCTAAAACCAAAATAGAAGCACGCATGGTTTTTACAAGCTCATATGTTGCCTCTAATGATGTAATATTTTTTGCATCAAAAATAGTTACATCTTTATTTTTTGTAACAACAACTCCCAATTTTTCTAAAAGCTTAATCATTGTTTTTATATCTCGAAGAGCAGGCAAATCGTATAAATGCACGGGCTTTTCACTTAATAAAACTGCTGCAAGAATAGGTAAACAAGCATTTTTTGACCTTGAGATATTAACCTTGCCACTTAATTTTGCTGGTCCTTGAACAATTAATTTATCCATTTTTTTTCATCCTTAAAAATCGATCACGATCAGTATAATCTTGAATCACAGAAACATCCTTAAAACCAATTTTTATAGCGATGTTTTTTAGTTCTTGTAAATGATTTTCATGGCCTTCAATTAAGACCACACCTTCTGGATTTAATGCTTCACTAATTTGCTTAAAGAAAACTTCAAACCACTTAAAATACTCAAAGTCATTTAAAAAGAGAGCTCTATGGGGCTCATATTTAATAACTCCTAAATGGGTTGTCTGCCGATCTAAATTCTCCATAATATATGGAGGATTACTGACAATTACATCAAATGTCTGATTAATATCACTCAAGCGGTCTGTGCAAAAAACTTCTACCGGTGGCAATATTTTAAGCTGAGATTTTAACTGCTTATAATTTATCTCTGCAATATTTAAAGCACTGCTGCAAATATCAGAGGCAAAAGCACTAATAGGAACTTTACTTTCTTTTAATATTGCCAAAATTATTGCTCCACTTCCTGTTCCGATATCAATCACTGAAACAGGCCGCTTAACTTTTGGATGCAGATTGCTTAACTCTTCTAGTGCCATCTCTACCAATATTTCAGTCTCAAATCTTGGAATTAAAACTTCTGGGGATACTTTCAAACAAAGCGAATAAAAGTATGCTTTACCCGTAATGTATTGCAGCGGAACGCCATTTAAAAGCAAGTTTTTAAAATTTGAAATATTATCTAGAGACCAATTAAATAAACTCTTAAATTTATCATCGATATGTTTAGGATTTTCAATAAATAAAAGAAAGGTTTCTTCAAAATAACTTAGATTAATACCTGGATATGCTTCAAGTAAATAATCTTGATTCTCATAAAAAAAATTTTTTATTTCTTGAGATTTTATATCCAAGTTTTAAAACTCTTGTCCTTTAAGTAATTCTGCCTGATGATGAGCTATTAGGGCATCAGTTACTGGGCCAAGTTCTCCTTCAATTATTTTATCTAAAGAGTAAAGAGTTAGGCCAATTCGATGATCGGTTAACCGACCTTGTGGAAAATTATAAGTTCTAATTCTTTCCGAACGATCTCCAGTTCCTACTTGCCCAAGTCTTTTTGCGTCAAGTTCTGCTTTTTGGGCCTGAACCATTTGATCATAAATTCTATTTCTTAAAATCATTAAAGCTTTGGCCTTATTTTTTATTTGAGATTTTTCATCTTGAATAGCAACACTCATTCCTGATGGTATATGTGTTACTCGAACTGCAGAGTCTGTAGTATTAACAGATTGTCCACCACTACCACCAGAGCGGTAAACATCAATACGCACTTCATTCATATCTAACTCAAATTCGACATCATCAACTTCTGGTAACACCGCAACAGTAATCGTTGATGTATGAATTCTCCCCTGCGCCTCGGTTTTAGGAACTCTTTGTACTCTATGGACTCCAGATTCATATTTAAAAATAGAATACACTTTTTCACCAGTAACTCTAAAAATCACCTCTTTAAGTCCATGATCATTTGGACTAAGAGAGATTAACTCTGCTCGCATGTTCTTTGTTTTTAAATAGTTTTGATACATTCGATAAACGTCCGCGGCAAAAATAGATGCCTCATCTCCTCCTGCTCCGGCCCTAATTTCAATCATAACATTTCTTTCATCTAAAGGGTCTTTGGGTAAAAGCAAAATTTTTAATTTTGCCTCTAGATCTGGAAGAATTTTTTCGATTTCAGAAACTTCTTCTTTTGCCATTTCTCTTATTTCTTCATCGTTTTCATTTTTTAAAATTTCTTTAGAAGATTCCAAATTTTCGATAATTTTTTTGTACTCTTTATAAGCATCGACAAGCTCTACAAGTGCTGCCCTTTCTCCAGATGTTGCTTTAAATTCTTCTTGTCTGTCATAAATAGTAGGATCGGCCAACCTTTCTGTTAATTTTTCAAAACGAAGTACGACAGCATCGAGTTTAGAAAACATAATCTTTTATTCCAAAAAATCTTTGAGCTTTAAATTTGATGCAACAATTTCATCATATGAAGAAATTGAGACCTCATCTCTTTGTATGATTTTTTTATCAACACTTTTTAAATTATATTTTTCTTCTAAAAATAAAACTGCACGAAGCGAAGTTAAGGCAACCTCTAACTGTTTATCATCTGGTTCTTTTGTCGTTAAACGCTGAAGCATCATTCCTGGAGCACTAAAAAGCCTTCCCCACCAAGTATTACACCTTTTCCCAAGAAACTTTAAAAGTTCAAAAGAAATTCCTGCAATCGGAATTGTTAAAAAGACTTTAAATACAATAGCGAAAAGATGTTTAATTACAAGAGGCTGCCCCTCTCCTACAGGAATCACAACAAAAATACCTGTAAATAAGACGATTGAAATAAACAGTAGAAAAAAAACAAAAGTTGTCCCACAGCGTGGATGCTTTGTTGTGTATTTTCTAGCATTCTCAACAGTTAATGCTTCCCCAGCTTCAAAAGTTGAAATCGACTTGTGTTCTGCACCATGATACTGAAAAACTCTTTTTATATCTGGAAAAAATCCAATTAAGTATACATATAACACAAATATAGATGCTTTAATCAATCCATCAATAGCATGAAATTCAAAACTATCAAGTCCCCAACTTGCCCCAGCGAAATGTTCCATAAGAGCAGTCATTGCATGTGGTAAAAATACAAATAACAAAATACCAAGGACAAATGAAGCAAGAATTGAAAAAAATGTTGCAAAACCAATCGATTCCGATTTTTTTTGTTTTAATTCAAACTCTTCCTCTGTCATTCCCTTTTTTATTGCTTCTGCTCGCATTTCATCTTTCATTGCAACATTAGCAGAATAATTAAGAGCACTAATTCCATTGGCCATTGTTTCAAATAAAACCAAACAGCCACGCAAAAATGGTTTGCGCAAAAAATTTAATTTTTTAGATAAACCAAACCACTGATCTCTACGAAGCTGAATTGTGCCATCGCTTTTTCTAACAGCAATCACAAAAGCATTCGGTGATCTCATCATCACCCCTTCTATAACCGCCTGTCCTCCTATCGAGGTATATTTTTCTGCCACAAATTTATTTCCTTAAAAATTGCAATCAACCTTTATTCATTCATTGAATCAAGAAAATCTGCATTGGTTTTTGTTTTTGTAATTCTACTTAAAGTAAATTCCATAGCATCAATTGTGTTCATCGGATGCAATACTCTTCTAAGCAAAAATACTCTTTGTAAATCTTGCTGAGACATTAGAAGCTCTTCTTTTCTAGTTGAAGATTTATTAATATCTAAACAAGGAAAAATTCTTTTTTCTAATAGTTTTCTATCTAGCTGAATTTCTGAGTTTCCAGTACCTTTAAACTCTTCAAAAATAACCTCATCCATTCTTGAACCTGTATCAATCAATGCTGTTGCAATAATTGTTAAAGATCCACCATTTTCAATATTTCGTGCAGCACCAAAAAATCTTTTTGGTCTATGTAGAGCATTAGAATCCACCCCGCCAGATAAAATTTTTCCAGATGGTGGCACAACAGCATTATAAGCTCTTGCAAGCCTTGTAATTGAGTCTAGAAGAATGACAACATGCTTTCCTGCTTCTGTTAATCTTTTTGCTTTTTCAATAACCATTTCTGCAACTTGTACGTGTCTTGTTGCTGGCTCATCAAAAGTAGAAGAAATCACTTCTGCCTTCACATTTCTTTCCATATCTGTAACTTCTTCTGGACGCTCATCAATTAAAAGAACAATCACAAATGTATCTTTATGATTTGCTGTAATCGCATTTGCCATATCTTGTAAAAGCATTGTTTTACCAGCTTTTGGCGGAGCAACGATTAAACATCTTTGACCTTTCCCCTGTGGTACAAATAAATCAATTATACGAGTGGAATAATTTGTCGGATGATACTCTAAATTAAGCTTATCTGTAGGATAAAGAGGAGTTAAATTATCAAACAATACTGTTTTCTTGTGGTCTTCACTCGTTTGAAAATTTACTTCGTTAACTTTTGTTAATGCAAAATATCTTTCTCCATCTTTTGGAGGACGTATTGCTCCTGAAACAGTATCACCTTTTCTAAGACCAAAACGGCGAATTTGACTTGGACTTACATAAATATCATCAGCACCCGGTAAATAGTTATATTTTGGAGAACGCAAAAAACCAAAGCCATCAGGTAAAATTTCTAAAACCCCCTCTCCTTGTATTTCTTCTTCGTTATTTACATGTGCTTTTAAAATAGCAAAGATCAGTTCGTGGCGTTTCATCCCACCTGGATTTTCTACATTTAACTCTGTAGCGATGTCGGTTAATTCCTTAATTGTTTTTTCTCGTAAATCATTAAGATGCATCTGAAGCTCTCTCCTGTTAGTAGATTTATACGCTATTATTTTTTATCGAAAGAAACACAAAACATTTTTATATCACTTAGTAAAAAAATCCAAACCATGTACGCTTATTAATTATCGGTTTAATGTTTAATTTTTAGGGATTTTAAGGTTGAACAAATTCTATAATATATCTATTAATTTTCTTGTCAAGATCATTTTTTTAAACTTTCCAAATAATTAAGTCTATGGTTTAAATTCTCGAATGAATGATTTTAGTAATTTTCCAAAATATTTAAAATTTCAACATAAGACTATTCTTGGCATCGATTATGGAACAGTCTATACGGGGATTGCAACATTTTGTGTTGGTAAAGACCCCTATCCAACTCCATTTTCAAAAATCAATTACCTAAATGATGAGCAATTACTTAAAGAAATTTTAAAAATTATAGATAACGAATCAATTGATATTGTCGTTTTAGGGCTACCACTATATCTTGACGGCAATTCATCTTTAATGACAGAAAGAGTGAAAAAATTTCATGATTTAATGTTATCTGAAATAAAAATACCAATATATTTACAAGATGAAACTCTAACATCATTCGAGGCCGAAAATAGGATGAAAAACTCTCCGCAATATAACTTCAAAGTAAATCTCGAGAAAATTGATTCACTATCTGCTGCAATAATTTTAGAAGATTTCATCAAGTCATAATTTTTATTTTTTGCATATTATCCAATTACCTTTTATCATTTTAGAAATAATATGAGGGGCTTCATGAAATTTATAAAATGGATAATAGTTTGTATATTACTTACTTCCACTGTCATCATGGCCATAGGATATAAAATTCATTATGACTTAAATAAAGTTTCATATTACGGAGAAGATGTTGAATTTTTCATTGCTCCTGGAGAGCGCTTCGCAACAATCAATAAAAATCTTCATACGCAAGGCATAATAGATAACCCAACGTTATTGTATCGATATGTCAGACTAAAAGAGTTAACAGGCAAGTTCAAATCCGGTACTTTTTTAATAAAGAGTAATTCCAGTTTGCTACAAGTCGTGAATACCTTATTGTACAGTAGACCCATAACTCCAGCAGTAACAATCCCCGAAGGCAAAAATATTTTTGAAATTGCAAAACTTCTAGAAGAAAAACAAATTACATCTTATCTCGCATTTGTAGAAGCTGCAAAGGACCGAGATTTTGTTCTATCTCTTGGCATAAATGCAGAAAGAGTTGAAGGATATTTATTTCCTAACACATATAGATTTATGAAAAATTCAGACCCAAAAGAAGTTATCACTCAAATGGTTAAAGAGTTTTTTGTACAACTAAAAAAGGCAAATATTCATTTGGAAGGAGCACAACTGCATTCTGTAATAATTTTGGCATCAATTGTCGAAAAAGAAACTGGAGCGGCTTTTGAGCGTCCATTAATTGCAAGTGTATTTTTTAATAGACTAAAAAAGAGGATGAGGTTGCAATCTGATCCGACCACAATTTATGGAATATTTGAAACATATAATGGAAATATAAAAAAAGAACATCTAACAACACCATCTCCATATAACACGTATACAATATCGGGATTGCCTAGAGGACCAATTTGTAATCCTGGAATTGCGGCCATTGATGCAGTATTAAATCCTAAAGAGAGTGATTATCTTTATTTTGTTAGCAGGAATGATGGTACTCATATCTTTTCCAAGACATATAAGGAGCACAATAATGCCGTAAGGGAATATCAACAAACAAGAAAAAATAGAGTCAATAAAAGCTGGCGCGACTTAAAGAAAAAATCTACAGATCGTTAGTATCACTTTGAACAAATTTGCTCTACCAATTTAAAATTAACCTTACCGCTTCCTAAGATTGGCAATTCTTCAAAAAAACGGATTTCCCTTGGCATCGCAAATCGTGGAAAATATTTAGACAAATGAGCATTAACAGTATCTATCGAGATATCTTTATAAGTTGTTGCCATTATTAATTCAGGATTTTTATTTCCATTATCTGTTTTTTTCTCAACAACACAACAAAGTGTTTCGGGAGGCAAAATTTCTTCAATTCTCATCTCTAGAGCGGCCAAAGATATCATCTCGCCAGATACTTTTACAAATCTACGATGCCTTCCTTTAAGCCACAACATCCCATCGTTATCAATAACACCAATATCTCCAGTATCATACCAACCGTCTTTTAAAACTTTTGCAGTCTCTTTATCTGCATCAAGATAACCAGACATTACAGAATCACCTTTTACCAAAACTTTTCCTTCCATATTTTTTGATAATTCAACACCTGTATCTATATTCACAATTTTTAAATCTAAATTACATATCACTCTTCCAACACTGCCATGTTTTACTTCGTGTGCTCTAGATAGGGTAATAACAGGACTGGTTTCTGTCGCTCCATACCCTTCCTGAATATTTATTTTATGACGATTAAAATATTCATTTCGTAAATCTTGCGAAAGACGATCGGCACCAGAAACAACGACTCTAAGAGAAGAAAAATCTCCATCTTTTGATTTTTTTACATATCCTGCCAAAAAATTGGGAGTTCCTAAAAGAAGAGTTGCTTTAAACTTTTTTATACTCTCTACAATCGCAGCATAATCAAGAGGATTGGCGTGAGTTATAATAGAAGCTCCATTTAAAATTGGTAACCACACACACCCTGTTATTCCAAAAACATGAAAAATTGGCAACACAGATATAAAACGGTCACTGCTATAAATTTTTATAGCATCTTCAATTCCATAAATATTTGAAAGAATATTTTTATGGGTAAGCGGAACCGCTTTCGGTTCTTTTTCACTGCCTGTGGTAAATAAAATAACAGCCTCTTTGGTTTCAGAATGTTTTGGAATAAATTTATGTGGTGTAACAGATTTTAAAATACCAATTATTTTTTCTTTTAAAGATATTTTTTGAATAATATCTTCTAAAAAAATCATATTTTCTCTTGGTTTAATATTGCGTTTTTCGAGTAGTTTTTTTGAGGTTAGAATATATTTTATGCCACATTTTTTTTCTGCATTTAAAATATTTTCATCAACCCCCATTGCATAGTTAATCATAACAGGAGTTTTTTCAGCAAATGCCATTGAGAGTAAAGCTGCCACCCCACCAATTGAGTTTGGAAGCAAGACCCCAATTCTCTCTTCTTTAATGCATTGCCATTTTTTTGCCAAAATAAAAGAGGTGATTAAAAGTTTATTATAACTTGCTTTTTTTTTTAAAACTCTATCATAAACCGCAATCTGATATCTGTGTTTAACAGCAATATCAACAAATCTTTTTTGTAGTAACATCTAGTCTGCCTTTTTTCCTGATGAATAAAAGTAACTACCATTTTCTACAACGATATCACAAAAACCAGCAAACTCATATAGTCTGTTCATTTCTAAGTCATTTGGCAATAAATCGTGTTCAACCTCTTTGCCTGCTTCTTTATGAATATGATTTAACTTATCTCGATTCACAGAATGAGCAATAACAAGAATGCCTCCGGGCCTTAAAAGGGTAATACTTTTTTTGAAAAAAAGTTTTTTATCGAAAAAATGTGGAAAAGCATTATAGACAATTATTCTATCAAAATTCTTAGAACAAAAATCATATTCTAAATAATCTGCTGTAATAATTTCATTTGTAGGGAATTTATCTTTATAACGAAATGCCATTTTTTCAGAACTATCTATTGCAAGAATATCGAACACACCAAGATCTAATAAAAATGGAGTAAGAATTCCTGTTCCTGCGCCAACATCTAGTACCGTATGATGAGCACATACACTTGCCCGTCTTAATATTAATGGGATAGTATCAAAATCATGAGGTCTTAAAATAGAATCCCAACGCGATGCTAGTTCATTAAAAAAATTTATTGAATCAAGTCCTGACTTCTTGCTGCTTATGGCCTGCACCCTTGTTAAAAAGTGAATCAATTGCTTTTAAGAAATTATCATCATAATCTAAAAATTCAATACCAAATCCACAAGGTAAATCTTTTGCCTCAACATTTTTATTTAACCAACGAATCTGGGCCTTGCAGCTTTCTTTCTAGCCCCCTATATACTTTGGAGACTTTTTCTTCGGAAAAAGTGTTAT